>JAJXWW010000132.1 GCA_021781415.1 Planctomycetota bacterium
TATCGAGCAACACACAGTCGGTTTCGACAAGCTGGCCGAACACGTTCGCGCCTGGACGCCGCGGCGCACGGCGGAGACAACCGGCATCGCCGAGCGCTCGATACGCCAAGCGGCGGAGCTATGGGGCTTGGCCCGGACGAGCTTTCTCTTGCACGCGCGCGGCATCGAACACCATTCGCACGGCGTTCAGAACGTCTTGGGTGCGATCAACATGGTCTTGGCCTCCGGGCGCATCGGTCGGCCCGGCTGCGGATATGCCACCATCACGGGGCAGGGCAACGGCCAAGGCGGACGCGAACACGGCCAGAAGTGCGACCAACTGCCCGGTGGGCGCGACATCGCCAAGCCGGAACATCGCGCTCACGTCGCCAAGATATGGGGCATCGAAGCCGATGAGTTGCCCGGTCCCGGCGTCGATGCCTACGAGATTTTCCGCAAGATCGACCGCGGCGAAGTGCGCGGCCTGCTCAGCATCTGTTTCAATCCCAAGGTGTCGCTGCCGGACAATCACTTCGTCGGACGGATGCTCGATAAGCTGGACTTCTACGTCGCGATCGATTTCTTCCTCAACGAAACCGCTCGTCACGCCGAGATCGTACTGCCCGGTTCGCTCCAAGAAGAGGACGAAGGCACGGTCACGCAGATCGAAGGCCGAGTCATCAAGATCAACAAGTGCGTCGATCCGCCGGGCGAAGCGCGGCAAGATTGGCGCATCGTGCAAGACATCGCCGCCGCGCTGGGACGCAAACGCGGTTTCACGTTCGAGAGTCCGAGCGAGATTTTCGCCGAGTTTCGCCGGGCCTCGGCCGGTGGCATCGCCGACTACGCCGGCATCACCTACGAACGCATCGAGCGCGAGTACGGCGTCTTCTGGCCTTGCCCTTCGGAAGACCATCCCGGCACGCCGCGCTTGTTCGAGCCGGACTCGTGGAATCCCATCGCCCAGGGACGCGGGCGCTTCTATTTCCCCGACGGCAAGGCGCGCTTCCACGCCGCCCCTTACACACCGCCTGCCGAAGACGTGGACGACGACTATCCGATTATCCTCACGACCGGGCGCGTGGTCAGTCAGTTCCTCTCCGGCACGCAGACGCGCCGCATCGGTCCCCTAGTCGATCAGTATGCCGAGCCGCGCGTCGAGATGCACCCGCGCTTGGCGGCGCGCTTGGGCATTGCCGACGGCGATTGGACGACGGTGGCATCGCGCCGCGGCTCTTGCACGCTTCGCGCCGAGGTGGTGACGACGATTCGCCCCGATACCGTGTTCGTGCCCTATCACTGGGCCGGAGCGCGGAGCATCAACCAAGTGACGATCGCGGCGCAAGACCCGATCAGCAAAATCCCAGAGTTCAAAGTGTGCGCCGTGCGCGTGTTCAAGGCCGACGCGCCGAGAGAAGACGAGCCGGGAGCGCAAGCGACCGGAGAGGCTGCTTGCGCTCCCGGCTCGTTCGAGGAATGAGTGAATGCCGATTCCCGACCAGTATGGATTCTACATCGACCCGACGCGCTGCATCGGCTGTCGCGCTTGCGTGCAGGCGTGCGCCGAATGCGATACGCACAAAGGGTTGCCGATGATCCATCTGGAGTATCTCGACCGTGCCGCCTCGACGCAGACCATGCCGATGGTGTGCATGCACTGCGATTCGCCGACCTGCGCCGAGGTTTGCCCCGCCGACGCGATCAAAAAGGGCGAGGACGGCGTGGTGCGCAGCGCTTTGAAGGCTCGCTGTCTGGGCTGCAATAACTGCGTACTCGCTTGTCCTTTCGGCGTGCCGAAGATGAACAGCGACTTCGATCTAATGATGAAGTGCGACATGTGCTACGACCGCACGTCCATCGGCAAAAAACCGATGTGTGCTTCGGTGTGTCCCAGCGGAGCATTGTTTTTCGGCACTCGCGAAGAAGTCGAACACCAGCGGCCGCGCTCGATGCCGACGAACAACTTCCAGTTCGGCGAGCAGACCATTCGCACCAAGGTCAACATGATGACGCCTCGTCCTCCTCATCCGACCCTCTCCCCCTTGGGGGGGAGAGGGCAGGGTGAGGGGGGAGCTTGCATCGACGTGACGACGTTCCTCTACGGCGAGGCGGAATCCGCGCCGTTTTCTCTCGATGTGATGGAAGCGAGCCTATTTGAGATGGACGGAGGGTGCGTATGAACGAGGCCGCGCATCCGGGCACGGTCGCTCCGAACGGCCTGCCGATGAACGAGCAACCGGCTTGGCGTCGCGATTTTCCCATCGACTGGCCGAGGGATCACTTCGTGGCCCGCCGAGACTTCACGCGCTTCCTGGTGCTGACGAGCTTGCCGTTCGCCTTGGTGCAAATCGCTCTCGGCGCGGTGAATTGGCTGCGGCGCGGACGGCGCAAATCGGCGGTCAAAGCCATCGCTTCGCTGGCCGACCTTCCCATTGGCGGCGCGACAACCTTCTACTATCCGGAGAAACACGATCCCTGTTTGTTACTGCGTCCCGACGAGAACACGCTGGTAGCCTTCGGTCAGAAATGTACGCATCTGGGTTGCGCCGTCACACCAGATGTGGATAAAAACTGCCTCTATTGTCCTTGTCACAAGGGCTATTTCGCCGCCGATAGCGGCAGGCCGATGTCCGGCCCGCCGCGCCGCCCTTTGCCGCGCATCCTTCTGGAAACCCGCGACGGTGTCGTCCACGCCGTCGGAGTGGAGGTAAACGCCACATGAACCGTTCCCTAACGCGCGAACAGACCACGACGATTCTACAGGGCATATTGTGCCTGGTTCTGTTCGTGGTGCTGCTGCAAGTATGGCTGTTGACGGCGACGATGAACGCCTGGATGGGCGGCGATGACTCCGTCCTTTGGCCCGCCGCCGTCGCCAGCGCCGTGTGCGCTTCGTTGAATTACGGGCTATTGCGATACTTAAATAGCTTATCGGTATGACGAACCCGGAGCGCAAGCGACGGGGGCGAAACAAGCCCGGAGCGCCAGCGACGGGCGGCAAGCGACGGGCGCTTCGACCCGTCGCTTGCGCTCCGGGCTTGACTTAACTTTTCGATGACACCTGCGGAGCCTTCGATGAATCTGCGCGAATTTCGCCGAGCCGGTCACTTTCCCACATTGATTTGCGCCTTCTTGTACTTCGATGTCAGTTTCATGGTATGGGTGCTGATCGGTTCGTTGGGGGTGAGCATTTCGGCCCAGCTCGGCTTCGATCCGATTCGAGACGCCGACAAGAAAGGGTTCATGGTCGCCGTGCCGCTGTTGGGCGGCTCGCTGCTACGCCTGGTTTTGGGACTGCTCACCGATCACATCGGAGCGCGGCGGACGGCTCTATTGGGCATGACGCTCACGACGATTCCGCTTCTGTTGGGGTGGTTGTGGGCGGATACGTTCTCTGAGATTTTGCTCGTCGGTTTGTTGCTCGGTGTGGCGGGAGCGAGCTTCGCGGCGGCGCTGCCGTTGGCGAGTCGCTGGTATCCGCCGGAGTATCAGGGATTGGCGATGGGCATTGCCGGCGCAGGCAACAGCGGTACCGCCTTGGCCACATTCTTCGGCCCGATTTTGGCGCGATCCCTCGGCTGGCACGCCGTCTTCGGACTCGCCTTGATTCCGTTGCTTTTGACGCTGGTCCTCTTCGCTCTCTTGGCCAAAGACAGCCCACAGCAACCGCCGCCCAAATCGCTGCGCGACTATGGGCTGGTCCTCGGCTACGCCGATACCTGGTGGTTCTGCTTGCTCTATTCCGTGACGTTTGGAGGCTTCGTGGGCTTGGCCAGCTTCTTGACGATCTTTTTTAAGGATCAGTATTTCCCCACCGATGTAGCGACCGGGCAGATTTACGCCGGTTACATCACCACGGCCTGCGTGGTATCCGGCTCGTTCCTGCGACCCATCGGCGGCTATCTCGCCGATCGATTCGGCGGCGTTCGGATGCTCATGTTTCTCTACGGAGGTGTCGCCGCCTCCCTGATGTGCCTCACCAGTCTGCCCGCGCTTCCGGTGGCCATCGTATTGCTATTCCTTGCGATGGGATTGCTGGGCATGGGCAACGGATCGGTATTTCAACTCGTACCCCAGCGCTTTCCCAAAGAGATCGGCGTGCTGACCGGCATCGTCGGAGCGGCGGGCGGCGTGGGCGGCTTCCTGTTGCCGAACGTCTTGGGAACCCTCAAGCGTGCCACGTCCAGTTTCGCTCCAGGCTTCGCCATCTTCGCCCTCATGGCCTGCGTTTGCTTGGTGGTGTTGTGGCGATTGCGGCCGCGCTGGCAAAACGATTTTGTGTCGGCCACCCCTGCTCCCTCCATCGCAACCGAAGCGGTCCTCGCTCCCGCGGGGGCCGCCGGGAATTAGCCGTCTTGTCGCCGACGGCGAGTTCTACTTTGCCGTCCGGCGACAACCTTCTCGTTCAGCGCGGTACCTCGACGCGCTCCAATACGGTATTCAAGATGTCGTCGGTGGTAAATCCCTCGACGTAGGCGTCCGGTTGCAGTGTCAACCGATGCCGCAGGACGGGGCGGCAGACCGTTTTCACGTCGTCGGGGGTGACGAAGGCGCGCCCGCTCATCAACGACCGCGTTTTGGCCGCCTGCAAGAGATGCACGGCGGCGCGCGACGAGGCCCCCATCAACACTTTGTCCATCCCGCGCGTGGCGCGGACGATGCGGCCGATGTACGAGCAAATCTCCGGCTTGGCGGCGATCTTGCCGATGCCCTGACGCGCCCGCACGATCTGTTCGCGCGTTCTGCCGCCTCCCGCTCCCTCTTGAAACGAGGACGGGGCGAGGATGTCGAGTGGGGCGGCCAGGGAGCCGCGCCCTTGATACAGACGGAGGATGCGATCTTCCTCCTCCGCGGGTGGATATTCCACGTTCAGTTTCAACAAAAAGCGATCGAGTTGCGCCTCCGGCAAGCGATAGGTCCCCTCGTACTCGATGGGGTTTTGCGTGGCCACGACGGTGAAGAATTCGGACAGCGGATGACTGATGCCGTCGAGGCTGACGGTGCGTTCCTCCATGACTTCGAGCAGGGCCGATTGTGTTTTCGGCGGCGTGCGATTGATCTCGTCGGCGACCAGCAGATCGGTGAAGACGGGACCGGCGCGGAACTCGAATTGACTGTTTTGTAGATTGAACACGTTGGTGCCGAGAATGTCGGAGGGCATCAGATCGGGCGTGAATTGCACGCGCTTGCAATCGAGAGCGAGCAATCGAGCCAGGGTGCGCGCCATCAGGGTTTTGGCCGTGCCCGGCACGCCTTCGAGCAGAACGTGTCCGCCGCACAAAAGCGCCAGCAACACCGATTCGAGATTGTCGCGCTGTCCGACGACGACTCGCTCCGCCCGGTTCAAGAGCGACTCCACCCACTCCGGGACAGTCGCGGTCTCCTCTCCATCCATCCGCAATACTCCGTGGTGTGTATGCCTTCCATCTAGGTCGTTCGTCCGAGGGCCGGTTTTTTTCGTTCGCCCTTTACGGTTTGCGTGAACTCGGCGAATGCGCGGGTCCAGACGAGCAGCTGGCGCTCCGACGCTTCGCCGCGCCTTAGCTCGCCGATCCCTCGCAACAGGGTTTGCAGGCGCGCGAGTGATGGGCCATCGTCGTGTTGTCGCCAGGCGGCGAGAATCTCCGCCGGCAGCGCTTGAGGCCGCAGACGAAGGAAGCGCGTCAGATCGCCGAGAAAGCCGCGAATCAGCGTCCGCGCCAACATGCGTCGCGTTCCCGTCTTCTGATACAGCCGTGCCAGTGCCGAAGCATAATCGACCGCGTCGGCACGAGAGACGACGGCCGTGGGGACGGCCGGTCCCAATCGCACCGCCCACGTCCACCCGGCGACCAACAGCACGATCAGTACCAAAAGCGGCGTCGCGCGTTCTCCATGCGCTTCCAAATAGCCCCAGAAGCCGCCTCCCGAATGGAGGCCGCGATGATATTCGTCGAAATAGATCTTGCCGTCGCGCCCATCGACTCCCGCGACATTGGCCAGAAAGACCACGTTATCGTCGCGCGATTCGCCGTTGGCTCGGATCAGCCCCTCGCGCGTCAACCAGCGGGCATCGGCGACGACGAGGACTCGCCCCTTCTTCCGGCCCATTATAACCGCTCCCGGTCGATCGCCGATCCACCACAAGGGCAAGGCAGAACTCGGCGCGCGCAAGGTCGCCTTGGAACCAACGCTGAGACGCTCCAAGCCTTCGGTGTATCCCCCCGCCGCGTCGAGATCGACGGCATGAAACGCCTCTTCGCCGTGCGACTCGCCGTCGAGGACGGCGACATGGAGCGCCTCGTGCAGCGGGGTATTCTTACTGCCGAGAAGCATCAAGGTATTGCCGCGTTCGACCCAATGGAGCAGGGCGTCGGCGTCATTCTTCGAGAGCGCGTCATCGCCGGCCAATCTGCCGGAAGGCGGCTCGGCCAAGACGAGCAAGCCGCGCTGCCGGTTGTCTTGAATCGGTCGAGTGACGGCCACGGGCGTCCAGCCCAGCTGGCGTAGCACGAACGCCGCCTCGCCCAAGCCATCGCGCGCTTCGGAGTAAACCGAGAAGGAGGGCAAATCGCGTCCGGCCAAGCGCCGTTCGCGCAGCAGATAGCCCGTCGCCGCCGCGAAGCCGACGAGCAACGAGCCGAACACCATCCAACAAACCGACCGACTCATGCCGTTACGCTCTTCTCCAGGAAGCAAAAACAAGGCTCATCGCTGTCAGGGTAGCAGGCAAGGCGGGGCGTCGCCACGTTTGTTACCGATTTTAGCAAAACAATGGCCTTGACGGAAAAATGGGAAGCGATTATCGCAACCATCCGTGCCCGGTAAAGCAGGCGAAACGACCGGGGAGTAGTGGAGGAGGGGTACTCGATGCGGAAACGGTTCTTCCTGGTGGCGGCGCTGGCGACGTTATGGGCGTCGGCGGGTTGCGAGATGTGGCTTCACCATCACGGCTATTGGCCGTCGGGCGCGCCGGGTGGACCGCCGCCCACCGCCAACGCTTATAATCCGTGCGTGCCATGCGTGCCGGCGACGAGTTACACCCCCGCCAACGTGCAACCGAGTTGGAACGCGCCGGCCGTGGGCAATTGCGTTTGTCCGCCGCCAAACCATTGATACCGTTCCCCAGCTTACGCTTCAGGCCGCGGGTCTCGCTGGACAAGCCCGAAGCGTAAGCGAGGGTGCATCCTCCCCTCGTTTCGGCGGAAGAGGACGCGCCAAGCTATCCGTCGAAGAACCCGTCGATGGGAAGGCATCCCAGAGAGCGTTTTTCGCTTTCGCATCCATTTTCGTTTGCTATCCACAATCCGCAATCTATTCTTTTAGCAGCATCGGTGACGGAACTCGGTACAGTTCCGTCGGTTTCCTCGGAACTTTATCGCTCTCCCCTCCAGCAATCGGAATCGACTCATGCTTGAGGCAGGTTCGCAACCCATTCCGGGGTATCAACTATCGCGGCGCTTGGGGTCCGGCGCTTTCGGCGAGGTTTGGGAAGCCAAAGATCCTCAAGCCCGGTTCGTGGCCCTCAAATTCATCAGCGTCCGCGAACGAACGACAGCGAGCAGCGAAATTCGCGTCCTCCGCGATCTCAGTCAACTCCGTCATCCGAACATCATTCACTTGCACGGCATCCAGGCCACCTCGCAGCACATCGTTCTGAACATGGAGCGCGCCGATGGCAATCTGGAAGATCTGCACCGTGCGTACATGGAGGAAACGGGCAAGAACATCCCCGCCGACCATTTGCTCGATCTTCTGGAACAGGCCGCCGATGCCCTGGATTTCTTGGCCGAGCTGAAATTGCCGAGCGTCAATCCAACCTCGCGCGGCTTGCAGCATTGCGACGTCAAACCGAGTAATTTGCTGCTGCTGGGCGACACGCTGAAAGTCGCCGATTTCGGTTTGTGCGCCGGCACGAGTTGGCAAACGCATCGTAGCGGATGGCGCGGCACGCCTCCCTATGCCGCTCCCGAACTGTTCAATGGACACGCCGCGACCGGCACGGATCAATTTGCCCTTTGCATCACCTTCTTACGCTTGTGTTCCGGCGAACGGACTTTTTGGAGCGGTGCTTCAGACGACGCGCCGCCTTCGGGAATGCCCATCGACTTCACCAAGGTGCGCGAGCGCGAGCTGCCCATCATTACGCGCGCGTTACATCCTCATGCCGGTTCGCGTTGGCCGACGTGTCGCGCATTCGTCCAAGCGCTGCGGGATGCCAGTCAAAGCAATCTACCGCAAACGGGGTTCCACGTTCGCCCGCGCCCGAAGCTAAGGAATGGGCTTCATTCGGCAGCGTTTGCCATCCCTCCTCTGGTCAGATGATTCTTGCGTCTTCGATCGAATCGAGGAAGACGACGTGTATCTCCCCCGGTCCATGCACCCCCGTCACTAAGCGCAATTCGATGTCGCCGGTCTTGCTCGGCCCTGTGATGAGCGTCAAACCCGCCGGCAAGTCCCGCAAGTTCTGTCCCAATTCGGCAAAGAGATCGAATAAGTCCGGCGTCAGCTGGCGTCGATGGGCCACGGCGATATGCAACGGCGGCAACAGACTGAGGGAGCGCGGTTCGTCGCGCCGACTGGCCGCCACCACGGAGCCGGTCTCGGCAACGAGATATTCCACACCGGAGATGCCGACTTCCGCCGCGAAGCGCGTCTCTCGATTCTCGACTTCCGCCGCGTCCGTTTGGACGACCTCCGCCCCAGCCTGTCGCAATGGATCGGCCAGACGCAGCGCGTCCAACACCGGCCCACGGCCCAGGAGCACCCGACGAAGCGAACGCGCGCGGACGAGATCCAGGACGACGCGCGCGGCCTCGTCGCAATCGGCGACGCGGTGAAAGATGCCGCCGGCTCGAACGAACTCTTCTTGGAAATGTGCGACGGGATCGTCTCCCGCGCCCTGATAGCCGATCTTGCCTCGTTCGGGCAGCGCTGGGTTTCCCCCGGCGCGATTGCCCGCGGTCACGGCTTCTCGAATTCGCTGTAACATCGAATCGCGGCTGGTACTCATGCGTCTTGTCGCTCTCGTCGAGCATTCCCCTTGTTTTTTCCCCGATGACCCGGCATGATCCGTCCCGACGAATTCGCTGCCGACTCGGAACTTCGGCAGTCCTCTCCCACGCACTGGAGATTGCAGGCATGTCGAAAGGAGCCGACCCCAAGACGGTATTGTATCTGATCCGTCACGGCGCGACCGAAGCGAACCTCGCTCGTCCGGCGCGCCTTCAAGGACGCAGACACAATCCGCCGCTGGCGCGCTTGGGCGTGCGCCAGGCCGAGGCGACGCGCGACTTCCTCGCCATTCGGCCCATCGACCACTGTTATTGCAGCCCGTTGCTGCGCGCCGTTCAGACCGCCGCCATCGTGGCCGCCCCGCACGGATTGTCGCCGCAACCGATGGAAGCGTTGATCGAGTGCGATGTCGGACGCTGGGAAGGACTCGATTGGCAAACCATTCGCACCCTCGATGCCGACGGGTTTCAGCGCTTCCACGCCAACCCCGCCGAGTTTGGCTATCCCGGAGGCGAATCGTTCCGCGACGTGCATGCCCGCGTCTCGCCGATTCTCGACGATCTCCTGTCCGCGCACGAGGGGGAGTCGATTCTGGTCGTCGCCCATCACGTCGTCAACCGCACCTACTTGGCTGGGCTTCTCGGCCTGACTCTCGATCAGGCCAAACAAGTGACTCTGGATAATTGCGGTATCTCCGTAGTTTTCCGCGACGGTGCCGAGACGACGGTGAACACTCTCAACGCCGCCTTCCACCTCCAAGGCGTCGCCGCCTAGATTGCCGTCGGCTCGCCGCGATCGGAAATGGGCCGGAATCGGACGATTGCATTCTGGCCAGGCCGTCGTGCCGAGCGGGCCATTCGGCCCTTCTCGCCGTTGGACCATCCCTTGACACTTTCGTCGCACTCGTGTTAAGACTTTCCAATTCTCGTGCGGCAGAGCTTCACGATAGGATTTTTCATGACCCAACCCACGGATGGGGGCGATCGTGATCCACCAGCGCAGTCAATTGCTCCGAGCCTGTTTTTTGCTCACCGATCTAGCGTTGACCACCGCCGCCTGGCTTTTCGCCTATTATCTCTACTTCGAGTCCGGTTGGTTTCACCTCGACAAGACGGTGCCGTCGATTTCCTTGTGCTGGCAGCGCGTGCCGTTGTTGTGGTTGCTGAGTGTCATCGCCTATCGCCTCGGGGGCATGTACAACGTCGGTCGGCTCCGCCGTTTCCGCGAAGAAATGGTCGCCGTCTTCAAAGCGAGTCTATTGCTCGCTTTGCTGGTCATGGCGCGGATCTTCTTCTTGCACGACGCCTACGAGTCGCGCGCCGGTATCTTGATTTTTTCGGGGTTAAACTTCGTCCTGGTGTTGGTCGGTCGCCGTATCGCCTGGGCAATCATTCGCACGCTGCGCAGCCACGGCTACAATCAAACTTTCGCCATCATCGTCGGATCGGGCCGCGCCGCGCGCAAAATGGCCCGCGTGCTTCAGCGCGTGCATTGGCTGGGCATCAAAAACATTGGTTTCGTCGAAGAGAAAACCAATCGCTTGTCCGGCGATCTCGACGTCTTGGGCGGCTTCAACGATCTGCCGGAATTGATCGAGAAATACGGCGTGCGCCACGTTTTCGTGGCCTTGCCGCTCGACCGCACCGACGACGCCCGCCGCGTCTTCGCCGTCCTGTCGCGCTCGTTGGTGGAAGTGCGCATGGTCTGCGATGTGCCGAACCTCGCCGGCCTCTCGCTGACGACGACCAATCTGGACGGTCTGCCGCTCATCGGGCTTCGAGAAAGTCCCCATTTCGGATTGAATATCGTGGTAAAGCGGGCGATGGACGTGGTGCTATCGGCCGTGGGGCTGGTCTTGTTGTCGCCGCTGTTGGCGCTGATCGCCCTGCTGGTCAAGTTGACCAGTCCGGGACCGATTTTCTATCGCCAAGAGCGATGCGGATTGAATGGCCGATCTTTTCACATGCTGAAATTCCGCAGTCTGCGCGTCGATGCCGAGCAAAAGAGCGGAGCCGTATGGGCGGTGAAAGACGACCCGCGGCGGACTGCCCTCGGCGCGTTCCTGCGCAAGTCCAGCCTCGACGAATTGCCGCAGCTGTGGAACGTGTTGCGGGGCGACATGAGCCTCGTCGGCCCGCGCCCCGAACGTCCCGTGTTCATTCACCAGTTCAGCAAGACGATCCCGAACTACATGGCCCGGCACGCGGTCAAGGCGGGCATCACCGGCTGGGCGCAAGTCCACGGTTGGCGCGGCAACACCTCGCTCCGCAAACGTCTGCAATACGATCTCTACTACATCACCCACTGGACGCCGTGGCTCGATTTGCGCATCCTGTGGATGACGGTTTTACACGGCTTCGTCCACCGCAACGCTTATTGATCGACCGCTCCACGGAGGCGCTCTCGTGGTCGTGCATTACGATTTCGACCCCGATCTGTCGCCGGAAGAGTTCATTGATGTGTTGGTTCGCTCGACATTGGCCGAACGCCGTCCCGTTCACGACCGCGCTACCATTGAGCGAATGCTGGCTCATGCCGACCTGATTGTGACGGCTCGTTGCGACGGCCTTTTGATCGGCGTGTCGCGCGCCTTGACCGACTTCGCCTATTGCACCTATCTCTCCGATCTCGCCGTCGATGTCCCCTATCAACGGCAAGGCATAGGCCGCGAGCTGATCCGCCGCACCCACGAAGCCGCCGGATTGCAGACGACGCTCCTCCTCCTCGCCGCACCGAAGGCGCGAAGCTACTATCCGCACATTGGCATGACGCCACACGAATCGTGTTGGCTTATTCCGAGACAAACGTGATACTGATGTCGCATCGAGACAGCACGCAACTCGCGTTTGGCATTGCTGGTCCAAAAGACTATCATTCGGGTAATCCAAAGGAACGACGCACCTCGGCCACGGTCTCGACGCGCCCTTCCTCGCGGTCGCGCAATCCCGCCTCAATGGATTGACGAACGTAAAGGCGATAAATGAGATCTTCCCAGGTGGCATCATCGGGAAGTTGCTCCACAATGCGGTGAGCCTCATCTTTGAGAGTTGCGGATTCAGCCACGCTATTTATCTCCACGATACCCGAGTTATAGCCTCAATACTCTCCGTCCCTTCAATTCTACTCCCCGGCTACAAGCGGATGCGAGCCGATGCCTTCTCGGATTCGTCGATCCTTAGCCCCTCCGTTGCCGCGCGTCGCGCGGCGGCGGTCGGCGAGAAGGTGATTCCGACGGACGCACTTGCCGATACCCCGGCGCTCCGAACTGCGGTTGCCCCTGACGAGCGTAGGGCGACGCCGGATGGTATCCGCCTGGAGCGAACGAGGGATAGGGGCCATGCGACGTGGGGGCCGACCCGAACGCGCTACCGCGTTGCGCGGCAAATCCCGCTGGCTCGCCCTGCGTCCTCGTCACCGGGAGGGAGGCGATGCGTGCCTGTCCCGGCGCAGCGGCAGTGGAAGGTTTCTCGGCGGCGATGCGTTGGGTTGCCGCTCGTTGGATCGACGCCGCTTGCCCTTGGGCCGCGGCGCGCGTTGAGGCGTCCATCGGCGACATCCTTGCTCCCTTTGCCGCCATGACCTGCGAAGCGGGCATGAGTACGGGAGCATTCTTCTGGACGAACGTAGTTTGTTGAACGAGCGTCCGAGGCGGCGGAGCCATCGCGCCTCGATTGCGGAGATTAACGATATTGATCTGTGTGGAAATCCAATTCGGTTGACCGCGGTGCGCCCAGGTCTCATAGACGACAATGGAATCGTAGCGCCGACCGCCGTGGAGATAGATGCTTTCGTATCCCATGCGGGCATAGGCCGGACCATAATAGTCGCCGAAATAGTAGTGGCAGAAGGCGGGCCGCACGAACAGCGTCTGCAAAAGAAAGGCATCGCCGACGACGTAATAGGGCGTATAAGTGAAGCCGACGGTGACGACTTGCGGTTGAACGTAGACCGGAGCGTAGAGAAGGCCGCGGCGATTGACGGCGAGATCCCAGTATCCGGGCACGAAGAGATAGCCGTTGGGCGTCCATAGGTAACGGTCGGCCACCCAGACGTAGCCCGGTTGCATGCGCGCCCAGTAGCCGGCCCGCCAGGCATACGACCGAGCGGCGGGACTCCACGTCCACGCGCCGGGGACATAGAAGCAATCGTCGGCGGGGGCTGCTCCCATCGGCGCGACGTTGGGCATGACCGGCGGTTTGGGCAAATAAGCGACTTCTTTCGTGGCCTTATCCGCTTCGACGGCGTCGGTCCAGAAGCCGGCAACCCATTGCCATTGTTCGCCCCGTTCGCGCCAGTAGCCGGGTATCCATTGTTTGTGCGGAGGAGGCGTGCGCCACAGCCCCGACACCCAGAGAAAATCTTTGCGTTCGTCGTCCCACGACCAGTAGCCACCGATCCAGACGACCTTTCCTTCGGGCTTGTCGGCGGGGGGAACCTCGTCGAGCGGCTTGGGCGGTCGCTTCGACACGGCTTGCGCGGGCAATGGCTCGCCGCCGGGCGAGGCAAACGCCTCATGCACCGGCCCCCGTGCCAGAATCTCGACCCCTTTGGGCAGTTTGGGCGGTTCGTCCGTCGCCGAGGTGGATGGTCCCTCGGCGCGGCAGAGTAATCCAGAACCGGCGAAGACCATTACGACCGAAAGCATCCCTGCGCGCATGGCGTTGACTCCACAGGGCAACGGATTTGTTCGGCCCTCCGTCGCGCAGCGCGCGCGGCGAACCGCGAGGCGAGAGGGCTTATACTGCGTGTGGAAATCGCTGTCAAGCAGTCCATCGCTACTCTTCTCCCCGCTTTTTCCCTGAACTCGGGAGAGGGAAGGAGCGCGAGTCCGCGCGAGATACGAATCCAAAGCGCTGAATTATGAAAATCGAGACATTTTATCCTTGACGAAGCACCGTCATCGCGTGTACTGTGTCAGTGTTACACCATGCTCGAAGCACGATGGGGAGTGCTTTGGACACCCTTATTCCAAGGAGACGAGCGATGAGATTCTTGCACGAGTGGAAGCGCTGGCGCGTCGGCGGAATCGTTGCCGCCTTGACTGCCGCGCTGGTGGTGGCCCTTCTGGCCGTGGACGATGCCCGACCGGCGGACGAAACACCCAACGAGAAGGCGCTGCCGACCGATTTGGCCAAGATACCCGGCGATGCCCTGTTCGCGGCCTCGGTTCGCATCGCCGACTTATGGTCCAGCGATTTCGTCGCGCCGGTGCGCGAAAAGTACAAAAAAGAGATCGACCTCGTGCCAAACGAGTTCAAAAAGCGATTCGGCTTATCTCCAGAACAGATCGAGCGCCTGACGGTGGTTATGCTCGATCCGCCACCGAAGGGCGGCGAGCCGCTGATCTTCGCGCGCACCGTGGAGGCGTACGATCTGGCCAAAATTCTGGCCATCGGCAAAAACCTCAAAGTAAAAATGTATAAGAAGCAAACGATCCATGTCGTTGCCGATGACGAATGGGCGGTATTGCCAATCGACGAACGCTCGCTGATCTTCGGCCAATACAAAGAGATTCGCCGATCGATCGATCGCATTCAACCGCAAACGGAAGGCGCGCTCGCCGAAGTGTTGCGCTTGGCGGCGGGGAAACATACGCTGGTTTGTGGAGCCAACGTCAAGGCGTTCAACGACGCAGTCGGCGAGAAACTGCCCGGCGAAGTCGAACCGTTCCGCCCATTGCTCGAAGCGCGGTGGGGCAGCGCGGTCGCCGATCTCGGCAAGAAATCGCGCCTAGAGACCACCTTGCACTTCGCTGCCGAGCAGGACGCCAAAGAGGCAAGCGCTCCCGGACAGACGGGAATCATCCTTCTCCGGGCCGGTTTGAATCGCGTCGTCGCTCAACTCGAAAAAGACAAGGATGTGAAGGACATCGTGGAACTTCTGAAGCAGGTGCGGGAACCGTTGAAAGCGGCGAAAATCGAGCAACGAGGCGCGGCGCTTCACGCCTCGGTCGTGGTGGAAATCGATCCGGCGAAGGCGGGGCTGATGCTCGTGCAGATGGCGCAAAAGATGCGCGCGGCCGCCTCGGCCGCTCAGAGTGCCAATAACCTCAAGCAGATCGGTTTGGCCATGCACAACTATCTCGATATTTACAATCATTTTCCGCCACAGGCCATCTACGACAAAGACGGCAAGCCGCTGCTCAGCTGGCGCGTGTTGCTCCTACCCTTTATCGAACAGCAGAATCTTTACAACCGATTTCATCTCGATGAACCGTGGGATAGCGAACACAACAAGCAACTCCTCCAATTCGTGGTAAAAGTCTACACCTCACCGCAACAAGACGAGAAAAGCGTCAAGGATCACTTGACCTACTATCAAGGCTTTGCCGGTAAAGGAGCCTTTTTCGAGGGCAAAAAGGGACTTCGCATCGCGGACTTCCCGGATGGCTTGTCGAACACCATCATGGTCGCCGAGGCGTCGAAGGGCGTGCCGTGGACGAAGCCGGAAGACATCTCTTTCGATGCGGACAAGCCGGTGCCGAAGTTAGGTCTGCCCGGCTCCTCCAGCTACCTCGTGGGGATTTGCGACGGTTCGGTTCGGACATTGACGCCCAAGCTCACCGCACGCACCCTGCGCCTGGCCATCACGCGCAACGACGGTCAAGTGTTGGGTAAGGATTGGTAGAGACTCGGCGAACCGGCGGCGTGAGCCGCCGGGTCAAAGCACCACGCGCCAAGGCGAACCGGCGGCGTGAGCCGCCGGGTCAAAGCACCACGCGCCAAGGCGAACCGGCGGCGTGAGCCGCCGGGTCAAAGCACCACGCGCCAAGGCGAACCGGCGGCGTGAGCCGCCGGGTCAAAGCACCACGCGCCAAGGCGAACCGGCGGCGTGAGCCGCCGGGTCAAAGCACCACGCGCCAAGGCGAACCGGCGGCGTGAGCCGCCGGGTCAAAGCA
>JAJXWW010000045.1 GCA_021781415.1 Planctomycetota bacterium
ACACATCATGCGGACTCCAAATGTCCCTCTCTTGCCCCCTCCTCCCGCGTTGGATCGACTTCAAGAGAAACTGAAAGCCGATCTCGCTCAACAACTCGATCTTCGCGCCGCCGAGCGCTCTGAATTGGCCGGTTTCGGCGGCGAGTTGGATCGCGCCATGCAGATGCCGGGGTGGACCAACGTATGGACCATGCCCATCCAAAACCGCGTGGACATGCTTTCGACCGGCGTGAATACAACCGTCGGAGTGCGAGTTCTTGGCCGACGGCTCGACGATGTCATTCGTGCTTCGGAAGATGTGGCGGCGGTGGTGACGAAAATTCACGGAGCGGCCAACGTCGTCGCCGATCGCCTTCGGGGCAAGGGCTATTTGCGCATCGTTCCCGACCGCGACCGCGCCGCTCGACTCGGCGTTCGCGTGTCCGACATCAACGATGTGGTCGAAGTCGCTCTCGGCGGCAAGGTGGCGACGCAAACGTTAGAAGGCCGCGAACGCCATGCCGTGCGCATTCGCTATACGGACGAATGGCGCGCCGACGAAGAATCGGCCGGCAACCTGCCCGTCCCCGTCTTCGGCTCTCCAGGAGCCTACGTCCGACTCGCCGAGGTGGCCGAGGTACGCATCGCCGAGGGGCCAGCGACAATTAAGAGCGAGAATGGTCTATTGCGCAATTACGTTCGTCTCAATGTGCGCGGGCGCGACAGTTCCACTTTCGTGGCCGAGGCGCGCCGCGCGGTTGCCGCCCGCGCGCAGCTTCCGCCCGGCGTGTTCCTGGAATGGACCGGACAATTCGAACACGAAGAGCGGGCCGGCAACACCCTGCGGCTGATTTTGCCGCTCGTCCTCGTTCTAATCTTCCTCGTCCTGTGGTTGACCTATCACGATTTGGCCGACGCCGCGCTCATGATGTTCGCGGTTCCCGGAGCGCTGGCCGGAGGCGTCTTCACACAGTGGTTGTTCGGCTATCCCTTCTCGGTGACGGTGTGGGTCGGCTACATCGCTTGTTTCGGCATGGCCACGGCCACCGGCATCATCATGCTCGTCTATCTGCGCGAGGCCGTCGAACGCGCCGGCGGACTCGAAAACATGAGTCTGGAACAACTGCGCCAGGCGGTCATGGACGGTGCGGTCCATCGCCTTCGCCCCAAACTCTTGACCGAAGGGACCATGATACTCGGTCTCGCACCGTTGCTGTGGAGCCACGGCGTCGGTGCGGAGGTCATCAAGCCGATGGTCGTGCCGGTGTTGGGGGGCATTCTCATCGCCGATGAAGTGATCGATCTGTTTCTGCCCGTTCTGTTTTACTGGGAGCGCCGCCGTCGTTGGCAGCGTCTCCAAACGATCCGCGAACCGCGAGCGGGTTGCACAAACTCGCCGATGGAGTCCGTAGTCGAGACACCATCGGGGAACTTGCGCTCCTCGCTCGCCCGTCGAGAAAAGGAGGTTTTCTCGTGAACCGTCGTCGTTCCGCCTTCACCCTGATCGAGCTATTAGTGGTGATCGCCATCATTGCCATTCTCATCGGTCTATTGTTACCGGCCGTACAGAAAGTCCGCGAAGCCGCCGCGCGCGCGCAGGACTCCAATAACTTCAAACAGCAGTTGCTGGCCGTTCACAACTGCAACGACACCAACGGCGTCCTGCCGCCGGTCTACAACAACTATCCCAATCCGAACGGATCGATGGGTCCGCCCGCCGGTATGGGAACGCTGCAATACTTTCTGCTGCCGTTCCTGGAGCAGCAAAACCTCTATAACTCGGTAACGATGAGTTCCGATAACGCCATGAACACCCCGTTGAAAGTATTCATGGGTCCGTCCGATCCGACCGTGCCCGCCAACGGTCTAGTCACCATGATGGGTATGCCTTACGGCGCGTGCAGCTACGCTTCGAATTATCTGGTGTTCGGAAATCAACCGGGTGGATCGGCGCGGATTCCTTCTACTTTCAGTGACGGCACCTCGAACACCATCGTGTTCGGCGAGCGTTATACCGTATGCGGGGGGATGGCGGTCGGTTGGCAGATGGGCATGTGTGGCAATCCGCCGACGTGGCCTTATTACTACACATCGGCCAACTATCTTTCGCTGATGTTGCCGCAATACGCACCGAACGTCAGTGCCTGCGATCCCATGCTGTTGCAATCGCCGTATACTTCCGGCCTTATGGTCGGCATGGGCGACGGCAGCGTGCGCATGGTGTCTTCGGGCGTATCGCAGTATTCGTGGAACTTAGCCCTTAATCCCTCCGACGGATTGACGTTCGACAACAGCTGGTAAGGTGTGCAAGCGGAGGCGCATCCGCGTCCCCAGGAGTGGCGGTCACATGAGGCGGACTTTTTGGCACAATCGATGTCTCGGACTAGGAGTGTTCTTGACGCTCCTCGCCTGCGGCGTCGCTGCGCCTCAAGCGCGCGCCGGCTGCGATTATCCAACCGTCGCCTCCGCGACGGCTCACGGCATTTCGTTCGACGAACCGTCGAACCATGTCTCGAAATCGTTGTCCCATCGCTCGCTGCCAACCCCCAGGCCCTGCACGGGGCCGCACTGTTCGCGTTCGCCTCTCGTTCCCTCCACGCCTCCGGCAGCGCCGATTGTTTCGGATCAAGAATGGGCTTGTCTCGGAGACTCGGAGTGCGACGGCCGAAATCCAAGGGCCGGTCGTTGGATCGAGGCCGATTCTCGCAAGCCGGTATTCACCTCCTTAATCATTTATCATCCGCCGCGCTGAAGGTATTCCTCCATCGTCGGGTTTTTCCAGGGACCGACTTCGAGACGTTCTCAAAGCCCCTCTTGCCGCGGATTCGCGCGCGAGGTGAGCGGAGCGCTTCGTCCTCGTTTTGCGAGGAGCGCGCCGTCGCAGCGTCGCCGGTCGGTCTCATAAATCCGTCTGAACCGTTATGGATAGTTAGTCGATCTGAATTTGCTACTATATCCACTGGCAAGTAGGAGTATCCCGCCATGAAAATGCGGCGATCTTTTATCTTCGATAGTTTCATCATAATTGTCGGTACAACGATAGGCGCTATCGTATTATTCTTCGGCATTAAGAAGGAGAGTCCAGCCGCGAGGGAAATTTCTCTTCGCTATCAACCGCGCAATCTCTCGATTGATGCGAGCGGCTTTGGCCTCGTCAACAGCAGCATTCCTCCTTGGAATGCCAGCTCATCCCTTCAACAGCTATCCGACCTTTGGCGTCAACCAGGCTTTCGGCTGGTGGAGCGGTTCGACCGCGATCTCGCCTCCAATCGACTCTTGGAGGACGATCGGACACAGTGTCTTCTTGCGAAAGCCACCGTTCTAAGTTCCGAGGGCGAGGCGCGCCGCGCCTATCGGGTTTTGGAGGAGGCACGGACCCGCGTCGAGGCAGTCGAAAAGCTCGCCCAAATGTATCGTTTTACGATCGTATATCTACAAGGTGTGACGGCACTCCGCATCGGCGAGAATGAGAATTGTATTCTCTGCCGCGGCGAGAGCTCCTGCATCCTGCCCATCGCTCCCTCGGCCGTCCACTGTCATCCGGAAGGTTCGCGCCTCGCCATCCGGCATTTCTGTGAATATCTCGATCAATTTCCTCACGACCTCGAAGTCCGCTGGCTGCTCAATTTGGCCCACATGACACTCGGCGAATATCCGCATAAGGTCGATCCAGCGCACTTGGTGAATATGGACCGCTTTTTCGAATCCGAATTCAACATCGGCAAGTTCCGCGATATCGGACACCTCGTCGGTGTCAACCGCTTCAATCAGGCCGGCGGTGCAATCATGGACGACTTCGATAACGATGGTCTACTCGATCTGGTCGTCACCAGTTACGATCCCACTGAACCTATGGGATTCTATCGCAATCGAGGCGATGGGACGTTCGAGGAAAGCGCGGTCAAAGCGGGCCTCGGCGATCAGCTGGGCGGTCTCCAATGTATGCAGTGCGACTACAACAACGACGGCCTACTCGACATTTTCGTATGTCGCGGCGCGTGGCTGTCGTATCCGATTCGGCCGAGTCTCCTTCGCAACAACGGCGATGGAACATTTACGGATGTTACCGCTCAGGCAAAACTGGACGCGCCGCTCAATTCCAATGCAGCCGCTTGGGCCGATTACGACAACGATGGCTTCGTCGACTTGTTCGTCTGTTGCGAGAGACAGCCCAATCGGCTGTATCGCAACCAAGGCGATGGAACTTTCGCGGAGGTCGCCGCTCGAGCGAACGTAGCGGATATCGGCAGGTTTTGCAAAGGGGCAGCTTGGATCGACTACGACAACGACGACTATCCGGATTTGTTCGTGAACAACCTGGGCGGAGATGCCCAGTTGTACCACAACAACCGCGACGGTACGTTTCGAGAAGTCACGGTTTCTCAAGGCATCGACGGACCAACTCGCGGGTTTTCTTGCTGGGCGTGGGACTACGACAACGACGGTTGGCTCGACATCTTCGCCACCAACTACGAAGGAACCACGGGAGATGTGGTTAAGGGCCTTCTGAAACGACCGACCATGACCAAATCGAGTAAGCTCTACCGCAACCTGGGAGGCAAGGGATTTCGAGATGTGACGAAGGAAACCGGCCTCGATAAGGTTTTCTTGTGCATGGGAAGCAACTTCGCCGATCTCGACAACGACGGATACCTCGATTTCTACCTGGGTACGGGCGCGCCCAGTTTCTCTACGTTGGTTCCCAATCGTCTCTACAAAAATGTCGGCGGACGGCGCTTTGCGGATATTAGTTCCTCCTCCGGAACGGGTCATCTCCAGAAAGGACATGGGGTGGCCATCGGCGACTGGGATCGAGACGGCAACCTCGACCTATTCATTCAAATGGGAGGCGCTGTAAACGGCGATAAGTACCACAACATCCTCTTTCAGAATCCAGGCCAGGGCAATCATTGGCTGACGGTGAAACTCATCGGTCAAAAGACCAATCGAGCCGCCGTCGGCGCGCGCATCAAGGCCGTCGCGGCCGGCAAAGAGCCTTTGACGATCCATCGTCACGTCTCTTCGGGAAGCAGTTTCGGAGCCAATCCTTACGAACAAACGCTGGGCTTGGCTCAAGCGGAGCGCGTTGCCATTTTAGAAATCCATTGGCCGACCAGCGGCACCACCCAGGTGTTCCGAGACATCGCCGTGGATCGAGCCATCGAAATAACGGAGTTTGCCGACACCTATAGGGAACTGAAGTGGAAGAAGATTTCCGTGCCGAAGTAGCGTTCGCTTGTACGTTCGCACCGGTTTGCCAAGACTTCTTTCGTCTCCTCCGGGACTGGGGCTTGGCAGTATGGAGCTATTCCCCTCTTCCCTGTACTCAGGGGAGAGGGGGAGAATCCGAGAGTGGTGTTGCACGGTTGCCAGGTCGAAGCGAGTGCTACGAACAAAAGCCCGACGATGATTCTGACGACTGGGAGAAGACTGCGGGACGAGACAAAACCATTTACCAAGGAGTCGAATACCATGACGGAAAGAAAATGGTTCAGAGCAGGATTCATGGGAGTGATTTTAGCCATCTTGCCGGACGCCGTTGGTTTATCGCAAGAAGCCACGAAACCGGGCAAGAAGGCACCGGCATCCGAGAAAATCAAATTGCCGGCGCTCGATCCGAAGGTGTTTCAGAACCCCAAGCCGGCCGCGGCTGCCGCCGCGGCCGCATACTTGGAAAGCGCCTATGAAGGCCAGACACCGCCCGAAGGAGTACGGATGCTGGCGGCAATCTTGCGCGGTTCGAGAATGGGACCGGGCGACGGCTGGTTTGGCCCACCCCAAGCGCGCTATTCGTGGCAATGGCTGGCGAAGCGCTGCGGCGTCGATCCGGCCAAAGAAGGCATCTCACGCAAAAAGTTTCTCGGATCGGATGCCGATTTCGCTCGGCTCGACCGCAACAAGGACGGCGCGATTATGCCGGACGATTTCGACTGGTCGGAGCGCAGTCCCTATCTCCAAATGTCCGCTATCGTCAATCGTTTTTATCGCAAATTGAACGCCGAGGGAGACGGTCGTCTGACGAAGGAAGAATTGCTGCGGTTCTTCGAGAAATCGGCGCAGGGAAAGAATTACCTTTCCCCCGACGATTTCCGCGACGCACTCTTGGCCGAGGAGGCCCCGCGTCGACGGCCCAACGACATGCCCTCGCAAGCCGTGTTGATTCGCGGGCTCTTTGCCGGAGAACTCGGTTCCATGAGCGAAGGGCCGAAACTCAACGAGCATGCTCCAGATTTCACGTTGAAAACGAGCGATGGCAAAGAGGTGGTGCAGCTATCGAAGTGCATCGGTCCCAAACCGATTGTACTCGTTTTCGGCAGCTTCACCTGAGGGCCGTATCGGTCCCAGTTTGGGGCCTTGGAAGAATTGAAAAAGCGTTACGGAGATCGCGTGGAGTTTCTCGCCGTCTACGTCCGCGAAGCGCATCCGACCGACGGTTGGCGGATGGAATCCAACGACAAGGCGGGCATCTCCGTCAAGCAACCGACCACGGAGGTCGAGCGGGTAGGGGTGGCGCGACGCTGTTGCAGTTCGTTAAAAATCAGCATGAGGATGGTGGTGGACGAACTGGACGACCGCGTCGGCCAAGCCTACAGCGGCATGCCCGATCGACTGTATTTGATCGATCGCAAGGGACGGGTGGCCTACAAGGGCGGTCGCGGCCCTTTCGGTTTCAAGCCCGGCGAGCTAGAGCAATCGCTGCTTATGTTGTTGCTGGACGAATCGGGCACCGCCAAGACTTCGGAGCATCGACCCATGTTAACGAACGAAGAAGCGTGGCGACGTTTGCCCGGCGCACCTTCAAAGGTTGAACCACTGCCGGCGTGGGCGAGACTCTTTGCTGGCCCTTTGCCAGTGACGACGGCTCGCATGTTGGAATTGGACGCCCTGCATCGCAGTGGGGATCGTCTGGAACCGAAGTTGCGCGGCCTCGTTCGTTGGAGCGCGGCCGACGCCAACCACTGCGATTATGCCAAGGCCGTGGCTGTCGCCGACTTGCGCCGAAGCGGAGTGTCCGAGTCCGAAGTTCGGAAGCTCACCGGCGACCGCAGTCTATTATCCCCCCAGCAACGTGCGGCCGCTTCTTTTGCCCGCAAGATGATGCTTGAGGCCCACGCCGTCACCGACGACGAGATGAAGCAACTCCTTGAGTATTTTGGCGACGAGCGAGTCGTCGCTCTAGTGGCACTCTTGGCTCACGCCAGCTTTCAGGATCGACTACTTTTGGCGTCCAAGATAGAGGTCGAAACGGGAGGACCGTTTCCGCCGTTAATGGTCTCGTTTGCCAAGCCGAAACCCGTTACGGGCAGCAGTCCTCCAGCCGCCCTTCGGTCGAAGTTCGAGAGCAGACCGCAAGGCGCGGGAGCCTCAGCCGAATGGCTCGGTTTGCAACGTGGCTTGGAAAGTCAAAAGGCGAGGCCAGGGCGCATCCGCGTGCCGTCGAAAGCCGAGATGCTCAAACGGCTCGGTGACGGCCATCCGGGGATGTGGCAATCGGACATTCATTGGAGCCGTGTGTGCTATACCCATCAACCGGAATTGACCCAGGCGTGGTTCGACTGCGCCTCCGCCTTTCGCCAGGAGGCCAAGCTGGATCGCACGCTCGAGCAATCGCTCTTTTGGATTGTTACGCGGTCCTTAAAGTGCTTTTACTGAATGGGCCACGTCGAAATGTGCCTCGCGGTCGCGGGGCTGAAGGAAGAATCGGTTAACGAGTTGACGCGCCGTCTCGCCGGCGATTGGTTGGACTTCTCCACCGCGGAGCGAGCCGCCTTTGGCTTCGCGCGCAAACAGGCCCGCGATCCGGCCTCGGTCGGGGAAGCCGACCTGAGCGAGCTGGCAGCACACTATGGATCGCACGGCGCGTGGCATGTGATCTGGTGGGCCTCGCGCTGCCACTACATGACGAAAGTTGCCGACGCCTTTCAATTGCCGCTCGAACGGGAGAACCCCTTCTGGAGCATGCCGGGCGTCCCTAGCAAACCGCGAGAACAGAAAGAGGGAGCGCACAAGTGATCCGTTGGGCAGGCTCGGAGACCGGCGGGACGGGTGAGAATTCTGCCAGAAGGATTCTCGTCCGATTTCTCGATCCGGTTTGAATGACCTCGCCGGATCGGGCCCGCCGGTCTCCGAACTTGTCCATCGGATTTGCCGATTGTTTTGGGAAGGTGAACCACGGAGCGTGCGGCGATGCGTCCCTCGCCGCGCCGCGGTTAACCTTGGAGTTTATTTCTCGGTCTTGTCCACTTATTTATTGGAAGGGGTTTGAACATGACTCAGCGTCGTTCCGGATTCACGTTGATCGAGCTGTTGGTGGTGATCGCCATCATCGCCATTCTAATCGGCCTGTTGCTGCCCGCCGTGCAGAAAGTCCGTGAGGCGGCTGCGCGCATGAAGTGCCAGAACAATCTAAAGCAATTGGGATTGGCGGCGCAAAACTTCCACTCCACCTATCAGCATTTTCCCTATGGCAAAAGCCCCTCTTATCCCGGTATCAATTCGATGGCTCGCTGGTCGACCCACAGCCAATTGTTGCCTTACCTGGAACAAAGCAACGTCTACAATGCCCTCAATTTTAATCTTCCACCCGACATGGGCGACATGCAATTCGATGGCACCGGCTGTCCGCCTTATACCAATCCCAACGGAATCAATTCCGCCTGCAATACCCTCATCTCAGGCTTCCAGTGCCCCTCCGATCCCGCGCCGCCGATGGTTCCCGCGCCCAACGGAGTTTCCTATCCCGGTAATAATTATTGGGCCAACATGGGCACGACGTTTATGTGCGATCTCGGCGACACCAATCCATCCTCCGTTTCTCCCGGCGCGACTCCCAACGGCGTATTCTATTACGAAAGCAACGTATCCATCGCGCAGATCACCGATGGGACGAGCAATACGGCCATGTTTGCGGAAAAGCTGCGAAGCGGCGGACGCTATAGCCCGCGCACGTCGATGATGCTCATCCCCAATCAAAGCAGCTTAATTGCCACGCATCAGGTATGTCAGGGACAGAGTCCCGACACGGCGATTTCCATATGCGACGGCGTGGGTACCTGTTGGGCGCTGGGTGAAACCTGCTGCTCGATTTACAATCACGTTTCGACGCCAAACAAGCTGACCTGTGGAGGCATCCCCTTCCCCGGTAGCATGGTGAATATGGATATGGACGTACCGTCTTCCAGCTATCACACCAACGGCGTCAACGTCGGCCTGAGCGACGGTTCGGTTCGCTGGGTCTCGGATTCCATCTCGTTGTATACCTGGCAAGCGCTCGGGACACGCAACGGCGGCGAGACTTTGGGCGCGGACTGGTGAACGATTTGCAATGTGCCACAATTCGACCAAACAAGTTTGACGACAAGACTCGAAAGGAGATTTGGATTGAGGAATCAACCTACCTTGCAACCGCGCACTGCTTCCCGACGCGCTCGCCTCGCGGTATTCGCAATGCTATTCGTCGGTGTCGCTTCGTGCGGCTGCGGCAAGAAAAAGGATGCGCGCGCCACGCCGGCGGAAACGGCTCGGCGCTCACTGGAGACCGCGCTGACCGCTTGGAAAAGCGGCAGTCCGGCCGGCGAAATCGCCGGTGCGACACCGCCGATTCAAGTCGTCGATTCCGTATGGCTCAAAGGGCGAAAGTTAGATGGGTACGAAATCTTGAATGAGACGACCGAAGCGGATGGAGTGCGCGGCTTTTCCGTTCGCCTGAATCTCGCCGATCCCAATGCAACCGAGGAGATTCAGTACATCGTGAAGGGAATCTCACCCGTATGGGTTTATCGAAAAGACGACCACAAACGCTCACAAAGCTGGAATGGGTACTAAATGAGTTTGTCCGCGATGCGGTGTGAAGCGCGAAGCCGATGCGCTCCACACCGCATCGGGGCCGACCTGGGAAATAATCGTCAAACGACCCGATAATCCCCAATGGTCTATGGAGGTGTTCGTTGATTTCCTTACGCTGCGCAATCATTTTTTTATTGATGCTGGCAACGGCAACGCGGACGTGGGGCGGGACTCCCGCCGCGCGTGTGCCGGTGCTGACGAATGAGGAGGCATGGAAGAAAATGACGTTCATTGAAACGGAGAGAGGACGGCAACTGCCCGTGTGGATCCGCGCCCTCGCGGTGTCGCTGCCGAAAACGGCGGCGGCAATGATCGATCTCGATCACGCCCAACGCATGGAGAGTACGCTACCGCCTCTCTTGCGGGCGAAACTGCGTTGGGTCGCCGCCGACGCCAATCGCTGCGCCTACGCCAAAGCCTACGCTCGCTTCGATTATGTGCGAGCGGGCGGCAAAGCCCAAGACATCGACGCCTTACCAAAGCAGATGGACAAACTGCTCAAAGAAGAGCGCATCGCCCTGCAACTCGTGAAACAACTCGTCGAAGCGGCGTATACCGTTACCGACGAACAGGTCGCCGAGGTGGTGGAACTTCACGGCGAGAAGCAAACGGTGGCCATCGTTCTCGTCGCCGCTTATGCAAACTTTCAAGATCGCTTTTTATTGGCATTGGGAGCGGAAGTCGAGCCGGATGGTCCCTATGCTCCCATTAAAGTAAGCTTTCCCAAGCCGGTGAAGAAAGAACCCTCGACTGAGGATAAGAAGGAGAAGCCCAAGCGCATCGTCTCGCCTCCGGAGAAGCATCCACCGCAACTACCGGAGAAACTCGACGATCCCGAATGGACTTCTCTGTCGTTCGATGTCCTGCGGCAACGCTTGGACAAACAGATCGCCAGGCGTCAAGCGCGCGTCCGCATTCCCGATTGGGAGACCGTCCGCGCGCAGCTGCCTCCCGAAATGCCCAAACCGGAGAAACCGATTCGGATTAAGTGGAGCCTGCTGACCTACGGCTATCAACCGCGATTGGCCGCGGCATGGCTCGGCGGACTGCGCGCGTTCCGCGAGGAGTCCGATCTGGATGCGGTGTTTCACGAGTCGATGTTCTGGGTCGTGACGCGCTCGTTGCAGTGCTTTTACTGAATGGGCCACACGCAAATGTTGCTCGCGGTCGCGGGCTTGAAGGAACAAGGCTTGAACGAGCGCGTCGCCAAACTAGCGAGCGGAGATTGGTCGTCGTTTCCGCCGAACGAGCGCGTCGGTTTACTCTTCGCACACAAACTGACGCGCAAGCCCTGGGACGTTCGCCGATCCGATCTCGACGTACTGACGGCACACATGGGGCGCGAACGGGCCTTGGACTCGATTTGGTATATCTGTTGGTGCAATTACATGACGCGCGTGGCCGATGCTTTTCAAATACCGTTGGAGGCGGAAAATGTGTTCGCGGAGGAGAAGAAGCCCATGAAGTGAATCCTCTGCGACAATTCTTGATTCGCCGATGAGTGCCATCCGAATCGCCGCGCCCCATCGAAGTAGGCACGGACTGGGGCGCGGCCGATTGGAACGCTTTAGTTCGGGGTCGAGAGGGAGAGCATTTTTATCGATCGTTCACGAGCATTCTTATGCTTCTCTCTCTCGCACTCTCTGGAGTCACCGCGCGTCCAGGACATTGCGAAACGCCGCGATGTACTCCGGCGTCGTGCCGCAGCAACCGCCGATCGCACGCGCGCCCGCTTGTACCAATTCCGGCAAGCGTGCCGCCATCGTCTCGGGCGCGTGGGGATAAATCCACCGATCCCCTTGTCGGATGGGAGTGCCCGCATTGGGCCGTGCGAACAGCGGCAAATCGGTTTCGGCACGATAGCGACAAATGATCTCGATAATGTCGTCCATATCCATATCGCGGCCGCAGTTGACGCCCAGCGCGGCGACGCCGTGTCGTTCGGCGTGGCGCGCGAAGGACTCCGGCGCGTGACCGCTGAGGGTGACGAGTTGTCCCGAACTCGAACGATGATAAGTCAGTGACAGCAGCAGCGGTAGGTCGATATCGACCAGCCGATGAAAGGCCCATTGCACTGCCGCCAACGCGCGCGGATCGGAACACGTCTCAAGCAGAATGCCATCGACGCCTTCCAAAGAGACAAGCACTCGTCCCAACTCCTTGAAATCGACGAACTCCGCCCGCGTCGTCGCATCGAGTATGGGACCGACATCCCCGAGAACGAAACGCGAACGACCCGCTGCCTTCCGGGCCAGCGATACGGCGGAACGATTGATCTCCTCGAGACGATCCTCGAATCCGAAACGCGCCAGATGCGTTGTATTCGCCTGAAAAGTGTTGGTCAGCAGCACCGTTGCACCCGCGTCGGCATAGGCGCGATGAATCGCCGAAACGCGGTCGGCGCGGGTCGCGTTCCAAAGCTCGTGGCACTCTTCGGGGCCGATCCCGGCGCGCTGCAACTCGGTGCCCATTGCGCCGTCCATGAGCAACACGCGGCCCGAACTCAAAAGATCAAGGAATTGCGACATCGCCTTCAAAGCAACTTTATCGAGTCCGAAGCGTAAGCGAGGAAGACGATTCTCCCTCGCTTACGCCGCAGGCTCCGAGATCCCTACTCACGCTCCGTATTTACCCAATCGCCCCGCGTGAGCCATCGCCAACGGCAGCAAATACATCGCCTGGAATTGGCCGAGTCCGCCATGAAGACATTGTGACTCGCCAAACTCCGTTACTTTGTCGGTACGGCACGAGTTCGCCGTCAGCAGTACCGGCACCGGATGCCAGCTATGGCTTTTCATTTTGCTGGGCGTGCTGTGGTCGCCGGTGACGATGAGTACATCGGGGTTCAAGGCACGAATCTTGGGAATCTCGGCGTCGAAGCGTTCGATCGTCTCAACCTTGGCGGCAAAGTTGCCGTCTTCGCCGGTGCTATCGGTGTACTTGTAGTGCAAGAAGAAGAAGTCGTATTGTCCCCAGACGCGCTGAAGTGTTTCGACCTGATCATGCAGTGTGGCCCCGGCATCGAGAACGTCCATGCCCACGAGCCGGGCCAGCCCTTTGTACATCGGATAGACGGCGATGGCGGCGCTTCGCAGGCCGTAGATGTCTTGCATGGTGGCGATCTTCGGATAGCGGGCAAAACCGCGCAGTGTCACGCCGTTGGTCGGAGCATGGTCTTTCAGAACCTTGTCCGCCTCGGCCACGAAGCGATTGACCGCCTCGGCGGTTTTTTGCGAGGCGGCATCGTTCCCCTTCGCTTTGAGCGGCGCGTGGCCGGTCTGCTGTGGGTCGGTGTCGTTGACGGTATCGCCGAGATCGTCGCCGCGAAAGACGACGACAAAGCGATGTTCGCGCACCGGTTCGACGAACACCTCGACGCCCGGCACGCGCACCGTTTGTAGGAGTTTGCACATGGCGACGCAGCGTTCGGTCGTCGGTCTTCCGGCGCGACGGTCGGCGATGAGGCCGTTCTTATCCAACGTGCAAAAGTTTCCGCGCGTGGCCACGTCGCGCGCTCCGACTTGAAAGTTAATGCCCAGCGCTTCGAGGATGCCTCGCCCGATGCGGTATTGGAGGGGGTCGTAGCCGAACAACCCGAGGTGTCCCGGGCCGCTGCCCGGCGTTATACCCGGCAAAACCGGAATAGTCAGACCGCAGACGCCGTCGCGGACGCAGGCGTCGAGGTTCGGCGTTTTGGCCGACTCCAACTCGGTCTTGCCGCCCGGCGTAAGCGGCAGCCCACCCAGGCCGTCGGCGACGAGGAGAACGATTTTCGAGCCATTGGATTCACGCAGTTCGCGGATCAAATCGTGCATGTTGGTATCCTAGATTTTACCGAGAGCAACTTTGGAACTATAGTATCGACAAGCGGTTTCTTTGCCCATCGTCTCGACCGCGCTCGAGGTGCCCTTGTATGGCCATGGAACTTCCGGACGAAGCTGTTACGTTCAACTACCAAGCGTTGTTGACTCCGCTTGGCGAGGATTGGAGCGCCGCCGCCGAACTGCGCGCCCGTCATTTTCTCTCGCCCAATCGGCTAAAGGATCTCGTGCCGCGCTTGATGCAGTGTCGCAGTCAGGTAGCGGCCGAGCGCGAGATGCGCAGTGCTTCCGCGTCGGTTCTCCCTTCTCCCACGCGCGGAGGCGACGAAGGCGGAGCGGGCTTCCTCGATCTGCCGCAGGCCACCCTCGATAACTATCGTCGCAAGGGCGAAACCAGCGACCTCGGGCGCGTTCTGAACCTGTCCACGCGCTTGCGCGAGCAGGTCGATCGCGTCGTCTTCCTCGGCGTGCCCAGTTGCACCTGGGGGCCTCGCGCGCTCTTCGAGGCGCTGCTCAGTCGCTATCACAATGAGCTGCCCCCAGAGACGCGCCTGGGCGTGCCGCGCATCTATTTTGAAGGCGATAACGCCGACAACGACGCCTTTCAGAACCTGCTCGATTTGCTGCAAATCACTTGCGTCGATCCGGAACAACGCGAGGAGCGTTGGGCCGTCGTCGCGTTGGGCAAGAGCGGCGAAGCGCTGGAGCCGGCTTTGGCGCTGCGCGTCTTTCGGCGCGAGGCCGCCGAATACTATGGCCTGCGCTCGCCGCAGTTAAGAGAATTGTTCGCCGCCGTCAGCGGGGACGAGGGCAAGCTGCGCCGCTTGTTTCGCGCTCACGGTCACGACGACGCCAATCTTTTGACGATTCCCGATAATGTGGGTTCGCGATTCTCCGCCTTCACCGCTGCCGGTCTGCTCCCCGCCGCCGTCATGGGGTTGGATGTGCGCGCGCTGTTGCTCGGCGCGGCAGCCACGACCAAGCGCTTTCTCGACGAGCCGTTCGAGCGCAATCCCGTGTTGCAATTCGCCGCCGCGAATCATCTGTCGGCCGAGTCCGGAGACAAACCGCTACGGGTCCTGTCGGTATGGTCGAAGAAGTTGGAAGCGCTCGGGCATTGGTACGAACAGCTGGTGTCATCGAGCTTGAACAAACAGGGACGCGGGCCGACACCCCTGACGATGGTGGCACCGCGCGATCTCTACGTTCGCGGCCAACAACATCAGGAGGGACCGCGGGATCGTCTCATCACCAATCTCGTCGTCAAGAACCCCAAAGCCGTACCCATCGTCACGCAGATGGCCGACCACAACGAGGACGAATTAAACCAATACAACCGCAAGAGCATGCCGGATATTCTCAATGCCACGTTGCGGGGAACGAACCTGGCATATTACGATGTGGCGCGACCTACGTCGGATCTCGTGTTGCCGACTTTGTCGGAACATACGATGGGCCAGCTGATGCAAATGCTGATGCTGGCGACCGTGGTCGAGGCGCGATTGATGGGGATCAATCCATATGGACATGCGGGGACGGAAGTGTATAAAAGACATCGGCGGGAGTTTTTGAAGAGTTGACCTTAGCCCGGAACTTCCCAGCAGCGAATGAGGAGTACCTAGAGCGGTTTCTTTTCGGATTGCAGACAACGAAAGGTCTTGGATAGCCGCGACGCGCGGCGGAGCGCGAGACAACTCGCTCCGCCGCGAGTCGCGGGAAAACCGCTCTAGACTTGCCGGTGGAGGATTCGCATGGCGACATCAACGATCAATTCCTGGAGTTGGCATGGAGCGCTCAAGCATCCTGTCTGGTAACGGGAGATCAAGATTTCTTGGTCCTGCAT
>JAJXWW010000115.1 GCA_021781415.1 Planctomycetota bacterium
ATCTGTTGGAGCAGGCGCGGCGCGTCTATCGGTCGTATGGATTCGCGCCCATCGACACGCCGGCGCTGGAGTATGCCGAGATTCTGCGCGGCAAAGCGGGCGAGGAATCGGATAAGCTCATCTATCAATTTACCGATCACGGCGGCCGCGAAGTGGCACTGCGGTTCGATCTGACGGTTCCGTTCGCGCGCTTCGCCGCTCAGTACATCGGCCAGCTCGGCACGCCGTTCAAGCGCTATCACATGGGCCCGGTGTGGCGCGGGGAGAATACCGGACACGGCCGCTACCGCGAGTTTTGGCAGTGTGATTTCGATACCATCGGCACCACTTCCAACGCCGCCGACATTGAGGCGGCGTTGGTGATTCACGATCTGATCTGCGCCCTCGGCTTCGATCGCTTCGAGATTCGCATCAACAATCGTCTGGTTCTCAACGGCCTTTTGGAGCAGCTCGGCCTGGCTAATCAAGTCGTGCCGCTGCTACGCGCTCTCGACAAGCTGCCGAAAATCGGCGCGGAGGCGGTGATGGCCGAGATGGCCGAGAAGGCCGGAGTCAGCCGCGCCGGGGCCGAGCGCGTTCTCGCCCTGGCCCAGACGCACGGCGACAATCGAGAGATTTTGGATCGCTTGCAGCGTGAATTCGGCGACAATCCTCGCGCCGCCGACGGCATCGGCCGCTTGCGCGAACTCGTGGCCGTGATTGCCGAAGCCGGCGTCCCCGACGAGCGCATCCACCTCGATCTGTCCATTGCCCGCGGCCTGGATTACTACACCGGAACCATCTACGAGACGTTCCTGACCGACAAGCCGGACATCGGCAGTGTGTGTTCCGGCGGCCGTTACGACAGCCTCGCCAGTCTCTACACCAAGCAGGTGTTGCCCGGAGTCGGCGCGTCGTTGGGACTCGATCGCCTGTTGGCCGCGATGGAGGAGATGAATCTGTTGCCCAAAGCCAAAACCCCCGCTCCCGTGTTGATCGTCCAGTTCGCCGCCGAATACCTCGGGGCCTACCAGGGCATGGCCCGTCGTCTGCGCGGCGAAGGCATCGGCGTCGAAGTCTATCCGGAGGCCAAGAAACTCGGCCCGCAACTTAAGTACGCCGAATCGCGTGGCTTCCGCGTCGCCCTCCTCGCCGGTCCCGACGAAATCACCCAAGGCATGTGGCAAGTGAAGGATCTGGCGCGCCGCGAGCAACAAAACGTCTCAACCCCGGAAGTCGCAGCGTCGGTGCGGAAAATAACAAGTGCTGAGTGCTGAGTGCTGAGTTCTGAGTCTTCTCTACTCAGCACTCAGAACTCAGCACTCAGCACTCAGAACTCAGTACTCGGCACTGAAACGATGAACTGAAGCGTATGGATCGCAGCAACCACTACGAAACGGCGTTCGAGGCGTACCTGCAATGGCATCGCCTGTGTTATGTAGCCGTCGATGAGACGCGGCGGCCCATGCTCGGCGACACGCCGGTCAAAAGCCTCGATTTCATCGTCTTCGGTGAAAGCGGTTCCCGTCTGGTAGTGGATGTGAAAGGCCGTCGCTTCCCTGGCGGCAGTCCCAGCAAGCCGCGCCGCGTGTGGGAGTGCTGGTCCACCCGCGACGACATCGACGGCCTGCAACGCTGGGTCGATCTCTGGGGTCCAGGTTATCGAGGGCTTCTCGTCTTCAGCTATCACATCCTGCCGAGCGTCGAGCTACCCGCCGATACCGAAGATCTGTGGACCTGGCGCGGCAAGCGCTATCTGTTGCGCGCGGTCGAAGTGAACGAATATCGAGCCCAGATGCGCGTCCGCAGCCCCAAATGGGGCACGGTCAGCCTCCCGGGCGCGGCCTATCGTGAACTGGTCCAGCCGCTGAGCCGCTTCCTCCATCTTCCAGCGACAAACGCACTCCATGAGTATGAATATCAAGAACCATCTTGGGACGACTCGGACTCACCCCGCGAATACGAAGACAACCCGTGGCAACTGTGAGAATTCCTTCAACCGCCGATGAATCTGGAGAGGCGGCCTCGGATCGTTCGACGGAGGCACCTGGCGTTTTTCTCGTAAAAAGTCTCGCGCAAAGGTTCCAAGAACGCAAAGTAAGACAAAGATAGGTCCAATTAAATAAAACACTTTGAACCTCTCTTGGAACGCTTGTCTTTCGTTCTTGCGGTGGAAACAAACGAGCGGATCGAGCGCGAATCGATCGCTCGCGCCGTGAAATCTACGGACCCACTGGCTTGACGCGCACTTCACCCAGCTCGAGCGTCTCGCCGGACCCGACTTGCCGCAGTCCGATGCGAGGCTCGCCGACGAAGGATGTGCGTCCCTTCGCGATACCTAAGGTGAACTTCACCTCTGGCGCGATGCCTTCCACGCGGAAGCGGCCATCCTTGTCCGTGCGGATCGCTTGGCGGCGTGGAGCAATTTGACGGTACAATTCGCTGGCGAATCGATCCGTGCCGGACAAGTTGATGTTCGCGTTGGACAGCGGCTGACCATCGCGGTCCAATAGACGGCCCATCGCTGAACCCGTTGGCTTCAAACGTGCAACCGGCGTCTGTTTCTCGTCGCCGCGCAGCGTCAATAATCCTGACAATTTGCGTTCGGCGTGGTAGAAGAGGACGCGGCGCGGTTTCTTCGGATCGAGCGCGAAGACGGTGCAAGTCGCGTTCTCAATCGGGAACACGATTGGCCAGGATGCGGCTAAGCCGGCGATCGTGGTCCCCTTCAGCGGCTTACCCTCGGCATCCTCTATTTTCACCGCCATCGTCTTACCCCGTTCCAGGAATAAATCGCAGGTTGCCCCTCCAGCGTCGGCGGCGAAATTAACGACTTTCACGGCGTTCTGCAAACTCAGAGCTTCGGGCCGATTATCGATGGCGGTGAATATGCGATCGTCGCCGTTCTCCACCGTCTTGACCTGTTCGCGGTCCTTAGCGTCGAACTCCGCTTGCTTGTAGGGATTCAAACTTTGGCCGCCGTTGACTTTCTCACTGCCATGCGCCTGAACCATTAGCACGCCGGGACCAGGCACGATTGCCAGTTGATAGCGTCCATCGGGGTCGGAATCGTGCATCAAGCTCTCGTATTTGTACGAATCGTATCCGGGCTTGCCGGCGAACTTGTTGTGCGGAAGCGGTACGAAACGGATGCCGCCTCGAACGCCTTTGCCGGTAGCGCGATCGAGGATGCGCCCCTCGACGAGAATACCTCGCGCCACCGTGAAATCGACGTTGAGGGTCTGCAATCCCTCGCGATCCTCGACGCGCGCGCCGGCCCTCAGCCACGCGCTATTTGCCGGAGGTTCGGCGATCGGCACATATTGCTTGATCTTCGATAAACCATTGATTTGATAGCGGCCTTCCTTGTCGCTGGTTGCGTACCTGCCGTTGTTGGGGCCGAGGTTACAAAGGATCGTGTAGCCCGCGACGGGTTTGCCGCTTCCGACTTCGCGGACGGTTCCTTCCATGCGCCGGCTCGGCTCAGCCACATAGGTGAGTTTGGGGCCATACAACTGTGGCGGCTGGCCCGGAAGACGCATTTCGGCCGGAACTCGGTCGAGTACGGCCTTGTTGATCTCCGCCGGATCGAAGCCCTCTCGACCAACGATCCACAGCGATCCTTGGGAAATAGCAGGGCCGCGCACTTCCAGCACCGCCACACGGCCAATGCCGCCACCGCCCAGACGGAAACGACCGTCCTTGTCCGTCGTCGCCGACGGCAAGACTTTGTTGCTCGGCACAAAGAGGCGCTTCGGCGTCTGTTGAGAGGCGAACTGCCATTCGGTCTTCCAAGCGGTGAGGAACGCA
>JAJXWW010000149.1 GCA_021781415.1 Planctomycetota bacterium
ACCTAATGTCTGGCCAGGTCCGTAGGTCGCCGCGCTGCTCGATCCGGAAACGCCCGTCAATTGCGTCACCGCGGGCAAAGTGCGAGCGGAGTTGAAGATCATCGGCGTACCGGCGCGCGTCGGCGGTGGCAGTCTGAATCCAGCGAGCGAACTGGACGTGACGGCGCGCTGGGGCATCGCCGGCAAGGGCGGCGTGACCATGCCCAGCAAGGGCAAGGCCATCGAACGCGCCTACACGCCGGACGAACTGTCCGCTCTCGGTTCCGCTGTAGACCGTCTCGGCGCGACGACGTTCGACCGTAAACCTCAACGACATCGCCTTCTGGCGTTGCGTCCCCTCGCGCGTGTGGTCGTACACGCTGGGCGGCTACCAGGTGATGAAGAAATGGCTATCCTACCGCGAGCGCACCCTCCTCGGCCGCGCCCTGACGCTGGCGGAACTGACGGAAGTGATGCACATGACTCGCCGCATCGCGGCGTTGCTACTGCTGCAACCGGAGTTGGATGCGAATTATCAGGCGGTGAAGGCCACGGCCTACGTTTGGCCGAAACCGCCCAATGCCCTAAATTTGTGATTCGTGTTGCCTGCCATTCCTGCTGGCCTTCCGTTACGAGGGGAGTTTTGTTCAAATGGAAGGATGTTTAGATCGAATAATGAATAGGGAGAGGAGACAGCGAGAATGGGAGGACAACGGTGCCGGATCTGACCCTTGAGCGGCTTCAACTTTTTCTGTTGGTGGTGATGCCCGGAATTATTGCGATCAAGGTCTACGACCTCTTTTACCCTCCAGAGAAACGGGATTTCGGTTCATCTCTTCTCGAAGCGATGGCCTATGGACTCTTGAATCTGGCAATCTGGGTTCTCCCTCTCATCTCTATCAATCGAAAGCCGTTTATCGAAGCGCATCTTGCTTGGTATGCCGTCTTGAGTGCATGCTTTCTGGTAATATCCCCCGTCTTGCTGGCCTTGGGGGTAGTCTGGTTGAGGAATACTCGGTTTGTAAGTAGCCGAGTGGGGTATCCGAACAAGACCGCATGGGATGACTTCTTCAAACGGCGACAAGAATGTTGGATACTTTTCCATCTGAAAGACGGAAGGATGCTGGGCGGCTATTTCGGCGAGAAATCTTATGCCAGCACGTTTCCCCAGCAGCCGGAGATCTACGTTGAAGAAGTATGGCGGGTAGATGCCGGGGGAGAGTTCATTGAAAAGGTGGAAGGCACGTTGGGTACGGTGATTCGTCAAGCCGACTGCGAGCGGCTTGAGTTCCTCTTTGTCGAAGGAGATGATACGAATGGCACGAAATGACAAGATTCACAAGGGATCGCGGGGAGAAAAGAAGAAGGTCATCCACCTCCAAGAGGGGTTCAAAGGGGATGGAGGAAGAGGAAACAACGCCTCTTCTTCCACCAGCAACCGAAAGCCCCCACGGGGCGGTTCGGGAACGGCACCGCCGAAGGAAAAGAGGTAATCCGGACAAGCAGCCGGGGACCGACAGCCCAGAACCGATAAGACGGTGCGTATTGCCAGTCCTCGGCTCCATCCCCCTCTTCAGGAAGCCGCGCTAAGTACATATTGTTCGATGATGGCGGCGACCTGTTCGCCGGAGGGGAAAAGTGTCAGGAACCCATTAGGCCGGAAAAGATGTCAGGAACCCTTTGGGCCGGAAAAGATGTCAGGAACCTTTTCAGATCGCAAAAGATTCCTAGAATCCTTACCCCCTTATTTCAAGAGGATAGCAGCCATGAACTGGCAAGAACGCATTGTGATAGACCCCGGCGTGCTGGCGGGTAAGCCGGTCGTTAAGGGCACTCGCTTGGCCGTGGAGTTTCTGATTGAACTGTTGGCCGAGAAGTGGACGCACGAGCAAATCTTGGCAAACTATCCTCAACTGACCGAAGAGGACCTACACGCGGCTCTGCATTATGCGGCCGAAGCGTTGAAGCAGGAGTACGTTTACCCTTTACCGGTGTGAGCGATGGCGAAATTCCTTGCCAACGAGAACGTGCCGGGCATTGCGGTCGAGGCAGCGCGGCGAGCGGGAGTGGACATAATGTGGGTGCGGGATATTTCCCCCGGCATCAGCGACGACGCGGTGCTGGCCCTGTCGCAATCCGAGGGGCGAATACTGCTGACGTTCGACAAGGACTTCGGCGAAATGGCTTTCGAGCAAGGAAAGACGGCCGCGCCCGGCGTCATTCTGCTACGACCTCGGCTTCGCTCGCCAGAGCATGTGGCCCAGTTCACCGTCGCGCTTCTGAGCCAGCCGATCGACTGGGCGAACAACTTCTCCGTCGCCCAAGAAGGACGTCTTCGCATTGTACCCATGCCCGATTAGGCCGCTCGACTCCAACAAGTGTGCCTCTGGTTTTTGAATCGGTGGAGAAAGTGTCAGCGGAGTTGAAGGTCATCGGAGTACCGCCGCGCGTCGGCGGCGGTGGTCTGAACCCATCGATCGAACTGGACGGGACGGCGCGTTGGGGCATCGCCGGCAAGGGCGGCGTGACCATGCCCGGCAAAGGCAAAGCCATCGAACGGGCCTACACGCCGGACGAACTTTCCGCTCTCGGTTCCGCTACAGACAGTCTCGGCGCGACGACGTTCGACGTATACCTCAACGACATCGCTTTCTGGCGTTGCGTACCGTCGCGCGTGTGGACGTACACCCTGGGCGGCTATCAGGTGATAAAGAAATGGCTCTCCTACCGCGAACGCACCCTCCTCGGCCGCGCCCTGACGCTGGCCGAACTGACGGAGGTAATGCACATGGTTCGCCGCATCGCCGCGCTCTTGCTGCTGCAACCGGCGCTGGATGCGAATTATCGGGCGGTGAAGGCGGCGTGCTATGTGTGGCCACAACGTCCCACTCCCACAGCATAGGGCGCGAACAAATTTCCTCCCGCCGGTTTGCGGCATTGGCACGAGGATCTCGTTCACAAGCGGAAATTGTGAACGCGGAAAATGTACGGACATGCAGTACGAAATACATGGAAGTGTTGGCCTTCATCTAAAACAAGGAGATCGTCGTGGACTGGAACGCTGTTGGTGCGGTCGGCCAGTGGTTCGCGGCAGCGGCCACTTTTTCGGCCGTCGCTGTGGCGCTGTGGCAGGCCCGGATGGCTCGCCTTGCCACCCTCCCTCGGATCAAGGTCCGTGCGGGGCACGCAATTACCGAGACGGCTGCCGGGACACTTGACTTGGTGTACTTCGATGCCGTCAATGTGGGTCAGCGGGCGGTTACCCTAAGCGCGCTGGAGTTGATCCTGCCGGATAAGCGGCGGTTGGTCATGCAAGAGGCTCTGCGCGAACTCCCGCGCCGGCTTGAGGAGGGGGAGAAAGTGACGATCCACAAGCCGACTGAACAACTGCTTCATGCGTTGCTTCAGCAGGGTTACACGACGAAGATGCTATTGCAAGTGTGCTTCCGGGACTCGGCGAACAACGATTTCAGCCACAGTTGGAGCCTAGATCCCGCCCTCTGGTTAGATCTATCGAAAAAGGAGACGTGAACCGAAGTTAAACAAAGGGTCGGAAGTCGGGAAACCAAAGGGAGAAAAGGGGACGCGACTCATTTGTACTTCGGTCAGCCATTCACGGAATTGCTTCGATCTCCACGCTGCCGCCAACGGCTACTCGCACGCGCAAATCGTGGCCGACGAGAAGAGCCATCCCAAGCAACGGAGCGGTGTCGATGGCCTGAATCAGAATTTGCCGCGGCACGCCGTCCCAAATAACCGTTGCGGCGTAGATGTCGAATTGTTGGACGGAGCCGTCGGCGAGGATGGCGT
>JAJXWW010000219.1 GCA_021781415.1 Planctomycetota bacterium
GTCGAAGCGCAGCGAGACCCACCGGAAGCGCATGGTGGGTCTCGCTGCGCTTCGACCCACCCTACCAATTACCAGAAACCGCGTTCGGGAAGTTATTACGAACCAGATACTAGCGCCGTACCGCTAGGCTTTCGTCGACGAGCCCACACGTTCCAGGGCGGCGAAAAGCTCGATCAAATCGAAGGGCTTCGAGAGCGTGGCGGAGAAGCCCGCTTCGGCCATCTGCTCTTGTTCGCGGCTGCCAACGTATCCCGTGGCGGCGATCACGGGAATGTCGCGCAATCGTTCGTCGGCGCGGAGCAGTCGAAGGAGATCGTAGCCATCCTGCCCTGGCATGCCGATGTCCGTGATGATTACGTCCGGCGTTTCGGAGCGGGCGGCGTCGAGCGCTTGGGAGACGCCGTTCACTTCGCGGATGCGCAGCCCCTTCGAGGCGAGCAACCAACTCAGCACTTGGACGGTATCCACGGAATCGTCCACAAGGAGAATCTTCAAAGGGGGAGGAAGCGCGATCGAGGGAGCGTTCGCCTGCCGCAACTCGGCTCGAACCAGGGGGAAGCGAAAGGTAAAGCAAGCTCCCGAACCCGATTTGGCGTTACGGACGCGCAGCTCGCCATCGTGCAGAAGGGCGATCTCTCGGGCGATGGCCATGCCCAGACCCGTGCCGCCGTGCATGCGGCGCGACGAACGATCCGCTTGCCAAAACGGTTCGAAGACGCGCGGCAAATGCTCTGGGTCAATGCCTGGACCTCCATCCAACACTTCGAGGAAAACCTGCCCTTCTGCCAGCCAAGCCGTGAGGCGAATGACGCCTTCCGACGGAGCGAATTTGACGGCGTTGTCCAAAAGGTTGGCCACGACTTGCTGCAAGCGCACCGGATCGGCCAAGAGGGGCGGAAAGGCGTCGCGCGCTTCGACTCGAAGGATCTGCTTCTTGGCGGCGGCGCGAGGTTCGATCGTTTCGACGGCGTTGCGCAGACATTCGTGGAGTAGGACGGCGCGCTTATCCAGCGACAGTTTGCCGGCGGTGATGCGCGCGATGTCGAGTAAATCGTCGATCAACCGCGCTTCCTGCGCGAGGTTTCGCTGCATGGCGTCGAGTATGGGCCGCCATTCGCTCTCGCCGAGTCGTTCGCGGAGCAAATCGATACCGGCGCGCAGCGGCGTAAGCGGCGTTCGCAACTCGTGGGACAAGGTGGCCAGGAATCGATCCTTGGCGGCATTGGCCTCGGCGAGTCGTTGGTTGGCCTCCATCAACTCGCAGGTTCGCGCCAAGACGCGCTCCTCCAGCCGATCGTTCAGCTCTTTCAGCTGTTGCTCGCGCTGCGCGGCCAAAAGCGTCAGTCGGCGGCGTTCGATGGCCTGACGCAGGGTCTGCTTCAAATCTTCGATGACGCAGGGTTTGACGAGATAATCCGACGCGCCCCGTCGCAGCGCTGCCACCGCCGATTCCAGCGAGGCGTACCCGGTCAGCACGATGCAACTCGTCGTCGGCGAATGCTTGCGAATCTGAGCGAGTAACTCCAGACCATCGACTTCCGCAAGTGCCAACTCGATGAGTGCAACGTCGTAGGTATTCTCGGTCGCCGCACGGGACGCCTCTTCGGCACTGCGAGCCAAGACCACGCGGTAGTGATCCTGGCGTAGAATACTCGACAGGGTGTGGGCCGCGTCGGCATCGTCATCGACGAGCAAAACGGAAGGCTGTTCCACCCGCCCGCGAACCGAACCGCCCGAAGTCTTCGCATCACTATACATAATCGTCCTCTAAGCCGATCGATGACGTTTCGAGTTTCCGGGTTAGCACGACGCGCCGATCCCGTTTCGTGGAAAAGCGCGTCGGCGCGAATCGGCGTTGGTCCGCGAGAGTCAATCGAGAGGACAGGACAAATCCTCATCATTTTATGTCGGCATCGGCTCACTTGCCAGAGCAAGGAAAGAACGCAGAGAGATCGAGGCGTCGCTAGCCCGTGTCGTTTGCGAAAGCTCGGCAAAAAAAGAGTCGCATCGAGTCGCTGAACCTGCTACACTACGTAGGTTGCTTTCGCCAAGAGAGCGACGCGATTGAAACCCGCCGAGTAACTCCTTCCGCACGAGGGCGACTTCCCATGAACCGTTTCATCCAACGAGTGCCCCATTCCATCGCCAGCTTTCTGATCGGACTCTCCCTAACAACGATTTCCGCTTCCCCCGCCGTCGCGCTCGAACCATCGGATCGTCCCGGTCTTATCGGTCGGCCCGTTTCCCTTCAGGTACAACCTGCGTCGGTTAGCCTGAATGGGAGCCGCGCCCACCAACAGCTCGTCGTCACCGGTCGTTATGCCGATGGCGCAGTCCGCGATCTATCCGCCGCTTGTGATCTGACGTTCGAGAATGCAGAGGTGGCTGGCGTGGACGAGAGTGGTTTCCTCACCCCGAAAAAGAACGGCCAAACGGTCGTCCTCGTCAAAGCCGGCGGCCAAACGGCGCGGGTTCCGGTGACGGTGGCGAATGTCGAGAAGCCTCGTGTTACCAGTTTTCGCAACGAGGTGATCGCCTCGCTCAACGTCGGCGGCTGCAACGCCGGCGCTTGTCACGGCACGCCGTCGGGCAAGAACGGTTTCAAACTGAGCCTGCGCGGCTTCGATCCCGCAGCCGACTATCTGCAATTGACGCGCGACGTTCTCGGACGGCGCACCGATCGACAACAACCGGACGCTAGTTTGATTTTGCAGAAGGGGTTGGGTGTGGTTCCCCACGAAGGCGGCCAGCGTTTCTTGCCCAGTAGCGTACCTGTCCGCGCCCTGCGCGATTGGCTGGCCGAGGGGTTGCAGGACGATTTGCCCACTACTCCATCGCTCAAAGGCATCGACATCCTGCCTGGCTCGCGCGTGCAACTCGCTCCCGCCCGCTGGCAGCAGTTGGCCGTCGTCGCCCACTTCAGCGACGGCAGCGTCCGCGATGCCACCCGTTTGACCGTCTTCAGCAGTAGCGATCCCGCCGTCGCCGATGTGTCTCCCACGGGACTCGTTCAGTTCAAGCAAGCCGGTGAAGTGGCGATTCTGTGCCGCTATCTGATGGAATTGCAGACCGTTCGCCTCACTTATCTGGAACCGCGATCCGGCTTCGTTTGGACCAATCCGCCGGAACACAACTACATCGACAAGTTCGTTTTCTCCAAGTTGAAACTGCTGAGCATTCCGCCGTCCGACACCTGCGGCGACGCCGAGTTTCTGCGCCGCGCTTATCTCGACGTGTGCGGCGTGTTGCCGACGCCCAAGGAAGTGCGCGATTTTCTCGCCGATAAGGCCAAGGACAAACGCGCCAAGCTGATCGATTCCTTGTTGGAACGTCCGGAATACGCCGACTTTTGGACTCTCAAATGGTCGGATGTGTTTCGCAGTAGCCGCAAAGCCATTCAGGTCAAAGGCACGCATGTGTTCCAGCACTGGCTGCACGAGCGCATCGCCGATAACACTGGCTTCGACGCCCTGACCCGCGAAATGTTGATGGCCAGCGGCAGCACGTTCGCCAATCCCCCGGCCAACTATTATCGAGTGGCCCGCGATCCACAGAATCTCGCCGAGACGACGGCCCAGCTGTTCTTCGGCATTCGTATGCAGTGCGCCAAATGCCACAACCATCCCTTCGAGCGCTGGACGCAGGACGACTATTACAGCATGGCCGCCTTCTTCGCCCGCGTTCGGCACAAAAAAGATCCCATCGAGCCTGGCGCGACGCCGCAGCAACCGGGGGCGGAGATCGTCTACGACGGCCGCTCCGGCGAAGTGACGCAACCTCGCACCGGCCAAGTGATGAAGCCGAAGTTCATGGGCGGAGCGGTTCCGAACATTCCCCCGGGCGCGGATCGTCGCCGTGTCTTGGCCGATTGGCTAGCCAGCACCGAAAACCCGTTCTTCGCCAAGTCGGTCGTCAATCGCATCTGGTATCACCTCAATGGCAAGGGAATCGTCGATCCGGTCGATGATTTCCGCGATTCCAATCCGTCGGCCAACGACGAACTGCTCGACGCCCTGGCCAAGGACTTCGCCACCCACAAATTCGACGTGAAACATTTGATTCGCACCATCATGAACTCGCGGACCTATCAACTCAGTGCCCAGACCAACGCCTACAACGCCGACGACACCAAGTATTTCTCCCACGCCGTCCCGAAGATGATGACGGCGGAACAAATGCTCGACGCCGTCTGTGCCGTCACCGAAGTGCCGGAGAAATTCCCCGGTTTGCCTTTGGGCACGAGAGCGACCCAACTGCCGGACGGCGACATCAATCATCCGTTCCTGAAGACGTTCGGCCAACCGGCGCGCGAATTGGCTTGCGAATGCGAGCGCGAGAGCGACAGCAACCTCGCTCAGGCACTTCAGCTTATCAATGGCCCGACCATCAACGAGAAGATCCGAAATCCGAACAACCGCATCGGTCGGCTGCTCGCGGCCAAGACCAAGGAAATCGATCTACTCAACGAGTTGTATTTGACCGCTCTCTCTCGTTTGCCGAATCCAGAAAACGTCGAAGCCGCGCTCGGCCACGTTGCTCGCGCCAAGGATAAGCGCAAGGCGTGGGAAGACGTTCAATGGGCGCTTTTCAACGCGAAGGAGTTCTTATTCCGGCATTGAGAGCCACCCAGTAATTCCTCCAATCGCGGCGTAAGCAAGCACCCTCCACCTCTTGCTTACGCTGCGAGTCGACGTTGCACGGAGTCGATCCCTTGGGCGTCTCATTCAGGATTCGATGGATTCTTCCCATCTCGATTGTGTGCATCTGGGGGCTTTCCTCCCTTCGGTGCGCCGAACGATCGGTGGGAACCTCGACTCAGCCGCCCGACCAACATTGGGCGTTTCGTCCCGTCGTTCGCCCCTCCGCGCCAACCGTCCGCTGCCGCGAGCGACTGCGCACCCCTCTCGATGCTTTCATCCAGGCCGATCTGGAAAAGAAAGGTTTGGCCCTCGGCCCGGAAGCCGACCGTGCTATGCTGCTGCGCCGCGTGTGCTTCGATTTGACGGGTCTGCCGCCTACACCAGCGGAGCTAAAAGCATTCCTCTCGGACAATCGGCCCGACGCCTACGAACGGCTGATCGAACGCTGTTTGGCGTCTCCCCACTACGGCGAACGCTGGGGCAAATACTGGCTCGACGCCGCCGGCTACGCCGACTCCAACGGCTACTTCCACGCCGACAGCGATCGGCCCTTGGCTTATCGATACCGCGATTACGTTATCGACGCCTTCAACAAGGATAAACCCTACGATCGATTTGTCTTCGAGCAGTTGGCGGGCGATGAATTGGCCGGCTACAAACCGGGTGGCAAAATCACCGAAGCGATGATCGAACCGCTGACAGCCACACACTTCCTGCGCAACGCACCAGACGGCACCGGCGAGAGCGACGGCAACCCCGACGAGCTACGCACCGATCGCTACACCGTGTTGGAGGGAACGCTGCAAAACGTCGCCAGTTGTCTGTTGGGCATCACGATTCAATGCGCCCGCTGCCACTCGCATAAATTTGAGCCGATCGCCCAAGATGAATACTATAGCCTTCAAGCGATCTTCTTTGCCGCTTATTGTCCGGATCGTTGGCTCAAGCCGGCCCAGCGCGTCGTTGCAGTGGCCGACGGCGGAAAGCCGGAGCGGAAGATGTCGATTTTGTTCGATAGTGAAACTACACCGCCCGTTCATCATCTTCTGAAGCGAGGGAGCCACAGTGCGCCGGGGCAAGAAGTGCTTCCGGGAGTGCCGGCGGTCTTGTGTTCGTCGTCGAACCTCTATCGACTTGAGCCGCGTCCGCCGGGACAACACGGCACCGGACGACGCAGCGCCTTTGCACGCTGGGTCACGTCGCCGCACAACCCACTGTTCGCCCGCGTCATGGTCAATCGCATCTGGCAATATCACTTCGGCGTCGGGATCGTGGCCACTCCGGATAATCTGGGCAAATCCGGCGCGAAGCCCATGCATCCCGAACTGCTCGATTATCTGGCCGCCGAGTTCGTTCATTCGGGTTGGAGCATCAAGGCTCTGCATCGGATGATTCTCCGTTCCGCCGTGTATCGTCAAAGCAGCGAGGCACGAGCGGAGGCGTTGGCCGTCGATCCGGACAATCGCCTGCTCTGGCGTTATCCCGTTCGGCGGGTCGATGCGGAAGCGCTGCGCGACGCCATGTTGGCCGTGTCCGGCGAGTTGGATGCAGCGGCCGGCGGACCCTATGTTCCCACCGTGCGCCGTGCCGATGGAGACATTGTCGTTGACGAGGGCAAGCCGGGTGCCCGCCGGCGTTCGGTGTACTTGCGTCAGCGGCGTTCGGAAACGGCGACCATTTTGGCTTTGTTCGACGCGCCCGCCATGACCGGGACGTGCGGCGTGCGCGCCGTCTCGACAGTGCCGCTGCAATCGTTGGCGCTGCTGAACTCCGACTTTACGCGAGCGCGGGCACGCGCTTTCGCCCGCCGTCTGGACAAAGAAGGTGGAACGGCATCCGAGAAACGGATAATGTTTGCCTTTCAAATCGCTTATGGTCGTCTGCCCGATGCGGCAGAGCGCGCCGCCGTCGAACGCTTCTTGACCGCGCGGAAGAACATCGGCGGCAAGAGCGACGAAGCGTTGGTATGGAGCGATTTCTGCCACATGCTGTTGGCGGGCAACGGCTTTTTATACATCGATTGAGTCTCGCATCGGGGGATAGAGTCGTGGCTTCGGGATTCTCCGATTTCTCTTTGACGCGCCGGGCTTTTTTGACGCGCCAAGCCGGCAGCCTGGGATCGTTGGCGCTGGCCCATTTGCTGTCCCAAGAGGGAGCAACCGCACCGCGGCGAGAGACTGCTTCCCTCGATCCCAAACGGCCGCATCATCGGCCGCGTGCCAAGGCGGTTATCTGCCTGTTTCAGCACGGCGGACCAAGCCAGATGGATCTGTTCGATCCCAAACCGGAGTTGACCAAACATCAAGGCAAACCCTATCCCGGCTCGTTGGAAATTCACTTTAACGCCCAGAAGGGCAATCTGTTGGCCTCGCCGTTTAAGTTTCAGCCGCGCGGCCAATCGGGGATGGTATTGTCGGAGTTGCTGCCCCACACCGCCCGCATCGCCGACGATATCACATTGGTGCGCTCGATGGTCACGCAATCCGTGGACCACGAAGCCGCTCTGTACATGATTCATTCGGGCAAGACGTTGGCCAGCGGCCGTCCGAGTCTGGGTTCCTGGGTGCTTTATGGACTCGGCTCGCCGCGCCAGGATCTTCCCGCCTACGTCGTCTTGTCCGATCCCGGCGGCTTGCCCATCGCGGGCGTCTCCAACTGGACGGCCGGCTTTCTACCCGCCCTCTACCAGGGCACGCCCTTCCGCGCCGAAGGCACGCCGGTCGCCAATCTGCAACCGCCGAATGATGTCTCGGCACCGGCGCGGCGCGAGCAGTTGCGCTTCTTGAAAGAACTCAACGAGGCCCATTTGCGGCGTCATCCGGATCATAGCGAACTGCAAGCCCGCCTGCGCAATTACGAATTGGCCGCGCGCATGCAGACGGCCGCTCCGGCCATCCTCGATCTCTCGGGAGAGAGTGCGGCCACGCGGCGGCTTTACGGCCTGGATCAGAAGGAGACCGCCGAATACGGCCGGCGCTGCCTGCTGGCACGTCGTCTTGTCGAGCACGGCGTTCGCTTCGTGCAAATCTTCTTGAGCGGTCAGCCGTGGGATACGCACGCGAAAAACGCCGAGCGCTTGCGATCGCTGTGTGCGCGAATGGATCAACCCAGCGCCGCCCTGGTTCTCGACCTGAAACAGCGCGGCCTGCTCGATTCGACGATCGTGCTATGGACGGGCGAATTTGGCCGTTTGCCGATCTCTCAAGGAGGCGACGGCCGCGATCACAATCGACACGGCTTTTCGTTGTGGTTGGCCGGCGGCGGCTTCAAAAAAGGCTATACCCACGGAGCGACCGACGATTTCGGCTACCGAGCCGTGCGCGACGTGGTGCGCGTGCCCGACCTGCACGCGACGTTGCTGCACGCCTTGGGTCTGGATCACGAACGGCTGACCTATCCCCACGAGGGCCGCGAGGACAGCCTCACCGACGCGAACGTCTCCGACGCTCAAGTGCGGCACGATTTATTTGTTTGAATTGAGTCGCCCTCGTCCCTGTCGGCATCGAGAATCGCATGATTCGACACTTTCTCGGCGGTATCCTTATTCTTGCCGACCGCTTGGTGGAAGGCGGTTCGGTGACGGTGGACGGCGAACGGATCGTCGCCCTTGGAGCGCCGCCGCCGTCCGAAGCGGAGATCGTCGATCTGCAAGGCGATTATCTCGCGCCCGGGTTTGTCGATTTGCACGTTCACGGCGGGGCGGGTGCGGATTTCATGGACGGCGATGAGGACGCCTTTCGCACCGTCTGCCGAGCGCACGCCCGCCACGGGACCACGAGCTTGTTGCCGACCAGCACCGTCGCGCGTCGCGATCAGATCTTGACGTTCCTCGATTGTTGTCGCCGTTTGAAAGCCCAGGGGACGGGTGGTGCGTCGATTGTGGGCGCGCATTTGTATGGACCGTATTTCGCTCCCGGGGCGCGCGGTTGCCATCCGGGCGCGGCGGTGCGACCTCCAGAAGCCGACGAGTTCATGCCCTTCCTCGATTTCGCCGACGCCATCGCCACGGCTACCGTCGCGCCGGAGTTGCCGGGGGCGGAGGCGTTCGTGCGCGCCTGCCGGGCGCGAGGCATTCGCTGCAACGCCGGACACTCGCATGCCACGTTCGAGCAAGTGGAGGCCGCCGTCGGTTGGGGTGTGCGCCACGTCGATCACCTTTTCTGCGCCATGTCCGACCGCGCGCGATTGCGCCAGACGCAGACGTATCCCATGCGAGGCGGATTGATGGAAGCCACGCTGTTTTTCGACGCGCTGACAACCGAGGTCATCGCCGACGGCAAACATCTCAGCCGCGAGCTACTGGCGCTGGCGTACAAGATGAAGGGAGCGGATCGCCTCGCTCTCGTCACCGACAGCAACCGAGCTTTAGATATGCCCGATGGTAATTATCTTTTTGGTCCCCGCGACGGCGGCGAACCGATTGTCCGAGCCGATTGGGTCGGCCTGATGCCCGACGGCAAGGCGCTGGCCTCCGGTGTGATGGGCATGGATCACGCCGTGCGAACCTTTCGCCGCCTCACCGGAACGCCGTTGGTCGAAGTGGTGCGCATGGCCAGCCTCACCCCGGCGCGCATCGCCGGATGCGAGGGTTTCCTCGGCAGCATCGCGGTCGGCAAGCGCGCCGATCTGCTGATTCTCGACGACGATTTAGAAATTCGCCAAGTCTTCCTCGCCGGTCGTCCCTTTCAATTGTGATACCACAAATCGCGCACATTTAGGTTAGCCGCGACGCGCTGCGGAGCGCGTTCCCCCGCGCTCCGCTCCGCGTCGCGGCTAACCGCGCCCAAACGGTTCGTGCCGTTGGGTGCCTCTCATCCGAACAAGTTGTCGTTGCTGGTGGTGGCGTGGTTGTGTTTGAGATAGATTCCCAACATGCTCAGCGTGTCCAGATTGTAACTGCCGCCGCCGATGCCCTCGCCATCGTCGCCGGCATTGGCATGATTGCCGGTGATGATGTCGTGTTCGAGCGCCAGGGTCGAGGTGGCGTTGTTGTAGAAACCGCCGCCGAAAGCGTTGCCGTGCGGCCCGCCGATGGCCAGATTATCGAAGACGACGCTGCTGCTGACAGTGGAGTTGGCATCGACGAGATTGGCCAAGCCGCCGCCGAGCGCATTGCCGCCCCTGCCCCCGAGGGCCTGGTTGTGGTCGATCGCACTGTTGCTGACGGTGACGGTGCTGGCCGGGAACAGACCGTAATCGGCGGAATTGTAACCTCCCAAGTAGTTGAAGATGCCTGCTCCGGCTCCGCTGTTGGCGAGGTTTACCCCTGTGCCTTCGACGGTGTTGCATTCGCCGCCCAAAGCCCGATTGTGGCCCACCGCGCTGTCGCTGACGTTGGCCGTGCCACCCGCATAATTGGCGATACCGGCTCCGGCACCGGTGCCGACCAACCCCGACACGCTGGCGGTGCCCGTGTTGTTGCTGCCGCCAATGGCATCATTATGGGTGAGGATGCAGTTGCTGAGGGTCAGTTCGTTTGCACCAACCGCGGTGCTGCCGTAGCCAGAGACGATGGCACCGCCCAGCCCTTCACCAACCAGGACGACGGGGCCGGTACCACTGTTGCCGTTGCCGCCGACGGCCAGATTGTGGGTGAAGGTGGAGTTGGAGATGGTGGCCGAGTCTCCAACCTCGCTGTAAAAGCCACCACCCTCAGCCCCGCCGACGCCGGTAACGTCGGTTCCGGTAGCCGTGGAGTGATTGCCGCCGATGGCTTGGTTGTGGCTGAAATTGCTGTCGGAGATCGTGACGGTGACGCCGAAAGTAACCGCCACGCCGCCGCCGAAGGCATAATCCACGAAGGGGGCGGGGTAGGTCGAACCGCTGTTAGTGCCGTTGCTGCCGCCGATGGCCTGGTTGTCGTCAAACGTGCTGGCGGAGATGGTAGTCGTGCCGACGACGCCGCCGACGGTTCCGAAACTGCTGATGGCACCTCCCTGGGCGTCTCCGACGCCAAGCCCGGTGCCCCCATTGCCGCCTTGTGCGAGGTTGCCCACAAAGGTACTGTCGGCGATGACTTCGGTACCATCGTTCACGATGCCGCCGCCAACGCCGCCTCCCCCACCGTTGCCGCCGATGGCTCGATTGCCGATGACGAGGGAAGCGGTGAGTGTGAACATACCCCCCGGCAGATTTGCGATCCCGCCGCCTTCACCGGCACCCGAACTGCCGACGTTGTCCGCTCCACGGGCCAGGTTGCCGGAGATCGTGCTGCTGGCGATCGTGACGCTTCCACTTGCGTTGAAGACGCCGCCGCCCTCGCCGAGCAATTGTGTACCGCCCAGCGCCTGGTTGTCGGCGATGAGGCTATCGCTGATGTTCACGGTTCCGGTGAGGTTCTCCAGCGCACCGCCGCGGCCGCGCTGCGTGACGCTGCTGGCGACCACGACATTATGCGACAGCACATCCTCGGATAGATTCAGCGTACTGTTCTGGTTCAAAATGCCGCCGCCCGTATCGTTGGCGAATCCGTCTTCGATGGTCAGTCCGGAGATAGTGGCGACGGTGGAACTGCCGGAGACGTTGAAGACGCGGCTGAGGTTATCGCCGCTGATGGCCAGCTTGTTCGCTCCCGGCCCGGTGATAGTCGTGCTGGCGGTGATGCCCAACTCGCCGCCGGTCAGCTTGATGGTTCCGTGCAGTCCCTTGGCGAAGTCGATGGTCGAGCCTGGGTTGGCGTCGGCCGATAGCACGGCCGCCCGTAGGGAGCCGGCACCGCTGTCGTGGAGGTTGACCACCGTGAAAGTGCTGGGCAAGGTGCGGTCTTCCAGCACTTCCAGCCGCGGTGCCACGCTCCGCTTCCGGGGAGTCGCTCGGCACGGCGACGGCGAAGCGAGGACTTGGCGCGGTCGGGGCTGAGCCAGCCAGTTGCGGAGCCATCGGTTCAGTCTCATCATTCGTCTCCAATTTGCATGTGGTCCGCGTTAAAATAAAAGGGCTATCGCTTCGGCGCGCAGACCGTACGCAGGAGCGTTGCCCGGTCGGTGCGGCTTTTGCGTGACGGCGAGGACGCACCGGCCGATCTTCAAATGCTTCTTCTCTTTTCCGTTGTCACTTCTTCGCTTGGCCCGGCGGTTGGGCCAGCACGGACTCGACCTCGGCTGCGAATGCCGTCAATTCCTCGATCCAGCCGGGGGTCGTGAACTGGGCTTTGTTCTTGGCGAACCAATCGACGGCGCGGGCGCGGCAGTCCTTGGCCTTGTCCGCATGGCCGAGACGATGGTGGCACATGGCCAAGAAAAACAAATCGAAAGAGTCGGTTTGACCCCTTCCTTCGCGCAAGGAGCGCTCCAATTCCGGCACGGCCTCGGCGAACTTACCCTCTCGATACAGCGCCACTCCCAGTGTGTTGTGATAGATGGATTGGTAATCTTCCAAGGCGACGGCCCGGCGCGCCTCGGCCTCCGCGCGCGCCGGATCGCGCAGCTTCTTGGGTCCGGTTAGCAGCAGCCAAGCCAGGTTATTGTGGGCCATGGCATGATTCGGCGCAATGCGAACGGCTTTGTTCAGGGTGGCCAAACCGTCGCTTTCCTTCTTGGAAAGAATCTGCGATGCGGCCTGACGAACGAGAGCGGTCGCCTCCTCCATCTGTCGATAATCGCCTAAATCGACCTCAATCTGAAGCGATTTCGAGGCGGGCGGCCGCGCGGGCGGTAGCGGCGGCGCATCCCAATCGAGACCCATCTCTACCAGCTGAGCGCGGATGGCGCGCAGATCCCAGACGTGAAAGGCGTTGTCATCGTCGCTGTTCAGCAATAGTTTGCTTCCATCTGGGGTGAAAGTGAGACTACCGATCCGCCCCGCATTGGGGCCTTCCAACCGAGCCAATTCTCGACCCGTGGTAAACTCAATGAGCCGGATCGCTCCGGCATCCGTCTGTGCCGCGAGTTGGTAGCCATCGGGAGAGAAAATGCCAGATGATTCCAAGGGACTCCCTTCCCAGGTGCCGACTTTCAGCAGACGGCGACAGCGCGCTCCCGCAACTTCGAGCCAGTCGCCGTTCGGACTGAACGCTGCCCAGGCCATGCCGCCGACGGGGATACGAACCAATAACTGGCCCGTCTCTGTATCCCAGACTTTGACCCCTTCGTCTCCGGAATGACTGCATGTTGCCGCATATTTACCATTCGGACTGATCGCGACGCCGCGCGTATCGTGTTGCGGCCCCAGGAAGGTGATACATTTGCCCGGGCGCACCACATTCGCGCCGAGCCGCATGGGTTGGCCGATGACCTCGCCCCGTGCATCGCAAGTGATAACGCTCCTCGTGCCGTAGTTCAGTTTCTTCGGCGGTCCCATCCGCCAGCGGTTCGGCTGATCTCGCGCCACCTGAATCGGCCAGCGAAAGAGGCCGGCGTTGCCATTCGACAGCAGCGCATCCTTCCCTTGGAACAAGTTGCCGAATCCTGGCGCGGGCAACGAGGCCAGTTCCTCGCCGGTATCTAGGTCGATCAGTCGCGCGGCATCCGCCATGGCGGCTACGGCGAGTCGGCCTTCCGGATGAACGCGAATCTCCCAATAATCGACATCGTTCCCCGCGTTCGATTGCTGAACGAACGAGCGATATTCTCGGCCCGGCGTCAATTCGACCAAACTCAGTCGGCTACTATCAAGGTGCAAGAAACGCCCATCGGCGCGGCAACGAAGATTCGATCCGCCCGGCATTTGCAGGAGTTGTCTTCCGGTTCGCCAATCCCACACGCGCGTCGCATTCTCCCAGCCGTTGCTGAGCAGCCGCTCGCCGTCGGGAGTGAAAGCGAGTTGGAGTCCGCCGCTGCGCCACCCTTTGAGGACGCTCATCCGCTTCATTCTTTTCAGATCCCAGACGTGGATTTCATGGGCGGGACATACCAGGGCCATATAATTCCCGCTGGGATGCCAGGCCACAGCTTGCGCGGCTTCTGCAATCGTCGCAGACTCTTTGCCCGTATTCGCATCTAAAATATAGACTTTGCCAGCATCAATCGTGGCTAAGCGATTTCCCGCCGGATCGAAAGCGTAGGGCGATTGGCGAGCCATGAGGACGACGGGCTTATGCGTGGGGTCCGTCAAATCGAAAAGGGACATCGAGCCGTTGCCCCGCCCTACCAGCAAACGCCGACCGTCGGGATGAAAGGTGTGGCGATGATACTCGCCCTCTAGTACCTGTCGCGGGCGGGAAGCAGACAAATCCCAGACGCGAAATCGTCGATCGTTCTGGGTCAAGAGGAACCGACCGCCCGGACTGAAGTCCAGCCAGAAATCGTGCCGCCAGCCCTCCAAGCGAGCGATCTCTTCGTCCGTGTCGATCCAGCGCAGCGAGATGTTACCGTCCACGTCGCCGCGAGCGTAACGCCGCAATTCATCGTCGGCACTCCAGCAGTGTGAGCCGCTCGGATAGCCCTCCCATGTCCGCAGCGTTCGGAAATCGGGCAATGCCAGCGCCGCGATGGCCAAGTTGCGGAGTTCGTCGAGCCGCTCTGCCGGCATGTGGCGTTCGCGCACCAAATCGACCGCCCTGCGCACCGCGTCCAGGGTGGCATGGCGTTGGCCTACCTGTCGGCTATGACGGCCGGCGTTGGCCTGGGCCATCAGCGATTGGTAGAGTTTCTCGGTGCGATCCCATTCTGCCTCCGCCAGCGCATCGTTTTTTTTCTTGAGATGCAATGCGGCCACGACCGAAACGAGCGTCAAACTGAAAAGGAGTAGGAAGACGGCGGCCATCAGCGACGCCACTGCCGGATTACGACGTCCCCACAAGCGCAGCTTCGTCCATCGGCTCGATCTCCGCGCCTTAATCGGTTCGTCGGCAAGGAAGCGACGCAGATCCTCGGCCATTTCCTTGGCCGATTGGTAGCGCTGTTTGGCTTCCTTGTGAATGGACTTGAGGACGATGGTTTCCAAATCGCCCGAAATGCGAGGGTCCACGCAGCGCGGTCGAGGCGGATCGCTATTCTTAATCTCGTCGATCAGACGCAGCCGATCCCGCGCATCGAAGGCGGGGCGAAGCACGAGCAATTCGTAGAGTGTTAAGCCTAGCCCGTAGACATCGGCCCGCTCGTCGCAGTTGCTTTGGAAGCGTTCCGGAGCCATGTAGCGCAGCGTGCCGACGATGTCGCCGGTGTTGGTCAAAGAATTCTCATGCGTCTTGGCCAAGCCGAAATCGGTGATCCACACCACGCCGGCCGCGTCTAACAGGAGATTCGACGGCTTAATGTCGCGGTGAATGATGCCGCGTTCATGGGCATAAGCCAAGGCATGCGCGATTTGATAACCGATGCGAGCCACACTCTGAAAATAGTGAGGACAATTCCGCCGCACGCTGGATAGCTCCGTCTGTCCCGGCAGCGCGACCGACGACGGAGCGGCGGGGAGCGACACTTGGCTCGTCTCGGCAACCTCTGCCGCCTCGCGTTCGATATGGAAACGCCCCGTTAGCAGCGATTGAGCCAAGCGATCGACTTCGGGGCGATCGGCGTCGGCCCATTGTGTCTCGTCCGATTCGGAAGGCCATCGTCGGCTCTCTTGCCGCTGCCGTTTGCGCAAAACGAGTAATTCTTCGACGATTTGATCGAGGCCTTGTCCTTGAATGAACTGCATTGCGGAGTAGAAATTGTCGCCGTCTCTAGTGACATCAAAGACCGGGACGATGTTGG
>JAJXWW010000104.1 GCA_021781415.1 Planctomycetota bacterium
AAAACGAGACGAAGGCTGCTACGAGCCGCCGTTCTGAACGTGTAAAGTGTACTCCCATAGACCGAGTGCATCGCGTTGTCGCTCCATGCGAAAAGATCGACCGAAAACACGAGAGCGCTGCCAACCGCCGCGCACCGGAGCCGCCGCGTAGCCGTTCTTGCGATGATTCAAAATCTGAAAGTGAATCTCCTCGCCGCACGCGTCGATGAGCCAGTATTCGGCGATGCCGGCGCGATGGTACGCATCGCGCAACTTCGTGGTGTCTTTTTGCACGGAACTATCGCTGACCACTTCGAGAACCCAATCCGGCGTACCTTCGACCTCTCGATAGCGATCTTCCTTGTCCTTTTTCGGAACCAGACGCACCCGACCAGAACGAAGACTCTCGGCCGTGAAGAACGAAGCATCCGGATTGCTCGATACGGACGCATCTTCGTTCGAGACGAGAAGGCCATCGCCGTAGAATTTACCCATTTTCAAGTCCCGAACGAGAGTGGCGAGGACGCGCGCGATCTCCGTTTTCACGGCGACATGCGTTTGAGGTTCTTCATTACTCATCTCGATGAAAATCTCCTGACCGATGAAAGCCGCTCGGATGTGTTCGGGGAAGTCTCGAGAGGTCGCCCAATCGCGGAAACCGGCGAGGTCGAAAGCGCTGGCGGGAAGGCGAAAGCTCCAGCGATCTGTCGTCACCGATGCGGAGGGTTGTTTGGAAGCGGAACGACGTTGGCGCGGCGTGGAGACGGTGGCCATCTGCGCTCATCCTGTTCTGAAAGGCGTGTCCGAGTGAAAATCGTTCTCCCAATCGCTATTATGGAATGAATACCCGCTCCGTTGCTAGATGAGTTGTTCCCTCCTTCCTGCTTACGAGGTTCCCATGCAACGCATCCCACGAGACTTGGCACGCAAATACGCCTTCGATGGACGAGACGAACCGCTGCTGCGCGTCCAGCCGGGCGAGGCTTTTGAAATCGAAACGTGGGACGCGGGCACCGGCTACTTCAAATCTGCTCAGGATAAGGCCGTCCCGGGCAAGCGGCCCGGCTTCGACCGCATACCGCCATTGGCCAATCCAATTGCGGGACCGGTCTATCTCGAAGGCGCTCAACGGGGCGATACCCTCGTCATCACCGTCGAGGAGATTCTTGTCGCCGATTATTCGTGGATCGCCGTTGGACCCAAACGCGGTCCTCTCGGCGAATCGACGCGCTGGCCGGAGTTATCAACCGATTACACCACGAAGATCCTCCGCCACACGCCCGGCCCCAGCGGCACGATGCGCGACGGAACCGTGCATTTCAACGACCGCATTACCTGGCCCATCACACCGTTCATCGGCACGCTGGGCGTCGCGCCCGACCGCGAAGTGACGACCAGTATCGACGGGCAAGGCGAGTGGGGCGGCAACCTCGACATCCGCGATGTCTGTCCCGGCCATCGTATCCTGTTGCCGATTTTCCACCCCGGTGCTCTGTTTTACCTCGGCGACGTTCACGCCAGCCAGGGCGATACCGAGTTTACCGGCACCGCCGCCGAAACCCAGGCGACGGTGCGTCTTCGCCTCGATCTCGTCAAGGGCCGGCGCGTCCCCTGGATGCGCATTGACAAACCGGATTCGATCGTCTCGGTCTACGCCTATCGACCTCTCGAAGTGGCGGTCGAAACGGCGACGATCAACCTGATGGATTGGCTCATCACCGACCACGGCTTCTCCCCGACCGACGCCTACTGCCTGGTCAGCACCTGCCCCGACTTCCGCATCCACGTCTATCAGATGTGCAAACTGGCCAAGTTGAACTTTGTCGCGGGAGCGGAGTTGCCTAAACGCTATCTGATTACGTAAGCTGTGTAGCAGATGTGCATCGCGATCTCTGTCAGGAATCTGTCAGAATCGATTTACATCTGGTGGACTAAGTTAAGTAAATCGCCGGATTGATACATCGGTTGATGAAACCAACTCGCGCTGAATTTAGATGATGCATATAAAAACCACCGCTCACATCGAAAGGGAGCGGCGAGATCGCTCTTTCCTGGAGGATTATGCAGTATCGGATGAGAGGCATGCGCCTCATCGGAGTATGAGTGCGGAGAACCGAGGTCGGTGCGTGCAGCGACGCGGGCGTTTCTGATCTCTCCTCGGATACGGGCCAAAATCATGCGACTGCGCTACCCGGGCAAGATCGACGTGCAAAACGAGGTGATCTGTGGACAACGATTTCGAGCCGGAACTCGTCATCGGCCTGGTAAGTGCTGTCGGCACGGAAAATAGCCGTGTCATCGATCTGTTGACCGAGCGGCTTGGCCTGGCCGGTTATCGTGTCCATCAAATCAAGATCTCGGCGGCCATCATTCCTCTCCTCTGTCCAGTGGCGGATTGTGGCAACGATCAATATCAGCGCATCAGCAAACACATGGATGCCGGGAACAAGGCAAGGGCCGACAGCAAAGACGATTCAATCCTTGCCCTTGGTGCGGCTGCGCTAATCTATGCGATGCGCGGAAAAAACCCCGATAACAGCCCGAAGGAGTCACCCAAAACCGCCTACATCATCGACTCGCTGAAACGGCCCGAGGAAGTCAACCGGCTCCGGTCGATTTACCCGCTCGGTTTCGTGCTCATCGGCATCCACGCGGATGAAGATCGGCGTCGCAACCACTTGACGGCGAACCGCGGTATGACGCCGGACCAAGCAAACGATTTGATGCGCCGCGACGGCGAGGAGAGTCTGGTCAAGCATGGCCAACGAGTGAACAAGACGTTTCATATGGCTGATTTCTTCGTGCGGATTTCGCAGAGCCAGGACCAATTGCGTTGCGACGTGACCCGGATGGTCGAGCTCTGGTTCGGCAATCCGTATGTGACACCGACTTTCGATGAGCACGCGATGTTCATTGCCTTCGGAGCGGCGCTGCGGTCGGCAGACATGTCGCGACAGGTCGGGGCCGTCATTACGTACGACTCGCAGATTCTCGCGACCGGGGCGAACGACTGCCCCAAAGCCGGCGGCGGACTCTACTGGCCCGAACGGAACGAGAAAGGGTGTATCGCCGACCATCCACAAGGGCGCGATTACACACGCGAGGACGGTGACTCGAACCGTGCCGAGCAGCTCCGCATCATCGAACGAATCGTCGAGGAGGGCACCAAGGCCGGCTTGGACCCGGCAAAGTTGAAGGCGCTACTGAATAACAGTTCTTTACGCGACTTGACGGAGTACGGTCGCGTTGTTCATGCGGAAATGGAAGCGTTGTTGAGCTGCGCCCGGAATGATCAATCCACCGTGGGCGCGACTCTATACTGCACCACCTTTCCCTGCCACAATTGCGCCAAGCATATAGTCGCTGCGGGGATCGAACGCGTCGTCTACATCGAGCCGTATCCGAAGAGCAAAGCGCTGGAATTTCACGACGATTCGATCGCGACGTCTGGAGAATCTGGAGAAAACGGCAACGGTTTGGTAGTGTTTGAAGGGTTCGTCGGGATTGGACCACGCCGATTCTTCGACCTTTTTTCGATGCAGCTGGGGTCGAGCTACGAGTTGGTCCGAAAAGACGATCAGGGCCGAAAAATCGATTGGAATATCGAGAAGTCCCGGCTTCGGATACAAATGAAACCGACGACCTATCTGGAAGACGAGACGTAACCGTTCACTGCCCTGCGAGTAGTGACGGGGCCGGTAGGCCCTGGCGATGAGCCACCAACGAATGATACAGAAACCCCAGCACCGGCCGTTTTTGCAACCGCAGCGTCTGCGTCACCGTCAG
>JAJXWW010000190.1:0-23472 GCA_021781415.1 Planctomycetota bacterium
GAAATACAACCGTAAGTTGCTCCTCTTGCCGGGGGATCGCTACACCCTGTCCGACGCGACGCTGAGCAAGCTGGGCAAGGCGAGTGTGCCCGAAACGGTATTGAAAAAACTGGAGCCGATGAAGAACGAACAGTTTGTGACGAAAGAACTCTTTGTCGCGGAGTTGGAGAAACGGCTCGACAAAGAGGAGCTGGCCGATTATCGAGCGGAGCTGCTGCGCCTTTCCCTGCACTATCTCCGCCACGAAACCGGCGAGACGATTATGATGCGCCGACACCGAGCGGCAATGCTCGCCCCCTTCGTCGACAAAGATGGCAGGCCGGCTCCGCTCAAGCTGCTGTATAAACTGCCTCCATTGCTCCAACAGTATTCCGAACCGCAGGAGATCGCCAAACGGTTGCTCGCTTCGTATGCGCGGCACATCGCCCATACCTCGCCCGATCCCGACGACGCGAAGAACCCGGTCAAGGCGGTGCGCGTCTACCGTGTCATCCATCAACTCCTCACGCCGCGCGAAATAAGCGAGGGGGCGAATCCGTTGGACGAAACGACCTTCGCGCCGTTCTACATGGGCAAGTTCGATCCCGAAGGACACTTGCTCGATCCCAAAGATCCCTTTTTGTATTGGCAAGTACCCAAAGTCCGGGTACTCAACACGTATCCCGATCCCGGTACCTATTCGGTGACGACGGACGGCGAGTTTCTCGTTTCGTGGCCCGCCTCCGAAAAGAACACGAAGATCATCGACTTCGTCGAACTTCATGCGACGCAGAGCGATAAGATTCAGGCACGACAGAGGGAAAACTAGGACTACGGCGAAACTCCCCTCGCCCATGTACTCAGGGGAGAGGGGAGAATCCGAGAGCGGCGCTGTGCGACCAGCGAGCGTTTCTCACACGCTCGGATGAGCAATCCTCACAAGTAGGTGTGACACCATGAGTGCGACTTCCAACTATGGCGCGTCCGAAGAGACCACGACCGGCCAGGACGATGGCGAACATCCGGTGATATTCGGAATCCGCGCGATCGATCGCTTCTTTTTCCAGCCACTCGAACCGACTTCGCTGGGACTGGTCCGCATTGCCACCGGCATCGTCGTGTTGTACGTCCATTTGATGTACAGCGTCGGACTGGAGAACTACCTCGGTCCCTATGCTTGGGTGAGAAATTCGGGCTGGACCCAAGAAGCCGGCGAAGGCGGCGTGACCGATTTCCTCCGCCACGGCAACACCATTCAAGGACCGAGTTGGACGTGGGACGACAGCGCCGGAAGGATTTTCCGAGGACAAACGATGTGGTCGATCTATTACCACGTCGAAGATCCCTTCTGGATTCGCGTCATCCACTACGGCATCCTGCTGGTGTTTTTATTCTTCACGCTGGGTCTCTGGACGCCCATCACCAGCAAGCTGGCCTGGATTGGGTCGCTGATGTACATTCAGCGCTTGCAGGGCATGTTGTTCGGCATGGACACCATGACCAATCTCGGTCTGTTTTATCTCATGTTCGCGCCGTGCGGCGCGGCTCTGTCGTTGGATCGCTGGCTGCAACTGCGCGCGGACAAAAAGCGGCTGGGCGGCAAGTTCGTTCCACGACCGCCGGAGCCGTTGGTGTCGGCTCGATTGCTGACGCGCGCCATTCAGATCAACTTCTGTCTCATCTATGCCGGGGCGGGCACATCGAAACTGTTGGGAGCTTCGTGGTGGAACGCCACCGCGCCGGCCGGTTTCCTGCTCAACTATTCCTTCGCGCCGTTTGAAGTGAACGGCTACACCGAGACGATCCAATTCCTCATCGCGCATCGGTGGATGTGGGAGATTCTTTGCACCGTCGGCACGGTGGGCACGCTGGTCCTGGAGTTGGGCTTCCCCTTCTTGGTCTGGAACCGGCGCACGCGCTGGGTGATGGTGTGCGGCTCGGTACTGCTCCATACGATGATCGCCCTGTTGATGGGGTTGGTCACGTTTAGCCTGATGATGTTGGCATTGGTCGCTTCCTTCGTGCCACCGGAGGCCGCGCGGCAATGGCTGGAGTCGGCGAGCGACACCTTGCGCCAGGCGCGCCACCTTCTATTCGGGGGGCATCCCAAAGCGGACGCGACGCCAAATGTACTCCTCTCGCGCTGAGAAGCGATCCGAGAAACCCCTCTTCCCCCGCACTCGGGGAGAGAGGGGCTTTACTCGCTCGGCTCCCTCTTTCCTTCGAGTCGCATTGCTTATCGAACCAGCTCCATCGTATAATCCGCCGCGTATCGTGAAAAATGAGGAGGATTCGATGACTCCCACGGCCACGCCTGTTACCTATGGACTCGATGCGTCCATCGCGCGATTCTCGGTGGCGCGCTATCAACGCATGATCGAAACGGGGATTCTCACGACCGAAGATAAGGTCGAATTACTCGAAAACTATGTGGTCCTCAAGATGCCGCGCAATCCCCCGCACGATGGGACGATACAGATCGTCGAGGAAGCACTCGCGCCTCGAATCCCGCGCGATTGGCGACTGCGAATCCAACTCACCGTCGTTGTCTCGGACAGCCAGCCCGAGCCGGATTTTGCCGTGGTTCGCGGCACGGCGCGCAGCTACCTTTCCCGTCATCCCGAACCGTCCGATGTGGGGATGGTCGTGGAAGTAGCCGATTCGTCGCTGCTGCGCGATCGGGGCGACAAAACGCGCATCTACGCGCGCGCCGGCATCGCGGTTTACTGGATCGTCAATCTGGTGGATCGACGGATCGAGGTTTATTCCCAGCCCTCCGGATCGGTCGCCGTCCCATCGTACAGTTCGTTTCAAGTATATCGGCCCGGCGACGCCGTTCCTCTCGTTCTCGACGGTGTCGCAGTCGATTCGATTCCAGTCGCCGAATTACTCCCGTAGCCGTCGGACACACTGCGAACCATTGGCTTCCACCGCGCGTCGATTCGCCGTCACTTCTTCGGCGGCATTTGATGCACGGCCATGCCGTACAGCGACTCGGCGGCTTCCATGATGGTTTCCGAAAGGGTCGGATGCGCGTGCATGGTCATGGCCAGGTCGCGGGCGGAAGCTCCCATCTCGATGGCCAGCATCGCCTCGGCGATCATCTCTCCGGCTCCCGCGCCGACGATCCCGACGCCGAGAACGCGATCCGTCTCGGGATCGACGATCAGTTTCGTCAACCCTTCGGTGCGATCGAGCGTCATGGCGCGCCCCGAACCAGCCCACGGGAAACGGACGCGCTTGATCTCGCGGTTGGCGCGCTTGGCCTCGGTCTCGGTCAGGCCGCACCACGCCACTTCGGGATCGGTAAACACCACGGCGGGTACGGCGAGCGCGTCGTACACGGCGGGTTCTCCGGCCAACACTTCGACGACAATCTTTCCCTCGTAAGTCGCTTTGTGGGCTAACATCGGCTCGCCGGCCACATCGCCGATCGCGAAGATTCTCTCCACGGAAGTGCGGCGCTTTTCGTCTACGGCAATGAAACCCTTGTCGTCGATCTTCACGCCGGCCTTATCGAGTCCGATGTCGCGGCTGTTGGGACGGCGGCCCACGGCCACCAGGACGCGCTCGAAGATCGGCTGTTTGTCGGCGACTTCCTCGCCTTCCAGTGTCGCGCGGATGCCCTTGGGAGTCTCTTCCAAACGCGCGACTTTCGTTTTCAGATGGATTTTGTCGAACATTTTCTCCAGGCGTTTGTGCAGCGGCAACACGAGGTCGCGGTCGCAGCCGGGCAGGAGGCCGTCGGTTAGCTCGACGACCGTGACCTTGCTGCCGAGCGCGGCGTAGACGTAACCCATCTCCAAACCGATGTAGCCGCCGCCGACCACCAGCAGCCGAGGGGGGATGTCTTCCAGTTTCAGCGCTCCCGTCGAATCCACCACACGCGGACTGGCGAGATTGAGATTCGCGGGCCGCGCGGGTACCGAGCCGGTGGCCACGATGCAATTCTCAAAGTGGTAGCGCCCGCGTCCCTCGACCTCAATGGTTCGATCGTCGACGAACTTACCCTGCCCCACGACGTAATCGATCTTGCGCGCTTTCGACAGGCGGCTGAGGTTGCCGGTCAGCGTCTCCACCACTTTCTGCCAATGTCCGCGCACGCCGTTGACATCGATCGTCGGCGCGCCGTATTTCAGGCCGATGTGCGCCGCATCGCGGACATCCGTAATGAGCTTGGCGGCATGGAGGCAGGCCTTGGAGGGGATGCAGCCGACGTGAAGACAGGTGCCGCCGGGCCGTTCGCGCGCGTCGATCAACGTGACCTTCATGCCTCTGTCCGCGGCCAGGAACGCCGCCGCGTATCCGCCGGGGCCAGCACCTAGAACGACCAACTGCGTTTCCGTGACATCTGCCATTTCATTTATCCGTAGAGCGTGGTTCGTGGTTCCGAGCTGCCTCCGCGGCGCTCTCGTGGCAATTTTACACGGTTGACCGACGCTCCGGCCACGGTACTCCCGATCGCCGACGCGAGAGTCTGGGACCGTGCGCCGACTTTTTCGGCGAATTCCCCTTGATCCTGACGTTACGTCAGGCCGTATCATCACAAGGGAAGGAGGGAACGCCATGCGGCAGCCGCCCTGAAAAATCGGCGAACTGGCAAGTCGAAGACGAGAAGAAGGGAAAAAGGTCACGAAGCTCCTCGCCGCCTGTACTCAGGGGGAGAAGGGTTGCGTGAGAGGGACTTTCAGCGAAGCGAAAAAGCGAGGAATTTTCATGTCCGCCGAGAAAGCTACCGCGCTCGTATTGCGCACCACCGATTGGAGCGAGAGCAGCCGGATCGCCACGCTTTGGACGCGCGAGTTCGGCAAGGTGCGCGTGTTGGCCAAGGGAGGACGACGGCTGAAATCGAACTTCGAGAACGCTCTTGACTTGCTGACGTTGTGCGGTATCGTCTTCCTCCGCAAATCATCGGGCGGACTGGATCTGTTGACGGAGGCGCAAGTAATCCAACGGTTCCCTCGGCTGCGAACGGATCTGAGCGCGCTGTACGCCGCTTACTATGTCGCGGAGCTATTGGCCGATGGAACGCAGGACTACGACCCGCATCCGTTGTTGTTCGATGAGGCGCTGGCGACGCTGCGGGAATTGGGGGGCGAATGCGGTCCTCGGGTGGCGCGGTTTGAGATGGTATTGCTGCGCGAGCTGGGGTATAGCCCGGTTCTGGATCGGTGCGCCGGTTGCGGCGGAGAGATGAACGAGACGGAGGCGGCGTTCGGCGCGTCGGCCAACGGCGTGTTGTGCCGGAACTGTCGCGGCGGACACCGCGACGCGCGGCCGCTGTCGCCTCCGGCCTATCGAACCTTGCGCGATTTGGCCGCGCCCGGCGACGACTGGCGCGGGACATGGAGCGTGGAAGTGCGGGCCGACGTGAGGCAGCTGCTCGGACAGTACATCACCCACTTGCTGGGTCGGCGGCCTCGAATGCTGTCTTATTTGGGAAGCTGATGAATAAGCACGAAAATAGGACGCGAGAACGAGCGCATCGTTTAGCCGCGACCCCAAGGGGGGCGAGTTTCCGCGCGCTCCTCCTCTGCGCGTGCTGCTCGTTCGTTGGCTGTACCTGGGATCAAATCAATCCCATCAAGCCGCCGCCCCTTCCGCCTGCCCCCGTGCAGAGCTTCGTGTTGCGCGACGGAAGCCTCGATCTCGAAGCCCCGCCGACCGCGAAATCCGCCGAGGCCGAGTTGGCCGGCGCGCACGACTACTATCGACGCGAAGAATACGCCAAAGCCGAGAAATGGTTCCATCGCATCGGCAACTCCGAAAAGAACCCAGGCTCGGTCGTTCAAGAAGCCCTCTACTTCGAAGCGGAATGCGCCCGTTTGCGAGGCGATTTGCCCAAGGCCGCCGATGTCTACGCTTCGTCGCTCAACAAGCAGACCTATAGTCCGTACCGCGATTTGGCCATCCGACACATCTACGAAATCGCCGACTTTTGGCTGCAAGATAGCTGGGTTCAAATGAACGAAACCAAGGAACAGCGCGAAGGCAAACGCTGGATCGTGGTACCGCGCTTCGTCAGCTTCGACAGTCGCAAACCGTTCCTCGATCGCGAAGGCCGAGCCGTCGAACGCCTCAAGGATGTCGGCACTTACGAAGGGAAGGGCGGACAGTACGCCGACAAAGCGATGTATCTGTGCGGCTACGTCGCCTGGATCAACGAGAACTATCGAGACGCCGACGACCAATTCAGCGAACTGTGCAAGCGGTTCCCCGACAGTCCCTTGGCCAACGAAGCCATCGGATGGGCCATTAAAGCGAAGCTGATGAACACCGGCAGCGAGCTATTCGACGGCAAGAAAGTCCACGACGCGCGCAAGTTGGTGGACAACGCGCTGCGGCTGCCGGACTTGACGCCGGAGAGAAAGCAAGAACTCATGGGCCTGCTCAACTCGATCAACCAACATCAGGCCGAAAGCGACTATCAGAAAGCCGAATTCTATCGGCGGACGAACCATCTCGGCTCGGCGTATTTCTACTATGCGATTGTGACCCGTCGCTTTCCGGGCACCGAGGCGGCGGAGCGAGCGTTGCAGCGGATGAAGGAAATCTATGCCAAGTCGGCTCAAGAGCAGCGCGAGAAGCTCGGAGCGCCGCCAGAGGGCGAAGGCAGGCCGACCGAGTTGCTGCACCCGCCGCGTCGCGTCGTCAATCAACCGGAGACCGTGCCGATGCCTCGCCAGTCACAGAGTCCCGAACAAGTTGTGCCACCTCGACCGACACCGGACGCCCAAGATCTCGGCCAGCCGCGCCCGCTGCCATAGCCCGAAGCGCAAGCAAGGGAAGCGCAAGCAAGGGTAAGCGCAAGCAAGGGTAAGCGCAAGCAAGGGTAAGAGGCCGTCCCATAAGCCCCTCTCCCTCTGTACTCAGGGGGAGAGGGGTTGGGGTGAGGGGGTGATTTTTCCGAGTATTCTCGCCCCTCACCCCCTACCCCTCTCCCCTGAGTACAGGGGAGAGGGGAGCTGATGAGACAATCTCTAAGAGCAATCAGGAGAATCCCATGACCCAACCTCTTCCGCCCGATCCGCCGAAACTGTGGACGCGGCGATCGCTGTTGCTGGCGTTGGCCGGCGCGGGGTTGGCCGTGCCCGCCTGCGAAATCGGCAAGCTGTTCAGCTGGAACGACGGCAAACCGATTATTTTCGGCTACAGTACCGCGCCGAATTTCGACAAGCGCTACAAAACCATCAAAGTGAAGATCTTCAAAGACTCCACCTTCTGGGCCGTCGTGCCGGTTCCAGGCTTGGAGATGCAGCTGGCCGAGACCCTGGTGCATCAGATCGAACAGATCACGCCGTACAAGGTCAACGACCGAGAACCCGACCTGGAGCTTTCGGGTCGCATCGTGGACTTCCAACAGATCGCCCTCAACTACAATCAGCTCAACGAAGTCCGCGAATACGAAGTGACGATGACCTGCGCCATCAAGCTGAAAGATATGCGCACGGGGCGGCTGATCTCGTCGCCCTCTCCTCGCAACATCGAACCGCCGCCGCCGGCCGGTATCCTGCCGGGCATGACCGATCCTCTTCTGGCGACGATGCCGGGCGGTCTGCTGCAAATGCCCTTCAACGCCGCTCCCGTCTCGCCGAGCAACACGCAAGCCACCCTGTCCGATGACCCTTCGCAAGCGTCTGGCACCAACAATCCGTCGCTGGGTCAGAATAATGCGTCCGGCGGGATGGGCGGACCTCCGGTGGGACCGTTGCCGACGGGAGGCTTCAACGGCGGAGTGCTGGTGCGTGCCATCGCCCACTATCGCGTGGAAATCGGTCAATCCCTGGCGACGGCTCAGCAGGACGCCTGCGCCAAGATGGCCGAGCAGATCGTCAACATGATGGAAAAAACGTGGTGATCCCGTGTCCGACTCCTCGATTTGGCAACTGCGCGACCGCACGTTGACTCCCGGCTCGCCGCCGTTGGTGATGGGCATCGTCAACGTCACGCCGGATAGTTTTTCCGACGGCGGACGCTATCTCGATCCCGACGCCGCCGTGGCCCACGCGATGGAGTTGGTCGAACGGGGCGCGGACCTGCTCGACATCGGCGGCGAATCGACGCGACCCGGATCGCAACCCATCTCACTCGAAGACGAATTGGCGCGCGTCGTTCCCGTGGTGCGCCGATTGGCCCAGCTCACTTCCGTACCGCTGTCCGTGGATACCAGCAAAGCCGAGGTGGCCCGGCAAGCACTCGAAGCCGGGGCGCACATCGTCAACGATGTCACCGCGCTCCAAGGCGATCCGGCCATGCTCGAAGTGGTGCGAACCCACGAGGCAGGTGCGATTGTCATGCACATGCGGGGGACGCCGGCCACGATGCAGTTGGCCCCCCACTATGAAAATGTCGTCGCGGAAGTGGTTGAATTCCTTGAGGCGAGGTTGCAGACTTGCCGCAATGTCGGTATAGCGGAGTCGCGGTTGGTGTTCGATCCCGGCATTGGCTTCGGGAAAACGAGGGAACACAACTTGCGGTTGTTGAGCCATCTGGAGGAACTGCGACGCCTGGGCCGGCCCGTATGTCTGGGAGTCTCGCGCAAGGGCTTTCTGGGCAAGCTGCTGGATCGGCCTTTGGAGCGGCGTTTAGCGGGTTCTCTGGCCGCCGTCTGTTACGCCCTGATGCGCGGCAGCGCTCAAATCGTCCGCGTTCACGATGTCGCCGAGACGCGCGACGCCCTCGTGGTGTTGGAAGCCCTGAAAGCGAGTGAAGGAGGGGGAAGCCTTGCGGGATCGACTGGCCCAGCTGTATGAATCGATCGGCACGCGCGACGTGGTGGAAATCGCCATTCTCGCCGTGACGATCTATCTGATCTTGCGTCTGCTCGGCAAGACGCGCGGCGCGGGCATGGTGCGCGGCTTGGGCCTGCTCGCCGTCGGCCTCTTCCTCGTCGCTCAAGTCATCATCGCCAGTTTCGATTTGACCGTGCTGGGCCGCGTTCTCGATTATCTGTTGACGACGGTACTGCTCGGCCTGTTGGTCATCTTCCAGCCGGAGCTGCGCCGCGGTCTCATGGTGTTGGGTCGCTCGCGCATCTTGCGCTACTTCGTCAGCACGCCGGACCATCCGTTGGCCGACCGGCTCGCCGACGCCGCCGAGGCCATGTCGCGCGATTGCATCGGCGCGCTCATCGTCATCGAGCGCGAGATGGGGTTGGCGATGTTCGTCGAGACCGGCGAAGGGATCGACGGCGAGGTGTCGGCGAATCTGTTGCGGGCGATATTCAGCAAGCGCAGCCCCCTGCACGACGGCGCGGTGATCCTGTGCGGCGGACGCATCGCGGCGGCGGCGTGTCAATTGCCGTTGGGTCAACCGCCCGAAGGAACCAACATGCACATGGGCATGCGCCATCGTTCCGCCCTGTGCATGAGCGAAGAGACCGACGCCGTCTTGTTGGTGGTCAGCGAAGAGACCGGGCGCATCTCGTTGGCGGTGGGCGGCAAGCTCGAAGCCGTGCCGCGCGAGAACCTGTCGCGGCGGCTGGCGGATCTGCTCAGCCGGCGTCCTCCCGACCCCGACCCGACCAAAAAAGACGAGAAGCTGCAACAGCTGACGGCGGCGTAAAACCTTACTTATCAGCCCGAGGCGCTAGCGAGAGTTGGCTTTGCCGGTGAGGATGCGAGTGCGAGGTGCCGATGTTCGATCGTATGCTGTCGATGGTCGTGGCTCTGAGTTTGGCGCTGTTGGTTTGGTTGTATGCGCGCAGCCGCGATCAAGAAGTCCTCGACAACGTTCCCGTTCCCGTTCAAGTCACGCTCGCCCCCGATCAAGCCGATCACTACCGCCTTGAGATCAATGGACCGAGCCACGTCATGGTGTCGTTCACCGGCTCGCCGCTGCGCATCCGCGAATTGCAAGGCATGCTCCAGCACAATGAGCTACAAATCCCGTTGACTTTTTCCGTACCCGCCGAGCATCTCCACGAAAGCCGATACAGCGATTCAGTCCTCGTGGAGAGTTGCGATCTCCACGCGCCGCCGGGCGTCGCCGGTCTGGTCGTCGAAGGCCGCAATCGCATCGCGTTGACGCTGCATCGACTGGTGGAAAGACGACTGCCGGTGCGCTTCGATTCGGTGGGCGAAGAGGCGGGGCCGGCCGCAGCCATCGAACCGGCGACGGTACTGGTCAAGGGGCCGCAAGAAGTGTTGGATCGGGCGCGAGCGATCGCCACGCAGCCTTCCGAATTGCCGTCGCGCTCGCCGATGAACGGATCGTCGATTCGCGTGCCTCTGGTTCAAGAGATCGAGGGCTGGCCGGTGCAGACTTCGCCCAATCGCGTCAGTGTCCGACTTCCGCCTCAAGTGCGAAAAGTCTACGATTTGCCCGAGGTTCCGGTGCATTTTTTGTGCCCGTTCGATTTCGGACTGCGTCCAAAATTCGCCGGGGAACGCGCTGGGCGCATCGCGCTGCGCGTGCGCGGCCCCGTGCGCGACGACGCGCCGAAAGCCTATGCCTACGTCGATTTAACGGGGGGCGGCTTGACGGCGGGCAGATACCACGAGCCGATTCGGATACAATTACCCAAAGAGTTTGAGTTGGCCCAGGAGCCGCCGAGCGGCGTGTCCTTCCAACTCGTGCCGCTGGATACCGTTCCGCGCGGCTTGGGTAAATCCGAACGCGATACCATCCGAGAATCACCATGAGCGCCGCCGTGTCCCCTTCCCCTCCTTCCGAAGATATTTACGCTTCTTGCGTGGATTTGGCTCGGCGCGCCCGCGCGGCCGCGCGCGCGCTGGCCACGGTGGGCGGCCAGCGTAAAAACGAGGGGCTGCTGCTCGCGGCGGAGGCACTCGTGGCACGCACCGAGGAGGTTGTGGAAGCCAACGAGAAGGATCTCGCCCAAGCCGTCGACCTCGGCCTAAGCGCCGCTCAGATCGACCGCCTGCGCTTGACGCCTCGACGCATCCAGGATGCCGCCGCCGGCATGAGGGAGGTCGCCGCCCTGCCCGATCCCGTGGGTCAGATTCGTTCCAGCAGCGTTCGGCCCAATGGACTGGAGGTCCACAAAGTCGGCGTTCCGCTCGGCGTGCTTCTGTTCATTTATGAATCGCGGCCCAACGTCACCGTCGATGCGGCGGCCTTGAGCGTCAAGAGCGGCAACGCCATTTTGCTGCGCGGCGGACGCGAAGCGCTGCACGCCAATCGGGCCTTGCACGCCATCCTTTGCGATGCCTTTCGCCGCGCCGAACTGCCGGAGGACGCCGTGCAGCTCGTCGCCTCCACCGATCGCGCGGCGGTCGGCCACCTGCTGAAAATGAACGACTATATCGATCTGGTTATTCCGCGCGGCGGCGAGAGCCTGATCCGCCGCGTCGCCCAGGAAGCGCGGATGCCGGTGCTGAAACACTACAAGGGCATCTGTCACGTTTTCGTCGAGAAAACGGCCAATCTCGACCGCGCCGAGCGGATCGTTCTGAACGCCAAGTGCCAGCGTCCCGGCGTGTGCAACGCGATGGAATGTCTGCTCGTCGAAGAGGCCATCGCGCCGACGTTTCTGCCGCGCGTGGCCGCGAGTCTGCGCCGGCGCGGCGTGGAACTGCGCGGCTGTCCGGCGACGTGCCGCCTCGTGCCCGAAACGATTCCGGCGACGGACGAAGATTTTGATACCGAATTTCTCGATCTTGTGCTATCAATCAAGATTGTGGCCGATCGAGACGAAGCCGTCGCCCATATCGCGCGTCACGGTTCCGGCCACACCGATGCGATTGTGACCGAAGATTGGAGCGCGGCGCGGCGGTTCACGGCGGCGGTCGATTCGGCGGCGGTGTTGGTCAACGCCAGCACGCGCTTTCACGACGGCCAAGAACTCGGCTTGGGTGCGGAGATGGGCATCAGCACCGATAAGTTTCACGCCCGCGGTCCCTGCGGCTTGCTGGAGTTGACGAGCTACAAGTATGTCGTTTACGGCGACGGACACGTTCGCGGAGAATGAGCGCGGCTAAGAGGCGATCCCAGAATCCCCTCTCGCCCCTAAGTACCGGAGCGAGAGGGGATTTGCGGATCGGTTCTCAGTCGTGCAGACGGCGGAAGGTGATATGCAGGTCGTGACGATCTCGATTCTGTTGATACCTTTGATGTTGGCGGCGGCCCTGTTGTGGTTGCGGCGGCGGCGCGAGGAAGCGCTGCGCGACGAGTTGTCGCCGATCAGCCGTCAACACATCGACTTATTCCAGGGCGGACAACTGAGCGAGTCGGCGGTCGAATCGACCAAGGCGCGCTTCCGCGAGTTGTTGGAGCGCGGCGAAGTGGCGGCCATTGAGTCGAGCCTGAGGGCGGGGATGCAGTACGTCGTGCAAGTTCGCGCCCTCGCCGAACTGGGAACCGACGATGCCGGACGCATTCTCGAACGCCAACTCCAACGGCGCTTGACCGACGATCAAATCGAACAGGCGTGGTATTGGATCGACCTGGCCAACGGTCTGCGCAGCCTCAATCGTTCGCAGAGTTTGCCGCACTTGCTCCGCTGTGCCGAGAGCGCCGGCGATCCGCCGTTGGGTCAGTTCTTCGCCGCCGAGACGATTTGCTTTCTCAACTTTTCCGGCTATCTGCGCCAGTTCGACGCGCCGCTCGGCCGGGCCGCGCTGCGCGTGTTCCATCGCGCTCTCGAGGGGCTGCGCTTCGGCGTGCCGCCCCTCGTCGTCGCCGAGGCCCGCGCCGGAGAACTCATCGAAACCTTGTGGGACAATCGAACCGAGCGCATCGATCCGTTGGCGGTGCGCATCTACGTCGAAGCCTTGCGATTGCTTCGCCGCGCCCCCCACGCCGAGACGATACTGGCCGATAACTCGGAACAAGAGGCATTCAGCTGGCAGCTGTCGCGCCTGGCATCGCTCGAACCTGCCCTGACCGATTTTTTACAAGAAGCGCCGGCACTATTGGGCGAACGTCTGCCCGATGGGTCGTTGGAAGAGCAGCGCGACATTCTCCAGGCGTTGATCGATCTGCGCGCCGAGGCGGGCGAAGCCGTGCTGCCGCTGCTGGCGACGCCGCATTATCCGCACGCCGAGTTGGCTTTGCAATCGCTGACGTGGTCGGCGCATCCGCGCATCGCGCCGCTGCTGCGCGAGTGGGTGATGCAGCGCGTGCCAATGGTTCGCCGCGCGCAGAGCCGCCGTCGCGCCTCTCCGCCGCGCCGACCGTCGATCCCGCAAGAGATTCCGTATCGCGCCGTCCTCCGCGCGCTGCGCGGGCATCCGTCGTCGCAGACCGAGGCGTTTCTGTTGTTGGCGGCGCGCGATTGGGATCCGTCGATCCGTCTCAGCGCCGTCGGCAGTCTCGGTTGGTGGGAACCGCTCAGCCGAGGCGAAGTGTTGATGACTCTGCAAGACGCTCGCCGCGATCCCAATCCCGAAGTCCGCCAAGCCGCCCGCGCCGCGCTGGCGCGACTGGGCGAACGACAATCGCTTCAGTGGTTTCGGCAAACGCTGACCAGCGAAGATCCGCAGCGCGTTCACGACACCATTCAACTCGTCGCCGTCGAGAATCTGACGCTGCTCTGGCCCGATCTCGACCGCCTCGCCGACGCCGAAGATGTGGACGTAGCCTATTTTGCCCGCGAAGCGCTCGAGCGCCTCTGCGAAGACATGCACTATCGACACAATTAGCGAGAAACGGATTCCGTAGCGTAAGCGAGGGACGATCGAAATTCCTCGCCTACGCCACGGACAATGCGACGGCGAGAAATGTCAGTCCGGCAATTCGATGCAGCCGTCGCGGTCGAGGTGCGTTTGCAGTTCCGACTCCAGGCATTGCCGAACCGCGTCCGCTTCGCTCGCCGTTCGATCGAAGCGCGTGCGCGTGTCGATCCAATCGACGAGCAATCGGCACCACCCCTCGCCTTCTTTCGGTCCCGGGGGCGGGCAGACCAAGGCGTGCCAGGCGTGGGGTTCGCGGGAGAGCGAACGGAACCACGCCGCTCCTTCGATCAAGCTCATCTCGCCGCTCACCACCATGTCCGCGATCTTCCCCTTGGTCTCAACGCGGTCGAGAGTAGCCTGGACCTCGCGCGTCAGCCGTTCGCCTTTGCGCTGCGCCTCGAACAACGAGATGCGATTGCCCGACGCATCCGTCACCATGCACGCCTCGAACACCCACTCCGCCGTCAGACTGGCGACCGTTAACATCACGGCGGTTAGTATCGAAAACAAACTCAGAAAGCGACTCGTTAAGCCCATTGGAAGGTCTCCTTTGTCGTTGTTATTCTCAGTGCGATGCTCGCGGTTCCGCAATCGGGGCGCGGAGAGGGCGCGTGCGGCACGCGGGCCGAAGCCATCGGGAGAGCATGGGGAGAGGGCGGGTCAGGCGGGAGCCGGCTCTACCACCGGCCTATTCTGACAAACCTCGAAGTAGACATCGTTATCCGCTCGTGTTTTCCCCAAGTGGGTTTCCAGGGACACGACAAAATAACAACATTTATCTATCTACGCAACGAGCGTGCCAGAAACGGTCGGAGAAATGATTTTTCTTAACTTCTTATCGAAAAGCAACTTATGAATGGACACTCGACGAGTAGACGAAATCTCCCGCGAATCGATTGCTTGCACTCGATGCAATCGCTGTTGCGAGTGGGGCAGGGATCGGCTATCGGCAATCGGCTGGGAGTTCAGCGCTTCTCCCTCCCCCCTAAGTACAGGGACAAAGAGGCCGTTAGCCGATAGCCGATAGCCGTTAGCCGTTAGTCGATTGCCGATTGCCGTTATCGCTTGCGGCCCGTCAGTTCGTCGGCCAATTCGTCGGCGTCGTAGACTTTGCGCAACGCCTCGACGATGCCGGCCGAGTGGACCGACAGAGCGCGAGCCTGTTCGTCGCTGAAGGCGAAGTCCAGAGCCAGCGACTGAATATTGCCGTCGAAGATCAAACCGACGACCTCGGCTTGGCGGTTGATGACCGGGCTGCCGGAGTTGCCGCCGATGATGTCCGCCGTGCAAATGAAGTTTAACGGCGTTTTAAGATTGAGTTTATCCTTTTTCTCGACCCAGCGCTTGGGCAGATCGAACGGCTCGCGGTTGTGGTGTTCCGCCGAACGCTCGTAGAGGCCGGCAAACGTCGTCTCGAACGGAACGTGCTTGCCGTCTTCTTCGTAGCCCTTGACCTGTCCGAACGCCAGCCGCAGGGTGAAGGTGGCGTCGGGATAGGTACTGGTTCCCTCCAGGGCGAACTTGACCTTGGCGATCTCGGCGTAGGCTTGGCGCTGCACTTCCTCGACTTCGCTTTCCATGGTTTTGCGGACTTTGCGTGCCTCGGCATCGACCAGGCGCGCCAAAGCGATCATCGGATCGTTGGCGGCTTCGAGGGCTTCTTTGCCGCCCTTGTAGAGCTTCTTGCGGAACTTGGCGTCTTTCAACTTGGTGCCGCTGACGAGTTCGTAGGCACGATCCGAAGGCGATTTGCCGGCCAAGACTTTCTTCACCAGCGGATTGTCGCCACCCATTTGGTTGGCCAAGAACGTCAGGGCGTCGGCCAATTTCACCTTCTCGTAATCGTTGTAGATAGGCGCTTCGGAGAAGAGGTGAAACTCCAACGATTCGAGGTTGGAATCGCGGAACTCGCGGAGCCGTTTGCTATTGGGCTTGCCCTTCTCGTCGGCGGCGCGGAGCAGAGTGCGGGCGATGCCGAACAATTCGCTCTGGAAACCGGCCCCGCCTTCGAGCAGGGTATACTTGTGGATGTTGGCGGCGCGAATCTTCTGGGCCGCGGCGATGCGCTCCCAAGCGGTGCGGGCGTCCATGAGCGCATCGTCTTGTTTGGCCTTGGCGCGATACTTTTTCTCTTGCTCTTTCTTGCGGGCCATCAGTTGCGGATCGAGCAAGGCCGCCAGGCCGCCGACGCGCGCCTTGCGGCTATTCTGCACGCCGAACAGCAGCTCGCGCGCTTGGCGGGCGTTCTCTTCGTTGCGGCCGCTGAACGCCATGAGCAGCACTTCCATGCGATTGAGACGCTGCAACAAAAACGGATAACCCAGATCGCGTAGATAGTCCAATTCCGCCAGCGTGGCCAGGCGATTGGTGCGTCCCGGATGGCCGGACACGAACACTAGCTCGCCGTCCTTCGCGCCGGCCTTGCTCCACTTCAGATAGTGTTCGATCTTGGCGGGTTTATTCTTTTCGTAGACCCGGAAGAAGCACATATCGAGATCGAAGCGCGGATACTCGAAATTGTCGGGATCGCCGCCGAAGAACGCGATCTGCTGCTCTGGAGCGAACACCAATCGGACATCGGTATACTTTTTGAATCGGTAAAGGTGATATTCTCCGCCCTGATACAACGTCACGACATCGCTGCGCAGGCCGGTCTTGTCGGTCGATTCCTTCTCGATCTCGGCCATGACGGCGCGGCGGGCAGCAAAGGCTTGCTCCGGCTTCATGTCCGGCTTGACCGCCCCTTTGACGCGCGCGGTCACGTCTTCGATGCTCATCAGCACGTTCAGTTCCAGATCGTCGCACTTGCGTTCCTCGGCGTGGGTGCGGGCGTGGAAGCCGTCGCGCAGATAGTTATGCTCTTTGGTGCCGAACTTTTGCAGACAGTCCGCGCCGACGTGGTGATTGGTCATCACCAAACCGTCCGGCGACACGAACGAGCCGGAGCCGCCGCTGTTGAATCGCACCGACGATTTCTGGACGCGGTCGAGCCAATCGGGCGTCGCGTCGAAGCCGTACTTCTTTTTGAGATAATCGCGGGGCGGATTGTTGAACAACCACATGCCTTCGTCGCCGCGGACGACGGGCGCGGCCGACATCAGCAAAGCCGTCGCAACCAGCACGAACAAGAGTAGCAATTTCATGGTCGAATTCCTCATTCCAGAGATACGGAACGGAAGCAATGGAGACAATCGAGAGATTTTGTTTCCACAATTCGCGATTAACCCGATTCGTCGATACCGGGCTGTGGTGAAACAGATATGAACCGAGACTCAAATGTCGAGCCAGTCGCGGAAATAAACGACGACCCGAAGGAGAGGGCGAGACAGCTTCGCGCTCTCCTTCGGGTCGTGGCGATTCGAACGAACGATGGGTCGATTTAGGGGAGTGCGGGCGGCGGCGGCAGAGGACGGGAAGCCTGCGGCGCGGGTTCCGGATTGTCGTTGGCATCGTCGAACTGCACATAGCCGACGGCGGTGACGCCTTCGGGTTTGGCCGCCGTGGGAAACAGCGTTGTCGGCGGCGCTTGCACCGTTTGCACCGGCGTCGTCCCTTGGCGTTCGGCTTTCTCCAGCTTGGCCAGCGCGGCGCGGGCCAAGGGGATGTCCGGGTCGATGTGCAGCGCTTCCTGATAGACGCGCTTGGCTTCTTGCCACTTGTGTTGCGTGGTCAAGATGAAGGCGAGATTGCAGCGCGCCTGCGCCGGGGTCACGACTTTGGCGAACAAGTCCAACGCCTCGTCGTAGCGGCCCTGTTCGCCGACGCACATGGCGAGGTTCATGGCGGCGTGTTGGTGTCCGGGTTTGATGGTCAGCGCCTGGCGGAGATATTTCTCGGCTTCGGCCCATCGGCCACGACTGTAGTAGCCGTAGCCGAAATCGTTGAGGAGATCGGCGTCCTTGGGAGTCTTCTTCAGAGCTTTCAGATACTCTTCCTGCGCCTTTTGGAAATCGCCCTGACGATCGTAGAGAACCGCCAGCCGGCGGCTTACCGCACATTTCGGATTGGTTCTTCGCGCTTTCTCGTAGAGGAGGATGGCGTGAATCTCGTCGCCGGTCTTAGCCAATTCTTCGGCGGCGCTGACACACACGCGCGAGGTCTCATCGGGCGAGAGATCCTTGTCCTTGGCCTCGACCGAGCCATCGACCGGCGGAGCCACTTGGCCGATGGGGTCCACGGGCTTCGTGGCTGCCAGCGAAGGTATCCCCGGCGTGCGGCAGCCGACGGCCGCGCCAAAGATCACGAGACCCGCCAGCATGTGCCAAGGACAAACGCGACGCATATTCATCTCCTTAAAGAAAGCCACCGATCACGACCGCCGCTCGCCGACCTCTCGTCGGAGAGGTCGGTAAGCGGGGTGTGGGCCTCACACAGCGTTAGGGCAAGTTTTGAGGCACGGCGACGGGCGGGCCACCGAAGCCGCCATACGTTCCGCCTCCGGGCACCGAGTTGAGTCCGCCGAACCCGCCGCCACCGCCGCCGAACCCGCCGCCGAACATATTGAACGGGTTCTGCCGCGTCATCATCTGTCGATAGATGCGCGGGGCTTCGTCGCCATACAACCCCTCGGCCTCCGGATAGCCGAGGACGACGCGCGTTTCGGAGTCGGCAATCCCGGACTGAGCCAGGAGATTGACGACCACGGCGCGGCGCATCTCGTTGCGCTGCGGGTCTTGCGATTCGACTTGCAACAAGACCGGGAACGGCACGCTGGGCAAGCGCTTGAGCATTTGTTGCATGTGGTAGATGCCATACGGTCCCAGTTCGCTGCCGCCTTTGAACCATTCGTGTTTATAGACGACGAAGTCGTCGGCTTCGGCCTTGGCGCACTGGGCGTTTTGCCAGCCGTGGACGAACCAACCATACGGCTGCGGGATCGCCCCTTTGGGGATGGTCGCGCAGTTATCGATGCGTTTGAACCAATTGCGTCCGCTACTCTTTTTGACGGGAGCGCCGCCCGTCGTGTTGTTACAGCCACAGCTGTCGGCCCAGCAGGGACTAGCACACGTCGCCAGCACTCCCGCCGTCCACGCCAGCCATCGGCGCGCTCGCTTTCGGGAAAGGGTCATATCTATCCTCGTTTGGGTCAGGGGTCTTGCAACCCGGCAGTTTGCACTTGCCGGGTTCGGGTGTATCACCCGGCAGCTTACGCTGCCGGTTCGCCTTGGGACTTACCCGGCAGCTTACGCTGCCGGTTCGCCTTATGGGCTCGGCGCGGAAGTTGGAGTCAGATACGGGCCGCCTGGGGGACCGAGGGTGGGTCGCCGGAAGCGCTCCGGAGGCGGTTGCATCGGTTGGGCGGGCGGAGCGTAGGGCGAGTTGGCCCCGTCCGCGTTCGGATTGAGCGGTACGGCGGGATTGGAAGCCGGCCCGTCGGTCTGGCCGTGCGGACCAAGGATGTATTGATCCTCACAGTGACGATAAGCCGCCATGCGGGCCATGTCCGTTCGCACCGACGAGCGATAATCGACCATGCGCCGGCTCTCCATGCGATTGAGCAAGTAGAACTCGAGGTCGCCCGGCTCGAAGATGTCGGAACCCGGCAACGGCGGGCATTCCTTGGGTTCGAGCGGATGCACCAGTTCCGGCGTGACCAAGACGACCAACTCCTGTTCGGAATGCGAATTGCCGTTGAAGCCGAACAAGGAGCCGATCAAGGGCAGGTCGCCGAAGAAGGGTACGCGAGTGGAGTCGCCGCCCAGGCTGTGCTGAATGAGTCCCGCGACGGCCAGCGTTTGCCCTTCGCGCAATTCGACGGTCGTGGAGAAGGTGCGGGCATTGAGTCCGGGCACAAACCCGCCGCCGCCGCCCAAACCACCGCCGCCACCACCCAAACCGCCGCCGCCTAGACCGCCGCCCAAACCGCCGCCGCCCAGACCGCCGCCCAAACCGCCGCCGCCCAAACCACCGCCACCACCGCCGAAGCCGGAGCTACCCAGGCTCTCGTTGCGCGTGCTGACGGTGGCGAACATGCTCAGACGGATGCGATCCTTGTCGGTGACGTAGGGCGTGAAGCTGAGCATCACGCCGAAGGGAATGAAGTTGACCCCTTGCAGACCGGCGGCGGTGAAGCCGCTGATGACCGGCACGGGAAACTCGCCGCCGGCGAAGAAGAAGGCGGTCTGTCCGTTGAGGGTGACCAGGTTCGGTTCGGCGAGCGAGCGGGCGTAATTGAGATTCCGCAGGGCGCTAATGGCGATGGGAATGTTGGCGTGGTCGAGGTTGATGCTGAGGTTGTTGACGATGTTGCCGAAGCCGGTGTTGATGAATCCGCCGATGCCGACGTTGCCGGTCCCATTGCCCGCGGCTCCGATACCGCCGAAGCCGCCGAACGCGCCGAGGCCTCCGGCGAACAGGTTGCCGGTGTTCTGGCCGAACAGTGTGATGCCGTTGTTGTTGGTGATGTTGAAGTTGACGCCGATCGAGCGGGCCGCCGAGCGATTGACCTCGGCCACCATCACCTTGAGCATCACCTGCTGCTCGCCGGGGACGCGCATCAGGTTGATGACGTTGGGACCGCCGGCGATGAGAAAGCTGTTGAGACCGGGTAGTCCGTTGGGGGCGTTGGGATCGCCGGGGTTAAATCCGGTCTGCTGAATCGAGCCGACGGGGATGCCGTTGGGCGTGCCCGCCGCTTGAGCCGGACCCGCGCCGCCACCTCCACCACCGCCGGGAGCGTTGGCCTGGACGATGCGCAAGATCATCGTCGCCTCGGCGGAGTCTTTGGGCTGGCCGGTCAACACCAGTTTATCGCCGACCAGCGACAGGCAAATCAGACTGTCCGGGAACGTCTTGTTGATCTCTTCTTGCAGCGCGCGGTAGGTGCGCTCCAGACGTTCCTTGACTTCCGGATCGGGGATAACGCGGACCAGATAGCTGAGGATCTTATCCTTCTGTGGATTTTTCGGATCGGCGAACCACAAATTGAGGACGGTCGTATTGACCTGCTTGCCCAACAGCGCAACCTCGGTGGGGCTGACGGTGCTGAAGCTGGCGACCGTCTCGTCGCCGATCTGCACGCGCTTGGGCGGTTCATTGGTACGAATAATGCGCGTGCGATCGAGAACCAGATCGAGGACGTTGCGCGGATCGACAATTTCCTGGACGTACTTCTTCTGATCGGCCAAGTCCTGCTCGGTGGGGATGGGCGTGCTGCCGAACGGGCCGGGTTCGTTGCCGAGCCGTTCCAGCCGCGTCTGTCCGGGCCGGAATCCTTCGACCGATCGCGGCGGGGGCAGAGTGGTACTCGGCTGGGGTTGCGGCAACGGTTGTGGAGCCGCTCCGGGCAGCGGCGCGGGTTGTACCAACGGCGCGGGTTGCGCCGACTGGGCGGCCTGGGTCAATACCAACGGATTCCAATTTGGCTCGGCGGCATCGAGTAGTCCGGCACTCAGCCACGCCGCCAGGGCGCAGCATGTCGCCAACTTCCCGCGCCTCTCCGGAGATCTCCGGAGTTGTCTTCGTTCGGACTGTCGAGAGGCGTTTGGACCTCTGGCTGCCATTTTCCACATGACCGTTCTCTTTCCTGTCGTATTCGGGAAAGCCACCCAAAGAGAGCGCTCGGACGACACGCGCTCTTCGCCCTCCGCGAGGACGGCGCTGTCTGCGGTAAGTGCGGATCGGGTTGTGCGGATAGTATCGGCTGTATGGATTGAATGGCTTCAGTTATTTGCCGTTAGCGGCACCCGTCGCACCGCTACCAGAAGGCGCGTGCGCGGATCGGGTTTGCTTCGCAGGCCCGTCTCATTGACGACGATCTCCCAATCTGGGTCGGCCTTCAGAGCTTGGGTCAGTTGCGGATGATCCTCAACCTCGACGACCACCATGTTGACGCAGCGGCGAGCGAGAACGGTTCGCCAACCCGGCTCGGCGGTCAGGACGGTCAAACATTCGTGAAAATATGCCGACGAAAACAGGTGAACGTGGGTGTAGAGCAATACGGGGACATCGGCGGGTAACTCCCATAACAGATACTCGCCCTGCGTCAGCGTGGTGAAGATCGTGCCCTGGAATCGATGGTTGGGATAGTCGTTGAGGGCTTTGGCAAGATCCGGATAGTAAGTCTTGGCGTTCGGCCTCGTCAGTTGGTCGGCGAGTTGCCACGGCGTTCCCAAGCCGAGCGTGCGCTCCAGGGGTCGGGGATGGCCGGAGCGCAGCCAGCGCGTTGGTGGCGATAACCACACGGCGAGTACCACGAAACTGACAGCCATCAGCGTCTTGCCGCCCGTCGCCTCGCTTCGATAGTGCAGCCAGGGCCATTTCAAACTCTTGCCGAGCGCGGCCCACGCCGGCAGAACGATCCACGGAACCAACACATACCACCAGATGAGCATGCGCTGCGACTTCAACGGCATAACGCCGAAGCTGATGCACAACAGCAGAGCGCTCGGCGGCAAAAGGCGCGGGCTAACGAGTTGCGATACCATCACCAGAACGACCGTGGCGATATATAACCAGTGATCGCCGAAGCCCCAGCGAAAGTCCAAGGGGTTCCATTCGTCCATCGCCGGCACATTGGGCAGCCTGGAGAACAGCAACGTATCGAGCAGCAGACGCGGTCCCTGTGGATTCAGAATCGACACTGCGACGGTGGAGAAAAGTCCCACGAGAAATAGACGACGAACTTGTGCGTCGCCGGTCAACGTCGTCCACCGCCACGATCCCGACGCACGTCCCACCTCGATCAGACGCCCCACGAAGAACAAGCCAATCAGTACCAAGCCCGCCGCATAGGAACCGTGCAAGTTGGCCCACAACGCCAGACATAACGGAATCAGGAGCAGCGCGCCCCGCGACAGCGTCGGCCCGCTGAGCGCCCACAACACGGCGGCAAAGCAGACCTCACCGGCGACTTGCGGACGTTGGACGCGGCTGACGCATACGACGGCGAGAACCAGCCCCATGCACGCCAACGGCGTCGAACCGCTGGCCCGCCGATAGGCCAACAGCTGAAGGAAGCAACTGAGCAGGCTCAGTGCGGCGTACATCGCCGCAAGCAGTTCCGCGCCGCCGGCCAAGCGCTGGAGTTCGTCTCCGCCCGCCAGACGCTCACCGAGAGAATACACGGCAAAACTGCCCGCCTGCATCAACCAATAGAAACCGATGTACGGTTGACGATCTTCGGAAGATAGGAAAAGCTCCGTCTCCGGCAGACGATGGTGCCGAACGATCCATTCTCCGTACTTGAGATGCCCCCAAATGTCGCTGTGCCACAGAGGCCAATAGCTTAACAGGAGAAAGGTCGTGGAGAGCAGGGCGGCGGCGAGAACCGTGCTGCCGCGCACGAAATAAGGCGGCGGCGGTCCTTCGGGACTGGGCGAGTCAATGGGAGGTGACGAATCGGGAGAGTTCATGGAAGGAAGTCTTGTCCCTTGCGGAGCGTCGCGCCGCTTTCAATGGTGTTCGTGGGAAGATCGTGTCGCCGCGTCCAACGGCTCGATGCACTCGACGAGTACCAAGCCGATCGTCTCGGCGCGATCGAATACACCCTCTTGGTTACTCGGCGTGAAATGAAGCAGGCTCGTCCTCATCAGGCGCACCAGTTCGGGATGCCGAACCTCGAAAGATCGACCGCTATTTAGGGTGACGCGAAAGGGTTGGAACGGTTGGGCTTGCAACCAAAACAGCACGTCTTCCGGTCGCATGACGGTGTTCCTTTGTCTCTTTTTATCTCTCCCAGTGATCCTAACTTGCTCCTCTCGGCTCTGTCAAGCGTTCCTCCATCTCGGATGGCTCTCCGCAACAGGGCAGTTCAATAGTTGATCTTGGCGTGAAGTCGGCTCGCGGGTAAGGAGGAGAAGCCTAAACCCAAGCTGGAGGCTTTGCCATGTCTTCCCCTCTTTCCCTTCTCGATGTC
>JAJXWW010000190.1:23482-66794 GCA_021781415.1 Planctomycetota bacterium
GCGATCCGAGAAGCCCCTCTCCCCCTGTACTCAGGGGGAGAGGGGTTGGGGTGAGGGGGTGATTTTTTCGAGTATTCTCGCCCCTCACCCCCGACCCCTCTCCCCTGAGTACAGGGGCGAGGGGGGCTTTGCGGATCGTCTCTAACTCGGTTGTATGTCCGCAGCCTCGCTTCGCGGCGACACCCGCCGATGCGCCGTCTTGTTGCCGATTAAATACACGCAATATAGAAGATACAACGTAGTTCGCACCCCCTCGCCGCCCGACGTGGAGAGCCGCCGCACATGGAAAATCGTCTTCCGCTGCGAATCAGTCTCGGTCTCATCCTCGCCGTCATGCTGGCGTATCTTCCCGTCGTCGGTTGCGATTTCGTCGATTTCGACGACCCCACCTACGTCTTCCACAATCCTCACGTTTCCACGGGGCTGACGCGCGACAACGTCGTCTGGGCGTGGACGAGTTTTTACGCGGCCAATTGGCATCCGCTAACGTGGATGTCGCACCAACTCGATTGTCAATTGTTTGGTCTGCGCGCGCGGCAACATCATATCGTCAACGCGATCTGGCACATCGCCAGCACGGTCGGCTTGTACCTGGTGTTGCGGCGCATGACGGGTGAAGACTGGAGGCCCGCTTTGGTGGCGGCATTGTTCGGTCTGCATCCGCTGCACGTCGAATCGGTCGCCTGGGTCTCCGAGCGCAAAGACGTACTCAGCACCTTCTTCGCCATCCTCACCTTGGGGTTGTACGCGCTGTATGCGGCACGGCCCTCGTTGGGGAAATATTGGACGGTCGTGGCTTCGTTCGTCGTGGGGTTGCTCTGCAAACCGATGTTGGTGACGTGGCCTTTCGTCTTGTTGTTGATAGATTATTGGCCGCTGCGCCGCTGCCCTTGGTCGCCGAGTGCGGCGGACCCGGCAGAGGGGGGCGTCGGTTCGTCGGTGCCGCGCTTCGCTCCCGCCGGCTGGGGGCGGCTCGTTCTGGAAAAGCTGCCGCTGCTCCTGTTGGCGCTCGCTTCCGCCGCCGTCACCGTGTTGGCGCAGAAGCAGGCGATGCGGCCGAGCGAACATCTCTCCGTGGGTTTCCGTCTGGGCAACGCCGTGGTGTCGTATGCGACCTACCTGCGCAAGACGGTTTGGCCGATGGATCTGGCGGCCTTCTATCAACATCAAGGGCGACTTTTGCCCGTGAAGCCCGTACTCGTCTCCGCCACGGTCCTGTTGCTTTTGAGTCTCGTCGTCTTTCTCGGTTTCCGCAAACGTCCGGCACTCTTGGTCGGATGGTTGTGGTATCTGGGCACGCTTGTCCCCGTCATCGGTTTGGTGCAGGTCGGCGTGCAGAGCATGGCCGACCGCTACACTTACATCCCCCTCATCGGCATTTTCGTGGCGGTCGCCTGGAGCATCCCGTCGCTGCCGGAGAGCGCCCTTGGGCTGCGCCTGGCGACGGGGCTGGTGGCAAGCGTGCTGCTTCTCGCCTGTCTGGCACTGACGTTCCGACAGACCATGTTCTGGCGCGAAGACGAACTGCTATGGTTTCATGTGGTGGATGTGGCCGACAGCTCGATCGGCCGCTGCTACTATGGACTCGTCTTCTACAACGCCGACATGCTCGACGAAGCCGAAAAACAGTTTGAGATCGGCCTGCGCATGTATCCCGAATCGCTGTTCGCCTTGACGATGTTGGGCGACTTTCGACTCGATCGGGGAAAGATCGAGGAGGCGCTGGCCTACTATCGAAAAGCGGAGGCTATCGCTCCGAATAATGCCGGCGTCCGCGGTCGATTGGGGCGAGCGTTCGCGTGCCTGGGACGCAACGAAGAGGCGCACCGGGAGTTCGAGGCGGCGTGCCAAGAAGAGTCGGAAAAGGCGTTCAATATCTACAACTTGGGGGCGATCCTGGATCGTTTGGGGGATCGAAGCGGCGCGGAAGAGGCCTATCGAGAAGGACGACGGCTCGATCCCGAGTATCTCGATAAAATCCGCGAGTCGGCAGAGTTGTATTGCGGTGGGAAGGTGAAGCGCAAGAACTATCCGCCGATGGCCCTCTTCTTGGCCGAGCAGGCTTGCAATGCCAGCGATCCACCGCGCGTGGAGAGGGTTCAAACCTTGGCCAAGGCGCTGGCGCTCAACCATCGTCCGTTTGCCGCTCTCGCCGCCGCCCGGCGCGCGTCGGCTCTTGCCAAGACGACCGGGCAAACCGATCTGCAATCCGAACTCCGCGAGCAGGTCCGCGCCTACAAATCGCTCGCGTGCCGCCGCGGCGCTCTGGTTCTCTCTGCGCCCGTCGATACCACTCTTCCCGGCTGCCTCCTTTCGCTGGCCGTTCTACCATCGCCCGAAGATGGCGAGTCGAATCGCCCGCGCTAGAGCCGATCCGAAAAGCCCCTCACCCCCTACCCCTCTCCCCTGAGTACAGGGGAGAGGGGAGCAACTGAAGCTCCTCTCCCCCTGAGTACAGGGGAGAGGGGAGCAACTGAAGCCCCTCTCCCCCTGAGTACAGGGGAGAGGGGAGCAACTGAAGCCCCTCTCCCCTGAGTACAGGGGAGAGGGGAGCAACTGAAGCCCCTCTCCCCCTGTACTCAGGGGGAGAGCGACTGTGTTGAAAACCGGGGTCTTTCGGTCACCGCTGTTTGCGGAAACCCCGGCTTTTCAACCCATTCGCCTTAGTGTTCTCCCTTCTCAAGTGGCATGGGAGAACATACAAGGGGTTGGGGTGAGGGGGACGCGGTTTGCCTCTGTCGCCCTGGGGCGCGATTTGCTACCATGCCTCGATGAAGTCATCCAACCCTCTGCGCGCGCAAGCCGGAAGCATCGCCCGAAAACTGGCGAAGCTGTATCCCGATGCCCACTGCGCGCTCGACTACGACACGCCTCTGCAACTGCTGGTGGCCACCATCTTGTCGGCGCAATGCACCGATGAGCGCGTCAACCGCGTGACGCCGGCGCTGTTCGCGCGCTATCCCGATGCTCGCGCATTCGCCGCGGCGAAACCGAGCGAGTTGGAGAAGCTGATTCAATCGACGGGATTCTTTCGCAACAAGGCGAAGAACATCCTGGCCTGCTGTCAAAAGCTGGTGGAGCAGCACGACGGCGAGGTGCCGCGGACCATGGAGGAACTGGTACCGCTGCCCGGCGTGGGTCGCAAGACGGCCAACGTCATTCTGGGCAACGCCTTCGACGTACCCGGCATTCCGGTCGATACGCATGTGGGTCGGCTCAGTCGTCGCATGGGGCTGAGCGAACACGAGGATCCGGTGAAGATCGAACGCGATCTAATGGAGTTGATCCCCCGCAAAGATTGGACGATGTTCGCCCATCGCATGATTTTCCACGGTCGGCAGGTGTGTCAAGCGCGCAAGCCGCAGTGCGAGACGTGTTCGTTGGCCACTCTCTGCCCGCGCCGCGGCGTGTAGAGCTACGATACGTCAGAGCCGGAAGCGTTAGCGACGGCGCGAAACCCGAAACACCGTCGCTAACGCTTCCGGCTCTGACGCTTCCTACGTTGCTTCTGAGCCGGAAGCGTCAGCGACGGCGCTAAACCCGAAACACCGTCGCTAACGCTTCCGGCTCCGATTGATTGCCATTATTCCTCCGTTGGTAGAATTGTTATGACTCCCGAAGATTTTCGACGCCACGGACATCGACTCATCGACTGGATCGCCGACTATCGTGAAAGTCTGGCCGAACGACCCGCGATCGCTCAGACCGCGCCCGGCGACATTAAGGCGGCGCTGCCGACCGCTCCACCCCAAGAGGGCGAGGACTTCGCCGCCGTCTTCCGCGATCTGGAACGAGTGATCCTGCCGGGGTTGACGCACTGGCAGCATCCGAGCTTTTTCGGCTTTTTTCCCGCCAATGCCGACTTGGCCAGCGTGCTGGGCGATTACCTCAGCACCGGCCTGGGCGTGCTTGGGCTATCGTGGCAAGCCAGTCCAGCGCTGACCGAACTGGAGGAGGTCGTCGTCGATTGGATGCGTCAACTCGTCGGTCTGTCCGCGGCGTGGAGCGGCGTAATTGCGGACACGGCCTCGACCAGTACCCTGGTCGCCCTGTTGTGCGCCCGCGAACGAACCACGGGCTACAGTCTGAACGCCGGAGGTTTGCAAGCGGAGGAACGCCCGCTCCTCGTCTACACTTCCGATCAAAGCCATAGCTCGGTCGAGAAGGCGGCCCTCCTCGCCGGGTTTGGCCGCGCCAACGTGCGTTCGATCCCCCACGATCGCGCCTATGCCCTGCGTCCGGCGGAGTTGGAGGCGGCCATCGACCGCGATGTCCGCGCCGGCGGGCGACCGTGCGCCATCGTGGCCACCAGCGGAACCACCACCTGCACCGCTTTCGATCCGCTCGAACCGCTGGCCGCCATCGCGCGCCAACGCGGTCTTTGGTTGCACGTCGATGCGGCTATGGCGGGGGCGGCCATGATGCTGCCCGAATGTCGCGGCTTGTGGCACGGCATCGAAGGAGCGGACTCGTTGGTTTTCAACGCCCACAAATGGCCCGGCGTGGCCTTCGATTGTTCGCTCTACTACCTACGCGATCCGCAACATCTCATTCGCGTGATGTCCACCAATCCGAGTTATCTGCAATCGACGGCGGACGGCAGCGTCAAGAACCTGCGCGATTGGGGCATCCCTCTGGGTCGGCGTTTCCGCGCGCTCAAACTGTGGTGTCTGCTCCGGGCCGAGGGGGTGAAGAACCTACAAGCCCGTCTGCGCCGCGATCTCGCCAACGCTCGGTGGTTGGCCGAGCAAGTGGCCGCCGCGCCGAACTGGCGCGTCGTGGCTCCGGTTCCGCTGCAAACGGTGTGCGTCCGCCACGAACCACCGGGACTGCAAGCTGAATCGCTGGATCGGCACACGCTGGCCTGGGTCGAACGCCTCAACCGCTCCGGCGCGGCTTATCTCACCCCGGCACTGTTGGACGGTCGTTGGCTGGTCCGCGTTTCGATTGGGGTCGAGTCAACCGAGCGCGAACACGTTGCGGCATTGTGGCAACAGATGCGACGGGAAGCGGAGCGAGGGGAATAATTCGCTCTGTCGCCGTCGCGGGCTGACGCGGAATCGAGGAGATTCTAAGATAGGAAGAACCGGCATTGCCGCGCTGTGGACGATTCGGTCACTCGGAGTAACCCGCGATGATGCGCCCGCCATCTTCGGAACTACAAAGGCAACTTGCGGATTTCGACTTTCGCCCGCTGCCCCTTTTGCGAAACGCTCACATTCAAACGCTGCTCGGCGCTCTGGTTCCCGGTTTGGATTGTCCCGTTCCCGACCGACGCCGCCTCGTTCGTCTGCCCGATGGCGACGCTTTGGTATTACACAACAATACGCCGTCGGGCTGGAAGCCGGGTGACCCGTTGGCCTTGCTGGTTCACGGCCTGAGCGGCTCCCACGCATCGCCGCACATTCGCCGCCTGGCCGCTCTGATGTTGACGCGGGGCGTGCGCGTGGTCCGCATGGATCTGCGCGGCGCGGGAGCGGGACTGAGCCTGGCGCGCAACGTGTATCATGCGGGACGCTCCAGCGACATCCGCGCCGCCTTGGAAGAGATACACACCTGGAGTCCGTCGTCGCCCTTGTTGTTGGTGGGGTTGTCGTTGGGCGGTGCGTTGGTGTTGCGCATGGCCGGCGAATCCGCCCACCGTCCTCCTCCCGGCTTGAAGCGCCTCGTCGCCGTGTCGCCCCCCATCGACCTGCCGCGCTGTTGCGACTTATTGGCCCAGCCGCGCAATCGCATCTATGAAGATAACTTTTGTCGCGATCTCCTCTTCGATGCCCGACAGCGCCAACGCCTCTTTCCCGACCTGCCGCCCTTACGCTTTCCGCCCGGTCGCTTGACGCTGCGAGCGTTCGACGACTGGTACACCGCCCCGCGCTCCGGCTTTCTGGACGCGATGGATTACTACCGCCGCGCCTCGTCCGCTCCGCTCATTCCGAACATCGTCCAATCGGCGTTGATTCTGACGGCGCGCGACGATCCGTTTATCGCCGTCGAGCCGTTCGAGGCACTGCAAACGCCGTCGAACGTGTTGGTGCGCATCGTCGATCACGGCGGTCATCTGGGCTTTCTCGGCTGGGACGGCGAAGGCGGCTTCCGCTGGGCCGAACGCCGCATCGTCGATTGGCTTCTGCGGAGGTGAAAAGAACCCGAATCCAGAAACGATCGCATTCATGGCCGCATTGCGAATCCATTCCGTCAGGGTTAGGATGCTCATTGGGGACTCTTGCCTGGGTGGTTAGGGTCAAACTCCACTCAGGGAAGGCGCTTCCCCTTTACTTGTCAACCCAGTTCGGGGCCGGAATCGGCCCGTTTGATACGATGCCTGTTTTTTCAGCTTCGTTGAGGCAGCCTTTTGAAGGAGATTCCATGCAGGCAAGCTCAAGACTTCTTTCGCGGCGGCAACTCTTGCAGGCGGGCGGCATCGGGGCGCTTGCCATGGCGGCACCTGGCATGGTCGCGGCCAATCTCGATGCCAAGCGCGGTCTGCGCGGTGAGGCAGCCGAACGCTCCTGCATTTTCATCCTGCTCTGTGGCGGCCCGAGTCATCTTGACACCTGGGACCTCAAGCCAAACGCTCCCAAGGAGATTCGCGGCCCCTACAAACCGATCGCCACGACCGTTCCTGGCATGCGCGTCTCCGAGTTGCACGCGCGTCTGCCGGCGCTGGCGAAGCACCTGACGCTGATTCGCTCGATGACGCACGTCGGCAACATCAGCAACCACTTCGACGCCATGCACCACCTGTTGAGCGGGCAGGCAGGCGCTCCCGCCGATTCTCCCTACCTCGGCTCGATCGTCTCGCGGCTGAAGCCAAGCGAACGCAACATCGCGAACTACGTTTGGCTCATCCGCTGCGTTGGCGATCCGGTCTTCTGCGCCCCGAACATCGGCTCGGGCGGCCACCTTGGCGCACAGTATCAGCCGCTCTTCGTCGGCAACGCCAACAACCATCCCGCCTTGCCGACCTTCCGCCCCCCCGAGGAATTGCAGCCGGCCTTCTCGTCTGAGCGCCTGGAGGTTCGCCGCCGCCTTCTCAACTCCCTCAACACCACCCGCGGCGGCGACGACGCACGTTCCACGCGCGATTGGGAGAACCTGCAGCAGCGGGCGCTTGCCCTGGCAAACGGCCAGGGCCGCAATGTTTTCGACGTCACTCGCGAGCCGACCAAGGTCCGCGACCGATACGGCATGCATGCCTTGGGCCAGAACCTGCTGCTCGCCCGGCGGCTCGTCGAAGCGGGCGTCAACTTCGTTACGGTCAATGGGTGGACAGGCAGCGCTCCCGGCAAGACCGGCGGTGGTCCGCCCGCGTCGAGTTGGGACATGCACGGCAGCGAGATGGGCATGGGCAACGCCTTCGGAAACGGCTCCTATGGGATGGGGTGGTGCCTGCCGTGTCTGGACCAGGGGCTGGCCGCGCTCATCGAGGACTTGCGCGACCGCGGTTTGCTCGAACGGACCCTCATTGTGTGCATGGGCGAGTTCGGCCGCACACCAAGGATCAATCAGCCGGATCGCATGCCGGGACGCCAGCACTGGCCGAATTGCTGGACCGCGATTCTGGCAGGTGGCGGCACTCGCGGCGGCGGGGTGATCGGCGAGACCGACCGCATCGGGGCCTTCGTGAAGGATCGCCCAGTGCGCGTGCAGGACTTGGGAGCCACGATCTACCATTCGCTCGGTATCGCCCCGGAGACGCGCCTGGGCCGAGACGGCTTTACTCGCCCGGTGAGTACTGGCACCCCGCTGCTGGAGTTGTTCTGAGAATAATGCCAATGAGCCACGGGCGTAGCTGGCCCGCCATCATCCGGAGTAAGGAATGGGCACCGCACGACACAGGTGAACGTCGATGCGAACGATAAGAAAAGCCGTTGCAAGGCTGGTATCATGCGAAGAGCGTCGCTCGAGCGGATCGAGTGCGTGTGGAGTTTGGGCGGCCGGAGCTGGATTGGCAGGTTCGCCACGGAGTTCACCGGAGTCGGTCGCTGGATCATGCACTCGATTGTGACGGGTGACCGACGTGCCGTCAGCCTGTGCGCCGGCTGGCTCCAGCAGGGGACAGACTCGGAGCAGCAAAGCCAGGCATTGCGGTAGGCTCTCCACCGTCTCAGTGGCCGATCCTTCGCCACGGATCGCGAGTGGGTGGGCTGGCACTTCGCAGACGGTGAGATTCAAGAGTATCCGGAGCCGCCGTTCACGATCTCATTGAGGGTGAAAACTGTGCTGGCTTCACAAACCTGCGGTTGATACAATCCTCTCACCCGCCCGCCTGATGCGTCGTTCACTCACCCGCCGGTATTTCACCATGCTCTCACATCCCATCCTGCACCGTCGCGAGTTCCTTCAGGTTGGTGCCAGCAGCCTGCTTGGGGTCGGACTCCCCGCGCTCCTCGCTGGCCGGGCCGCTTCGGCGTCGCGCCTGGCGGAGACAGGTAAGTCGCGCTCCGTCATCCTGGTGCTGCTGACCGGCGGTATGAGCCAACTCGACACGCTCGACATGAAGCCAGATGCCCCGAGCGAAATCCGCGGCGAGTTCAAGCCGATTGCGACCGCGGTACCTGGCATCCATGTGTGCGAACACCTGCCACGTTTGGCATCGCGGATGCGCCACTGGGCTCTCGTGCGGTCGCTGTCGCACAAGGAAAATGGCCATTTGCCGGCCACGCATCGCCTGCTCACCGGTGCCCCAATGCCCAGCCAGCGCGGCAGCGACCTCGACAACATCCTGTCGAGACGCGACTGGCCCTGCTACGCGGCAGGACTGAACTGCGTCCACCCACGCTTCGATGGCGTTCCGTCCGGCGTGACGCTGCCGCATTCCCTGATCGAGGGGCCACTGACCTGGCCCGGCCAACATGCCGGCTTCCTCGGTGCTACTCACGATCCGTTGCTGGTCACCCAGGATCCGAACGCCCCCAACTTCCGCATGGACTCCTACCGCCTGCGCGACGACACGGATCGTTCCCGCATGGATCAACGACGCCGACTGCTCGACCGGATCGGCTCGGTTTCCGGCGGGGAAGATCTCTTCCGCAAGCATCAGGAGCGCGCCTTTGAGATGCTGATCTCAGGGCGGGTGGCAGAGGCGTTTCGTCTGGAGCGCGAGCCCGACAGGGTACGCGAACGCTATGGCCGGAATCAGTTCGGCCAGTCGCTGCTGCTGGCCCGCAGGCTGGTTCAGGCCGGCGTCCCGGTCATCCAGGCCAACATGGGAATCGTGCAGAGTTGGGACACCCACGCCAACAACTGGGGCCGATTGAAGACCCGTCTGTTACCGTGGCTGGACCAGGGATTGGCGGCTCTGATCGATGACCTGGAAGCGGAGGGCCGGCTGGGGGACACGCTGGTGGCAGCGCTGGGCGAGTTCGGACGCACGCCGAAGGTCTCGACGCTACCCGGATCGACGCAGCCGGGGCGCGACCACTGGGCATCGGTCTATTCAGGTCTGTTTGCCGGAGGCGGGGTCCGCGGCGGACGGGTAATCGGTCGCTCCGATCGTTCGAGCGCCTTTCCGGTCAGTGATGCCTACACGCCTTACGATGTGGGGGCGACGGTCTACGGGGCGCTGGGTGTCGACGCCGACGCCGAGATACGCGACGCGCTCAATCGCCCGTTGCGCCTGAACGCGGGGAAGCCGATCCAGGCCTTGTTTCAGGAATCGTGACGGTTTCCATCGACTCCCCGCATCCCAGGGTTCTCGTTTACCGTCTCCTCGAGAGGAACCCTCTTCGTAACAAGCCTCCTTTTGACGAATTCCGTAACTGCTTGCAAATAGGATACCTGCTGATTTCGAGTCCCTCTTGGCGGTGTTTTACCTCAGAGGGGGTGGAAAAATGCGGAAAACTCACCCCCTCTCCCCCTGAGTAAAGGGAGAGAGGAGCTTATCGGAGAGCCTCTAAAGCTTCTTCCCCTTTTTTTGCCCGTGGACGTGGACTTTTGCACACGATGCTGGTAAAGTCAAGAGAATCGTGAGGAAGAAGGGTAGATCGGATGGAGAAGGCCAAACTAACGATCGCTTTGTTGTGCCAAGAAGCCGCTACTTTTGCAGAAGTCGAGTCCACCTACTCCGAGCCTACGCTCTACGGTGTCACGGACGGCAAGGCTATTGGGACATACCTCGAACACAAGTTCCGCGCCTACCTTGAGGGCAAGTACACTTTCGCACCCAGCAATTCCGCAATTGGAATTGATTTTCCCGAACTAAAGGTGGACATGAAGGTCACGGCCATCGCGCAGCCTCAATCCTCGTGTCCATTCAAATCGGCGCGCCAGAAGATTTTCGGTCTCGGCTACTCGGTGCTTGTGTTCGTTTACGAGAAGACGGACGATCCGAAAACGGCTACCGCGATCCTGAACATCTTGCACACGGTTTTCGTTGAAGAACACCGTACAGCCGACTTTACCATGACGCGAATGATCCGCCAACACCTTGAATCTGGATGCAACGTCGAAGATCTGGTTGGCCTCATGCACGACAGGAATTTGCCGGTCGATGAGATTGAGGCCAACGAGATAGCGGAAGAGTTATTGGAGAAATCCTGTGAGCAGGGCTACCTGACCATCTCCAATGCCTTGCAATGGCGGCTGCAATATGCGCGGGTCATCGAACGAGCGGGCAAGGTTGTAGGAATCCAGAAGTTGAGATAATCGGCCGGTTCGGACTCCGTCACGCCCTTGTACCAAAGCAGATCGAGAAGGATCGATTTGTCGCAGAAAGGTTGGCCCAATGCGCAAGGCGTCGACGAGCGAGACCAAGGAGTACGGCGACTTCCAGACGCCGGAAAAGTTGGCGCGCGATGTCTGCTCCCTACTAAGTTCGCAGGATTTGCGCCCCGCTGCTTTACTAGAACCAACTTGCGGGCAGGGAACATTTCTTTTCGCTGGTCTCGATCGATTCAAGGATGTCCGGGAAGCACTTGGCATGGACATCGACGCACGGTACATCCAGCGGGCCGAGGCGATACTTCAACGACGGCGAGATGCCGACAAGGTGCGAATAGTTGAGGCGGACTTCTTCGCCACACTTTGGGAGAAGGTACTCTCGGAATTGCCGGAGCCGATCTTGATACTCGGCAATCTACCGTGGGTTACGAACGCTCACCTTAGCACGCTCGGCAGTCAAAACCTGCCCACCAAGACGAACTTCCAGAATCGCAGGGGCATTGATGCCATCACGGGTAAGGCGAACTTCGATATTTCCGAATGGATGTTGATCCGCTTGTTGGAAGCAATGAACGGACGACGCGGCTCCCTCGCCATTCTGTGCAAGGCATCGGTCGCACGGAAAACGCTGTGCCACGGGTGGAAGAAGCGGATCGCCATGGAGCGGTCGAGCCTATACCCGATTGATGCCGACCTTCACTTCGATGCCGCCGTCGATGCCGTCTTGCTGCTGACACACTTCAAGCCGAAAGCCTACGACCGAGAAGCCAAGGTATATGCGCACCTGGATCACGACGCCAAGATGAAGACCACGATCGGCTACGAAGACGAGATGCTGCTCGCCGACATTGCTGCCTATCACCGTTGGAAACACCTGTGCGGCGAGGAGGTCGTAAAGTGGCGTTCGGGGGTCAAACACGACTGCGCCAAGGTAATGGAAGTTTATCGGGAAGGAGAGAAATACCGCAATGGCATCGGTGAACTTCTGGAACTGGAGGACACCTATTTGTTTCCTATGCTGAAAAGTTCCCAGGTGGCGAAGGGCGGTGAACGTGGAAACCGCTACATGCTTGTGACCCAGAGGACCGTAGGCAACGACACGAGGATGATAGAAGAGCGAGCGCCGAAAACATGGGCCTATCTCAAAGCCCATGAGGAGTTGTTGAACAAGCGCGCCAGTTCGATCTACCGGAACCGCCCCCCGTTTTCCGTCTTCGGAGTCGGCGAGTATACCTTTGCGCCGTGGAAGGTCGCCATCAGTGGCTTCTACAAAAAATTGGCCTTTGTGACGGTTGGCCCAGTCGAGGGTAAGCCGGTCGTTCTCGATGACACCTCGTATTTCCTGCCTTGTTCGACGCAGTCACAAGCCGAGTATTTGGCATCGCTCCTCAATTCGTCTACGGCTCAGGCATTCTACAGGGCGTTCGTATTCTGGGATACGAAGCGTCCCATCACGGCAGATTTACTGCGCCGTCTGGACTTGCGGCAACTCGCGGACGAAGTTGGTTCGGAAGAGCAGTTCCACGTCTACTTTCGCAAACCGGAGCGCCTTCTTTTTGACGATGCTTCGAGCGGCGTTAGGACAAAGTAACACTTCCATCTCATAACGGTCTCTTCATCCGCAACAAAATCGTGCTGCCGCCGTGGACGGTGTCGCCGACGCGCACCAGCGCTTCCTGAACCAACTCCATCGGCACCGAAATCTCGGTGCGCGAGCCGAACTTAATCATGCCCAGACGCTCGCCGACTTGCACGTCCTCATCGGGTTTCAGCCAGCAGACGATGCGCCGAGCGATGGCTCCGGCGATCTGCTTGACGCGGATCAGGCCGCCCGTCTGGGCGTCGGTCAGGTCGATCCAAAATTGTTCGTTGCGCACCGAGCAGTCGGCGGCGCGGGCATCGAGAAACTCGCCGGGATAGTAGCGCAGCGCGGCGACCCGGCCGGTGCGCGGCAGTCGATTGACGTGGACGTTGAACACCGACAGAAAAATGCTAATCGTGAAGGCCCGGCCGCCGGGGAAATCGGCATCGACCGTCTCGCCAACGTGGGTGACGGTTCCATCGGCGGGACTGACGAGAGCATCCGGATCGCTGGGAATCGCGCGCTCTGGATCGCGGAAGAACGACAAGACGAACAGCCACGGAGTCAGCGTAAGGATGAGGGGGAGAAACAACAGCGGGTGGACGAAGAGACCGAGTAGAACGCTCCCCAGGCTGAGAAGGAAGAAAATCGCACTGAAAAACAGCAGCTCGCACAGTCCGGCACGGGCGAGGTGCAGGCGATCGCGCCAGGCGAAGGCGTCGTCTTCGGGACGGAACGAGTAGCCGCAGACGTTGCGAACCAGTTTCAGATCGCGTGAGTCGATGATGTCGTGGGGGCAGTTGGGACAGTCGCCCTGTCGCCGTTCGGCCGTGCGGCGAACGTAAGCGGGACGAACGCGGCGCAGCCAAGCGCGTCGCCAACGTCCCCAGGCTCGTTCCAGGGCGAAGCAAAAGCCGCCGCCGGGTTGAATGCTGGTGATCGGGGTGCTTTGCAATCCGGCGGGGATCGAGGGTGCGGTTGTGGTAGCCATGCACGTTAGCATAGCGACGAACGGGCCGCACGCCTATTCATCGAGCGAAGGCCGAATCTGCGTACCGGGATTGGTCACCGCGCGCGAGCGGAATTTCTCCAAGACGATGGATTTGATCGACGAAGAACCGCGCGGCGGCGTCTGCGAACCCGGCGGGGACGAGTCCGGCTCGACCGGCTCGACCTTGGCCGATCCGCTCGATCCCAGCGATTCGAGACTGCCGAACAATTCGTGAAACTCGGACTCTTTAAGAGGCTGCTGAAATCCGAAATAGTCGATGTGCGAATAGGGTATGAAGAAGACGCGGCCGGAGTCGGTACTGCCCGCCAACCGTCCCCGCAGCGCCAAACACTCCGGATCGAGACGCAAGATACATTGGATCGTGATTTCCGTCCCGCTGGTGGATACCAGCATGAGTTTCGACTGCTCGCTGGCCGGGATGTGGCTCAGCAGTTTCACCCACGCGGCGTTGTGCATGGCGATCTCTCAAGGTGCGTTCCGTCGTGCGAATCGGCCGTCCCCGCGCGCACCGAGGCAGAAAACGACCCTTCTTCCAACAAGTCTAGCTCATTCTTGCACCGGCAAAACGATTCGCGCGTAAAAATAAATGGCGCGCGAACCTAGCTGCTGTGCGACCTCGTTTGCTACACTGACGAAAACCCAAGCGCGACGAGGAATCATCATGGCCGGCTTCAACATCCAGCAGATCGATCACGTCTCCGTCCTCATCACCGATGCGGCGCGCAGTCGGCGCTTCTACCGAGACATCCTTGGATTAAAGGAGATCGCCAAGCCCAAGACGTTCGACTTCCGCGTGTTGTGGTTCGATCTGGGCAATCAACAGCTGCACCTGTTGCTCAAGCCCCAACCCGATGCCGTGAGCGCTCGCCATTTCGCCCTGCGCGTCGCCGACGTTCCAGAAGCCCGCCGCTATTTCCACGCCCACGGCATCGCCATTCAAGAGACGACGCCGATCCCCCATTGCGATCGCTTCTTCGTCTTCGATCCGGACGAGAATCGCATCGAGATCATCCAATGGCTGCAACCCTACGACCCGTCCGCGAGCGGCGCGGCGCAATTCGATTGAACGAGATCGACTAGCGCAAATCGCGCTTCCAACGGCGCACCTCGGCGACGATCGCTTCCGGTGAATGACGTTCGAGATCGAGTTCGCGCAGCGCTTGCAGAATGGGATCGCTTTCGTTGGCGAACAGGCTGCGTTGCACGGAGAGAGGACGGCGGAGGCGTCCGGGGCGATCCGGCGCTTCGAGGTGATGGCGTTCCAACTCGGCCAACACTTCCCGCGCGCGCGACAACACTTCTTCCGGCACGCCGGCGCGTCCGGCGACGTGAATGCCGTAGCTCTTGTCCGCGCTGCCCGGCGCGATTTTGTGCAAAAAGACGATGCCTTCGTCCCCCTCATGCACCATGACGTTGCCATTGCGTAGATTCGGCAGACGTTCGGCCAGCTGTGCCAGTTCGTGATAGTGGGTGGCGAACAGCGTGCGGCAACCGATCCGGTCGTGCAAATACTCGGTGATGGCCCAGGCCAGCGAGACGCCGTCGTAGGTACTGGTACCGCGGCCGATTTCGTCGAGGACGACCAGGCTGCGCCGCGTGGCGTTGTTGAGGATGTTTGCCGCCTCGGTCATCTCCACCATGAACGTGCTTTGCGCCCGGCTCAATTCGTCGCTGGCACCGACGCGGGTGAAGACGCGGTCGGTCAAGCCGATGCGTGCCGCGCGCGCCGGCACGAACCCGCCCATCTGTGCCATCAACGTCAACAGCGCCGTTTGCCGCAAGAACGTGCTTTTGCCGCCCATGTTGGGTCCGGTCACGAGGAGAAAGGTTCCCTCGTCCGCTCCCAAGATGGTATCGTTGGGTACGAACGTGCCCGGCGGGAGCAGTTGATCGAGAACGGGATGTCTTCCCTCCTTTATGTCCAGTATAGGTTCGTCGTCCAGCGCGGGCCGGCAGTAGCCGCGCTCGGCGGCCAACTCGGCCAGCGAGGCCAACCCATCGAGGACGGCCAAGACTTCCGCCGTCTGCATCAGACGCGCCGTTTGAGTGGCTACGCCTTCGCGCAGCTGTACGAACAAATCGTATTCGAGTTGCTTGATCTTCTCCTCGGCGCTTAGCACCTTTTCGGCCTGCTCCGCGAGTTCGGCGGTGAGGTAGCGATTGGCGTTCTTCAGCGAGCGGTGCAGCTGATATTCGGAGGGAACCTTGGTCCGATGGGTATGCGTGATCTCCAAGTAGTAGCCGTAGCCCTCGGTGAAGCCCACTTTGAGACTGGAGATGCCGGTGCGCAGCGCCTCTCTGGCCTGAAACTCGGCCATCCAGGTCTTGACGTTGGCCCGCAGATGATAGGTCTCCTTCAAATCGTCGTTGGCCTCGGGACGAATGATGCCGCCCTCGCGCGGATTGAGCGGCGGATCGTCCGTCAGGGTTTTCTCCAGCGTCTCGCGCAAGTCGGGGCAAAGCTCGAGGCGCGCGTGCAGATCGCGCAGCAGGACCGCAGCGCATCCAGACAAGAGAGTCTTAACCTGAGGCAGTAAGGCCAGGGTGCGTGCGACGGCGGCGAGATCGCGCGGCGAAGCACTGCCGGTGCTGGCGCGGGCCGTCAAACGCTGAAGATCGGAGATGCCGCGCAGACACTCGCGCAACTCGCCGCGCCTCCGGTGTTCGCGCAGCAACTCCTCGACGGCATCCAAGCGGGACTCAATGGCTTCGCGATCGGCCAACGGGGCCAGCAGCCAATCGTGCAGCAGCCGCGCGCCCATCGGCGTCACGGTGCGATCCAGAGCCGAGAGAAGCGAGCCGACCCGCGCGTTGTCGCGCAGGGTACGCGTCAACTCCAAACTGCGGCGCGTCACTTCGTCGAGAAAAAGGAAGCCTCGGTCGGAGTAAGGGCGCAGCCGAGTGAGATGCGCCAGGCGGGCTTGAAGTGTTTCACGCAGATACAAAAGCAACGCGCCGGCGGCAATCAGGCACGGCTGTCGATCCTCGAAGCCGAAGCCGGCCATCGTCGAAACGCCGAAGTGTTCCAATAAGGCATCGTGGGCCGTTTTGGGATCGAAGGTCCAATCGGGACGGGAAGTCGCGGTCAGCCGAGGCAGCGCGTCCCGAAGGCGCTGAAGCAAGGAAGCCGTCTCGTCGGCCGTCGATTCCGCGAAGAGGTACTCCGAGGGCGCAAGGCGCAGCACCTCGTCGGCCAGCCGCGTTTCCGGCACGTCGGCGGCCTGAAACACGCCCGTGGATAGCTCGACCCACGCCAAACCGGCCGGCGCTCTCCCATTCGGAGGCACGAATGCCAGCAGATGATTGGAGCGGAGCGGATCGAGTAGATCGTCTTCGGTCAACGTACCCGGCGTGACGACGCGGACGACCTCGCGGTGAACGGGTCGTCCCTTGACGGAGCGCGGGTCTTCCATCTGTTCGCAGATGGCCACGCGATGCCCCGCTTGCAAGAGTTTGCCGAGATAGCGCTCCAGCGCGTGGTATGGCACGCCGGCCATGGGGATCTCTTTGTCGCGTTTCGTCAGGGTGATGCCGAGCAGACGGGAACCAATCTCGGCGTCTTCCTCGAATAGCTCGTAAAAATCGCCGTTGCGAAACAACACAATCGTTCCCGGATGGCGCTCCTTGGCGTCCCGGAACTGCTTCATCATCGGTGTAGTCATATGCGGCTATCGGCTCTCGGCTGTCGGCTATCGGCACCGATCGGCAACACGATTAAGCTATGTTATACAGAATCGGACATCGCCTACGGTTTTGAGAGCCGATTGCCGAAAGCCGATTGCCGGTAGCCGATTGCCGACCTATTTCTTGCCGTTGGGGCTGGGATTCGGGTTGGCGCGGAAGAGTTTGCTCATGGTGACGGTGTTGCCGAGGTCGTTGTAGGCGACTTCGTTCATGTAGTGGCGCATGAGCATCAGTCCGCGTCCGCAAGGACGTTCGAGGTTCTCGAACGCGGTCGGATCGGGTACGTCGCCGGGGTCGAAACCGGGGCCATCGTCGGTGATCTGGATTTCAAAGCGATCGGGAAAGAGTTGGTAGGCAATGCGGATTTTCTTGAGGTGATCCATCTGGTTGCCGTGTTTGATGGCGTTGACCAGTGCCTCTTCAAGAGCGAGTTTGATGCTGAAAATGTCGCGGTCGTTGATCTGACGAGCGATAAGAACTTGCTCGATCTCATCTTGAATCCGTCGCGCTTCGGCAGCATTACTGGGGATGGAGACCTCCAGGGCAATCGCCGGACTGACATCGCGCTGCGGTTTCATGATGTTAGCAACGGTTAAAGGCACGGATTGGACCTCCTTGACGTCGGCAATCGGCCCGCGGTCATCGGCTTTCCGTCGACGAACCTCGGATTTCCGAGGGGCCAACGCCGATGGCCAAGAGCCGCTAAAACGCTTGCAAGGCCGCTTGTTCTTCCTTCTGAATGTTAAACACCTTATCGAGTTTGGTTATCTCAAATACTTCAAGAATCTGCGGGTCGATGTTGCACAGAATCAAGCGCCCGCCGGCGGTGTGCAACTTCTTGTTGAGCGTTATCAGTTTACCCAGCGCGGCGCTCGAAAGGTATTCCACATTGCCGAAATTGAGCAACAGTTTGCGAAACCCTTCATTTTCCACCAAGCCGAACAGCTGATCGCCGATGATCTGAATGTTCTGATCGTCCAGAATCTTGCGGTCCACGAAGTTGACCACCGTGACATCGCCGATTTGCTCGACTTCAAGACGCCGACGGCGCGGTTGCGACGACATGGAAAACTCCTTGCGAGGAACACCGCGTTGTTCGATGCCCCATTTACCAATACACCCGAACCCAAACGGAAGAGACGAGGAGAGAAAAGCAATCTTCCATTGATGTTAGACCCCGTATCTCTCTTGTCAAGCATTTTCCGGCGCGAATCCGCGAAACGATTTCGCGCTCGCCCTCCCAAATGGATTGCGCCCTCAACTCGCCGCGCGCGCCGCTTCTGCTTCCTGTTCGCGCGTGAAGCGTTCGGCCAGGGCGATCTCGGGTTGCAGCGATTCCGCAGCCGGTATCGAGCTGGCCTTGGGGTCGAGGCAAAACAGATCCCACTTATCGTTTTCGTAGCCCCGTTGCCGAACGTACCATTCGTCGTTGCCGTTCTTGGCCAAGGGAAAGAGGGCGCAGGCGGAGGGCTTGTAGCGATAGGCATCGCCCTCGGCCGCGCCAACTTTGTGCAGCACGCACCCCTCGTGAAAGAAAACGCACCAACTATCCACCACGCGCAGCATCGGCAGATCGAACTTGCGACGATTGCTCAAATAACCTTTTTTCTCCAACAACCGCCGCGCTGCCGGTCGCAGATGCGGTAGAAATTTCTCCAGATGCGCGTCGATGCGTTCCACTTCGTCGGGATAGACGGGAGGCCGACCGTTTTGGCAGCAAATGCCATCGCAGCCTCGGCCAAAGATGCACTCGAACGTCGCTTCCGTCAGGTTGACCACCGGCAGACTGTTCCGCATCGTCGAGGAACCTCGCTGAAGATGGGGAAAAAGAAATCTCTGGGTACTTTGTTATCATCGGCGCGCCGCGATCGCAAGGCGAACCGACAGTCGAAGGACTTGCGCCAAAATACGTTGCCGAAGTTCGATTGCCTTTGTCCTAACCTCTCTGCCATTCTATGATTTATGCAGGACGCGACCATTTTGGCTACGCTTCGTGAGAAACTCCTGGAACTGTCCGACGGCCGACGACGCTGGCGGTAATCCGAATAGGTCACCACAGAGATCGCAGAGAAAATACAAAAGATTGCCTCTGAAGAGGTTAAGCTCATGGAGGGGCGAGCGAGTTTACCGCGGCAACATGCGAGGCCGTTGTCAGTAACTCATTTCTCTTGCCTCCTCTGCGCTCTCTGCGTTCTCTGTGGTGCGCAATCTGGCTAAGTCGGCCCCACCTCGGTTCGGCGGCTGGGCTACAGCCTGCAAGTCAACAACAGAGGTTGGGGCGGCAGCGTTACGGGCGGGCGCGGACGAAAGCGTGAATTCGGTCATTTTTTCGACGCGAGTCGTCATTCGCCGATCGGTGGCGGAGGAGGAAGAGGATGAGACGCGCCGCGCGCCGGCGATGCGTTCACGATCGTGGGTGTCGAATCCGATTCACGCATCGAAGGTGGCGTACCGCGCGCCGGTGAGGAGTTCACAATCACGGGAGTCGGCGACGAGTCGGCTTCCGGCATGGGAGTCGGCACGGCTACGTTGGGATCTTGGTAGGCGGCATCTCGATAGGACGCCTGCTGCACCGGCGGATTGAGAGAGGAAGCGATATTCGGATCTTTTCGCAGAGCCGCCTCCATGTAGTAGCGGCTCATGCCCGGTTGCTGCAAGCGGTCGAGCGTCTGCGCCAGACGATAGCAGCCCATCGCATCGCCGTGCGTTCGGGCGAAGCAGCTCAGGCTCTCGTCGTAGCGGCCGGCCTTGGCGAGGATCACGCCTTGGGCATTCGAATAGTTGCGATTATTCGGATCGATTTTAGCTGCCTTTTGGAGACAATCCAGGGCCGCATTCCAGTCCTTGTGGGTGTTGTGGCACATGGCCAAGTCGTACCACAGGGAACCGTTCTTGGGTTCGATGCGCAGCGCCTTCTGATAGGTCTCGACGGCTTGCCCGTGCTCCTGCATGACGGTATACAGCCGAGCCAAACCTCGATAGGCGGGAACATATTTTGGATCGACCTTTAACGCTCGATCGTACTCTTGATGGGCGAGTTCCCAGAGTTGTTGCTGCTGTTGCGGCGTGGCTTCGACGGCTTGCGCTTCGCCGGTCTTGTAGTCGGCGTCGGCGACCAAGACTTGCGGCGGCAACTCCTTGGGCTTATTGGATACCTTCTTGATTTGAGAGGGATCGATGGTTTTCGGAGGCGCGATATTCGGCGAGAGCGGGCCGGGGCTGGGCACGTTCCCGGTCTGATGCTGACACCCCGCCGCCACCAAAAGCAGCATCCACAATCTCACGGCTCCGCGACTATCCATGTCGAAATCTCCATCCGTGGAAAGCAGCAAAAAACATTCCAAGGCGATCCGCTCCCCTTCGGGTCGCGGATAACCGAGTTCGGTCGATCCCGATTATTTGAACTCGCGGATGAAACTGGATGCGGCTTCAGCGATGAGATCGCGCGTTAGTTGCACCGGCATACGTCTGAATCGACAGATCGACTGCACCGTCTCAAGTAAATCGCGGCAATCGCTGGCGCGCGGGCAACGACCGCGATCGTAATAGTTCTCGTACATATAGTCGATGGCCTGGGGGCACAGGTTCATGCCCAAGCGTTTCGAGTAACTGTTGAAAATGCGTTCGTAGATGTCGCGCTTCGGGGCGTTGATTTCGAGTTTGTGCCTCATGCGGCGTAAAAAGGCGTCGTCGACCAAGTCTTTGGGATCGAGGTTGGTCGAGAACATGGTCAGCTGCTCGAAGGGGACTTGGAACTTTTGGCCGGATGCGAGAGATAGGTAATCGATGCGATTTTCCAACGGCACAATCCAGCGATTGAGCAATTCCTTGGGACTGCACAATTGACGGCCAAAGTCGTCGATGAGGAAGACTCCGCCGTTTGCCTTGACGTGCATCGGCGCTTGATAGTAGTTGGCTTCGGGAGAGTATTTCAGATCGAGCATGGGCAGATTCAATTCGCCGCCGGTGACGATGACCGGACGTTTGATTTTGACCCAGCGGGGATCGACGGTTCCGGTATTGAGCAGACGGCGGATGGTGGCTTCGTTGTCTTCCAGCCGTTCGCCTCCGTCTTCCTCGGCGGTCTCGTGAACGGCGCGGTCGAAGACGGTGACGATGTTGTGTTCGGCCAGGAAGGCGTGGGGCACGAAGATCTCGCCGCCGCACGAATTCATAAACGCGCCGATAGACTGTGCCATCGCGGTTTTGCCGTTGCCGGGCGGGCCGTAGATGAACACCGATTTGCCGCTGACAATGGCCGGGCCGACGGCGTTGAACAGATCCTCGCTGACCACCAGATGGGCGAAGGCAGCGCGGAGCGAATCCGGCGACACATCAATGGAAGTCACCGCCTGGCGATAGACTTGTTCGACGTAATCTTCCAACGGAACCGGCGCGGGGCCAACGTAGGCGCACTGCTTGAGGACTTCCTGAGCGCGGCGGCGTCCCAACTCGGTCAGATTGAAGCGATAGCTGATGCGGCCAATGAGATCGCCGCCCAGCACTTCGACACACTTTTCGTTTTTCAAAAACGTCAGGGCTTCCTCGACGATCTTGAAGGGCAGACACAGCAGCCGCGATAGATCGAGGCCGAGCATGCCGCCGCGCGTATACAGGACGCGCAGAATCAGATCGTTGAGGAATCCGAGCGTCAGCCCCGTTTGCTTCAGCGTCTCCGGCGCGCTCGGGGCTTCCGGCAGCGTGTTGTTGTCCCAATCCATCCCACTTCGCTTGAGTTGTTGCACGTCAAGACCCTCTTTTCAGACCGAAATAGTCATCGTAGTTTGCGCATGAGGATGAACAGGGCGATGCACATGACGGCGACGCAGATTTGCACGATGCGCGCGCGTCCGCCGCTGGCCACGTATTTGCCCAAGCTCCAACTGTTGTCGGCAAACACAATCTGCCGCACCCCGGCAGGACGAACTGCCGAGGGAGCGCACTCAACCCGGCAGCTTACGCTGCCGGTTCGCCGGGCGATGCCTTCGGCGAATCCCGGCGAACCACTCGTCCAGAAGAGTGCGACGAGAACAGCGATTGCTCGAAAAGCCCGGTGACTCATCGAAAAACCTCAATGTAAAACGAAATCGGCCAGGGAAGGTTCTTTCGGAGCCTTCCCTGGCCTCGGTATCACGATCGTTCGGGGCGAGCGGATCGGTTAGCGTCCGGTCACGTTGCCGCCGCCGGTGCTGCCCATGCCGCCACCCATACCGCCGCCACCCATGCCGCCGCCCATGCCGCCGCCCATACCGCCACCCATGCCGCCGCCCATGCCGCCACCCATATTCATGCCGCCGACCATGCCGCCGCCCATGCCTCCGCCCATGTTCATGGTGCCCATGCCGCCCATGCCACCCATGCCGCCGCCCATGCCGCCCATCATGAAGTTGCCACCCATGAAGCGGTAGTAGTTCTGGGACACCATGTTATTGGCCGCGGCAGAGGCCAATGCGGGTTCGGCCGGATCGTGAATGACGACCTGGAACGAGGTCGGACGGCCCACGGTCTGCGCCGTCAGATAGGCTTGGACGGCGGCGATGCGTTTGCCGTCCAGCGTTTGCCGATCTTCCGCCATCTTTTCCGGTGCCTTGTGGTCGTAAACCAGATCTTGCGCCGTCTGCAAGTACAGCACGGTATCGGGGCAAGGCCGACGCCGAGCGATGTACGCCAAACGCTCCAGACCGCCGGTCGTCAGCTTGTCGGTACTCGGCTCGAAGTAATAGTTCCAGATCGTCTGATCGAGTACGTGCCCGTTTTGCACTTGTGGAGCCATGCCCGCGTCGATCGACTGCCGAGCCATATAGCTGTAACGCATGGGATAACACGGATCGACGCATCGATCCGGCAAGCATCCGATGCCCGCCGACGCCGCGACACAGCACAAAACGGCCATGCCCTTACTCATGAATCCCTTCATACTCGTCTCCTTAAATTAAGTTCTAAGTACCGAGTTCCGAGTTCTGAGTAAAGAAACAGAACACCGAACTCGGTACTCAGAACTAGAAGAACTACTTCATCATCGTCTTCATAATGCTGATGGCTGCCGGCCCCACTAGGACCACGAAAATGCCTGGGAAGATGAACAGCACCAGCGGGAAAATCAGCTGCACCGCCGTCTTGGCGGCTTTCTCCTCGGCCAACTGCTTGCGGCGCGTGCGCATCGAATCGGACTGCACCCGCAACGCCTGGGCGATGCTCGAGCCGAACCGATCGGCTTGAATGAGAATGGCCGCCAAACTCCGAACGTCGTCCACGCCGGTGCGCACGCCGAGATCGTGGAGAACCTCGCGCCGCGGCCGGCCCATTTGCAATTGGAAATTGGCCAACGATAATTCTTCGGCGATGACCTTGGCGCTGTCTTTCATTTCGTCGCACACCTTGCGCATCGCCGCGTCCAAACCCAGGCCGCTCTCCACGCACACCACCAACAGATCGAGGGCGTCCGGCAGCGACAGAAAGATGTCGTCCTGTCGCTTCTTGCGGATGAACCACAAAACAATGCTGGGCAGATAAAAGCCCAAGCCGCCGAAAATCACGATGGGCTTGAGCGCCGCCAGCGTGAAGCCGTACTTGGGCAGGAAGATGCCCAATCCCAGCAGCAAAGAGCCCATCAATACGGCAAAGCGAAGTCCCAGATAGACCGCTACCGCCGAGTCGCTGCGAAAGCCGGCGTTGGCCAGCGTGATCTTCAGCTGCGACTGTTCGATTTCGGTCTGCGGCATGAGCGGGCCAGACAGTGCCTTGGCCGTCTCCATCACGCCCTGAAAGCGATCCTTCTTGAGCATCGGGTCTTCGATCTCGGCCAACGAGGCCGGACGACTGATGCGTTCCAAACGCTCCTGAGCGCGGCTATTGCGATTGGACAGCATGGACAACAGGGCGAACAGGCCCGCCACCAGCGCGGCGAACACCAGCAACGGAACCAGTTCTTGAACGCCGACGAGGGCAAGGATCACGAAGCACCTCCACGAATGCGCGGCTCTCGCCGTTTACCGATTACATCGACTCTCCGCATCCCTCGGCATGAGAGGGATTTTCCCTATTTACCGCTGGCAAGCCCGGAGTGCCAGCGACGGGTATTCGTCGCGTCCCGTCCCGTCGCTGGCGCTCCGGGCCGCGGTCGCTACACTTTGATGTTGACGATCTTGCGAATCACCAGCGCGCCGAGAACCTGGGCGATGATGGCGGCAATGCTCATCTTCTTGCCCAGATCCGTCGTCCACAGCGACTCGACATAGTCCGGCTTGGCGTTGAGCATGAAGCCGAACAATGCGAACGGCAGCGCGATCAGCACGATACCGCTAAGGCGGCCTTCGCCGGTCAACGCCTTGACCTGGCCGAGAATGCGGAATCGTTCGCGGATGACGTAGCCGATCTTGTCGAGAATCTCCGCCAGATCGCCGCCGGTCTGCCGCTGGATGGCCACCGAGGTGACGAAAAAGCGGAGATCCAGGTTGGGCACGCGCTCGCACATCGAACGCATCGATTCCTCAATGGGGATACCCAGGTTCTGTTCCTCGAAGACGCGACTAAACTCGTCGGCGATGGGCGAAGGCATCTCTTCGGCGACGACGTGCATCCCGGCGGCGAGACTGTGCCCGGCGCGCAGCGCGCGGGCGACCAGCTCCAACGCATCGGACAGCTGCGAGGCGAATCGGGCCAACCGGGATCGCCGTTTGTTCCACAACCAAATCCACGGCAACGAGAACAACAACAAGCCGTTAAACGGCGCGAGATAGATGGGTAGCTTGACCAGCACGGTGGCTGTGGCCCCGATCGCCGCCAACACCAAACCGATGCCAGTCAGCGTACTCGGCTTGATGTGGCAATCGGCCTGCTCGAACATCTTTTTCGGCGTCAGAAACTTCGGAGTCAGCGTCTCCAGTAAGTTTTTCTTGTCCCCATCGAACGCTTGCTTGCGCAGAATGTCCTGCGACTTCTCCTGATCGCGCGAGCGCTTGCCGACGAGCAGATCGAGGCGCGTCGCGGTTTGCGGCGTGTTGTCGCGGAAGACGAAGGCCAGCACGCCGACCAACGCGGCCACCGCCACAAAAACCATCGCGGAAATCAATATGGGAGTCATGGTGTCTCACACTCTTTCGGCGAACCGGCAGCGTAAGCTGCCGGGTGGCACTGTAAATACCCGGCAGCTTACGCTGCCGGTTCGCCGTACCCGGCAGCTTACGCTGCCGGGTGGCACTGTAAATACCCGGCAGCGTAAGCTGCCGGGTGGCACTGTAAATACCCGGCAGCTTACGCTGCCGGTTCGCCCGGGTTAATCTCGCAGCAACACACGCTCCTGGAACAGATTCGACGGCAACTTAATGCCGGCCGCCTCCAGACGGCTGACGAACGACGGGCGCACGCCCGTCGCCTCGAACTGGCCGTAGGCGCGGCCATTTTGATCGATACCCAATTGCTTGTAGCGAAATACGTCCTGCATGATGATCATGTCTTGTTCCATGTTCATCACTTCGGTGATCGATGTCACTTTGCGCGGGCCACCTTGCAAGCGGTTGGCTTGGATAATGGCATCCACCGCCGACGAAATCTGTTGCCGCATCGCCTTCATGGGCAGTTCCATGCCGGACATCATAATCATCGTTTCCAGACGCGCTTGCGCGTCGCGTGGCGTATTGGCGTGCAAGGTCGTCATGGAGCCGGCGTGGCCGGTGTTCATGGCTTGCAACATATCCAACGTTTCGCCACCGCGGCACTCGCCGATGATGATGCGCTCCGGACGCATGCGCAGCGCGTTGCGGACCAGGTCGCGCGTCGTGATCGAGCCTTTGCCTTCGATGTTGGGCGGGCGCGTTTCCAGACGGACGACGTGATCTTGCTGCAATTGCAACTCCGCCGCGTCTTCAATGGTCACGATGCGCTCTTCGTGCGGAATGAAACTCGACAGCGTGTTCAGCAGCGTCGTTTTACCGCAACCCGTACCGCCGCTGATGACGATGTTCAAGCGCGCCTTGATGCAGGCTTCCATGAGCATCGCCATTTCCGGCGTGAACGCCTTGTAATTGAGCAGATCTTCCAGCTTCAGCGGATTGGCTCCGAAGCGGCGGATACTGACCGACGGGCCGTCCAGGGCCAAAGGCGGAATGATGGCGTTGACGCGGGATCCGTCCGGCAAGCGGGCATCGACCATCGGCGACGTTTCATCGACGCGGCGACCGATCTTCGACACGATGCGGTCGATGATCTGCAACAGATGTTCGTTGTCGCGGAACTTGACGTCGCTCTTTTCCATCTTGCCGCGGCGTTCGACGAAAATCTTGTGCGGCCCGTTGATGAGGATGTCGCTGATGGTCGGATCTTTGAGCAACACTTCGAGTGGCCCGAATCCGAACGTCTCGTCCAACACCTCGTCGATGAGGCGTTCGCGCTCCATGCGATTCAATAGCGGATTTTCCGTATCGCACAAGCGCTCGACGACCAGGCGAATCTCGCGGCGGAGCGTGTCGCCCTCCAAGTCGCTGACGCGCGAGAGATCGAGTTTATCGACGAGTTTGCCGTGGATAAGGCGCTTCAACTCCTCGAAACTTTTGGCCCCCTGGCGATCGCCGCCTCCGGCCATGGAGCCGCCGATCCGGCTGCCCGTACCGTTGTGGCTCAATCCGCTCAGACCGCGTTGCAATCGTGTCATGGGTGCATGTCTCTCCACGAAACCTTTTGGTTAGCCGCGACGCGAAGCGGAGCGAGGGACACGCGCTCCGCTTCGCGTCGAGGCTAAGCGACATTTCAGCGCCTCGCAAACAATCCCCAGCGGCTCGATTTCTCTTTTTGAGCCGATTGCAGCTGTTTGCCGCACACTGCCTCGGCCAATCCCGCGATGCTCTGTTGCACTTTGCACCTGGGCGCGAACGTCACCAACGGTACTCCGTGATTGCGCGACTCGGCCAACGGCCTCGGCTCGTTGGGTATCTGCCAATAGATCGACTTGCCGACCGTCTCCTCGGCTTTTTTCAAACTGATGTCCGATTCGCTGCCCACGCGATTGAGGACGATCTGCACCTTGTTGGCCAAGCTCTCCTCGTTGCCCAATGTCGCCATGGTGCGGACGACGTTGCGCAAACTGGTGAGATCGAGTTGGGCCACCAGGAGAATCAAATCGGCCATGCGCAGCCCGGTCACGTCCGTCGGCGAAAAGCTTTTGCTGAGATCGAGAATGAGATGCGAATAACTGGCGCGCAACAAATTGATGACGCGCTGCAAGTGATCCTCGCGGATCAGACTGGCATCCTCCATCTGCACGGGATGCGGCAACAGCGAGAGTCCGGACTCGTGTTTGCTCAACGAGCGTCGCAGAAATTGTTGATCGAGGCGGTCGATGTTCAGCGCCACGTCGGCCAAGGTGTAGTCGGCCATGAGATCGAGCGCCACATCGGCATCGCCCAAGGCTAAATCGAGGTCGATGAGCGCGACGTTGTGCCGAGGGTCTTGGGCCAGCGAAGCGCCGAGGTTGACGGCGACACTGGTGCAGCCGACGCCGCCGCGCGATCCCAGTACCGCGATGACCAGCGATTCGGTCTTGGTCGAAGCCGCCACCCCGTTGCTCCGGTCGGCGCTCGGTCGGCCGCGGTGGAGACGCTGCAACGCTTTGAGCAAGTCTTCCAGCACGATGGGCACGGTCAGGAATTCGCGCGCCCCACTGCGGAGCGCTTGCAAAATGGCTTGACCGTCGCCCCGCGCGCTGATGGCCAAGATCGGCACTTCGGGCAGGTCCGTCGTCATCTGTCCGATGAGTTGAATGGCTTTGTTCTGATCCGAATCGAGCGACACGACCGCGACATCCGGGATCGACTGCGAGATGACTTCTTGAAAGAACTCGTAGCGGGCGCACTCGGCTTCCAACCAGATCGACTCCATGCCCAAGAGAACATTGCGTAATGCTTCTCGGGTGGTGTCGGAAGGATCGACGATGGCGATTCGTTGCACGTCCCTCATGTTGCTCCACCAATTTCGGCAGATGGCAATCGACGTTCGGCACTCCGAGTTATCGCAACCGGAGTGCCGAACATCGATTGCCATCTGCCGATAGCAGTTGTTATCGAACTCCGCGTTCGCTTTCCGCGGATACATCGTTCGGAATCGCCGGCGGCTGCGACACGGGCGTCTCCGGTGCTTCCGGCGGCGCTTGGGTCGAGGCCGGCATCAGCGGCGTCGAGGCCGTGTTTGCGGGCAGCGGAGCTGGCATCGTACTCGGAGAAACCATCCCAGCGGGTTGGCTACATCCGCCCGTTGCACAGCCATTCGGCCCACAATTGTTCCGGCCCGCACACGGGAACGTCTTGGCCGACGGCCCGTTCATCCATGCCGGAACATAATGGTGATCCTGGCGAATCTGGCGCTGACCGCGCGGCGCTTCGATGATGCCTTCCAAGAATAGCTCAAAATTGTCCGGTCTGCGGGTTTCTTCGCCGGGAAGAATTTTCGGACGCTGATTGCACGACTCCGGATCGACCAACCAGGGGGTGACGACCACCAGCACTTCTTGCTCGGTGTCCTGGTATTGGGTACTGCGGAAGAACGTGCCAAACCAAGGCAAATCGCCCAACAGCGGCACCTTGGAGACGTTGGCCTGAACCGTGTGCTGGATCAACCCGCCGATGACGAAAGTTTGTCCAGATTCCAGTTCGACCGTGGTGGTGACACTGTTGATATCACGGCCCGGCACGAGACTGCCGCCAGCGGGCGTGACGCCAGCTGAGGCATCGAGACTGCTTACGGACGGCGACACTTCCAGGTAGATGCGTCCGTTGCCCTTGACGATGGGGATGAAGCTCAACGTCGTGCCGAACGGTACGAACTGAACGCCGACGCCGCTGAACCCACCGGCCACGGGAACGGCCTGTTGACCGCCGACCAAAAAACTGGCGGGCCGACCGCTCAGAGTCACCAGGCGCGGCTCGGCCAACAATTTCGCCAGACCGTTCGCTCGTAGAGCCTCTAAGAAATTCTGAAATCCCCAGACATTGTGAACGAAGCCGAGCAACAGATTGGTTCCCGAACCGGGCGTGCCGATGAGGCTGCTACCGGCCCCGGTCACTTGGGGAAATGCTCCGCCCACGCCCGTCTGTCCGCCGACCGTCACGCCGCCGCCCGTCGTGTTGGCCCCGGCGAAATACTTACTCGATCCGAGAAAGTTAACGGTCAGATTGCGCAGATCGGTGCGATTGACCGAGGCGATCATCACGTCCAGCTGAACTTGCTGCACGCCGCCGACGCGCATGCCGTCGATGTACTTGAATCCAACGCTCTGTACCAAGCCGCGCACGACGGCCACGTCTTCGGCGTGCGTCACCGTGCCGGACAAGATGACCGTGTTGTTCGAGGTCGGTATGACCGTGACGTTGGCGGTCGGCACCGCGCGGCGCAGCTGCGTGCGCAGATACTCCACGTCGACTTGCACGATCACTTCGTAAACTTCCTTGTGCCCTTCGGTATCTTCCAATTCGATGCGCGTCACCTCGGGTTGCTGGCCCCTGACGAGTATCGTCGTGGGATCGCCCACGATGGTACTCAAAGCGACGGCCTCTTCCTTAGGGTTGGTAACGGTTTTGATTTTCTGTTTCTTGGACATTTGCAGTTTGATGGTGCCGTTGAGCGGCACGATCAGGGCGGCGGGTCGGGGGGCCGTCTCTTGAGCGGGCGCATGGCCCAACCAAGCCGTGGCGAGTAAGAGGGCGAGCGTGCCACCCCAGAGCAGCATTCTTCGATCGACAATATGGCGCATCCATTCACCTCGTCAGTAAGAACGAGCGGGAGTCGGCCGCTCGTTCGGGTCCATCGCAATCGGCCGGGGAACGGGGTCGCTCGGGCGGCCCCGCTCTCCGGTAGCCAAAAAGATCAACCGACTCGTCCGGGCACGCCTCCACGAATGGGAGTGAGCGGAGCGAGCGGAGCGTTCTGCGCGGGCTGCGCGGGCGCAGTGGGCGCAGCATCCGCCGGTTTGGGCGGCACCGTCGGCGGTGCGGGGCGGCGCGGTGTAACGTCCGCCGATCCACGCGCGAGCGAACCGTTGATCCACGACTGAGCGACGGGATCGAACGTAAAGACCGCCTTTTGCACGAATTCGCCGGTTACGATGGTCAAGGTGTGTGTCTCCAACGGGGGCGGCTCCGGCTTCGGTTCCGGCGGCTTCTCGTACACATTGATGGGCGGAGGCGCATCCTTGGGCAGCGTGGGCAACGTCGGCACCGGCGACGCGCTGGCAACCGAGGTCGGTTCCTCTTCCATCTCGGACGAGGCATCGCGCACGGGTTTGCCGAGATCTTCCCATCTCGATCCGGGTAGACGAACGATCTTGTTATCGTCGGGCGTTCGCAGCGTCAGCCGCAACTCGCCCAGCGCTCCCGCCAACGACAAGCGCTGAGCTTCTTCCGGCGTCGCCGCCAGAGTCACCGTGCTGCCCAACATTGAGGTCGTTTGATTGTCTCGGTTGGCCACCATGTCCACGGCCAATACCAGCATGTTTTGCAGAATGATCTTGGACATCGACTCGTTGGTTCCATTGCGCAGCGTGGATAGCACGTCCACATGATAGCCGGGCAGCACGAAGCCGCCCGCCAGCGATTCGGCATTCACCTTCAGCGCGATGGCTCGCATCCCCGGAGGCAGCTTGGCGACCAAGCCGACTTGCTCGGCGTTGACCAGTTTGTCCTCCAGAACGTACTCGCCTTCACTCAACCCCTGGCTCAATCGCTGATTTTTAATGTCCTTAAACTCTTTCAATCCTTTTTTGGGAGCGATGCTCACCGGCACTTCTTTTTGCTCGAAGTATTTCTCGGGTTCTTTCATCGAAACCCAGGCTGGAACTTTGCCCTTGGCCACGAGGACGGAAACTTTTTCCTCCTCGACGGCTCCGTTGTTGCGTTCGGCCAAGAGCCGGCTCGTCATATAGCTGGCGGCCAGGCCGCAGCCGATGGCCACGACCATCAGCATCATTGTCTTCGGTTTCATGGAGCATACCTCAATTGGCGTGGAGAACCGAAGCGATTGCGTAATGCCCAAACGACCTATTCTGTATCCCTTCCACCGTCCGTTTTCGACATTCCGCATCCCCTCGATGCTACCACCGTTACTTTCGACAATCCGCGACGCCGAACTTCAACTTTATCGCTTGTAACAAACCTGCCGAGCTTAACAGTTCTGAGTTCCAAGTTCTGAGTTTCAAGTGCTGAGTGCTGAGTTCTGATTCTTGGTTCTTTTACTCAGAACTCAGCACTTGAAACTTGGAACTATTTCATACTCCGTGCAGGTAAATCAGATAGCTGACGAAGCCGAGGCACAGCGGAATGCCATAGGGTAGTAAGTGCATCCGCGATTTGCGTTGAGCCGCCTTATCGGCCGCCGTCGCCACCCCAGCCCCAACCAGGTCGCCGAGGATGGCGCGCGTGTTGTTCAAGTTGGTCTTTAATTGGCCGCGCGCCGCGATCATGCCCAACGCCAAAACCCCGCCGATGACGGCGGCCAGACAAAAGGCGTAAACGAGAATCCAGCCCGCGCCCGGATGAATGCCCTCGGCGGCGCGCAGGCCGTAGAACGAGCCGATCCAGGCACCGAAGCCCATTTGCATTTTCACGTCGCCCGCTCCCATGCCGCCGATACCGTATAAGGGAAACAGCAGCAAGAAGCCCAGGGCCGTCGCCGCCAAGCTGGCACCGATGCCGCCGGAGCCGGTCGATTCCAGCAGCCCGCAACTGTGCAACACGCCCAGGCTCCACCCGCTGAGAATCAGCGGATACGTCAGCCAATTGGGCACTTTCAGTTTCCAGCCGTCGATGACGGCGGCCACGATCATGGCCGCACATACGAAAGTCAACGGCCAATGGCTCAGAATAAAGTGCATATGCCGGCATCCTCCACGCGAACGACAAATAGATGAAAACGGCAAGGGTACAAGGCGGCGAGACGACAAGGGATTTCACCTCGTCGCCCAGCCACCTTGTCGCCTTGTCCCTGAATCCGACGCGCTCAGCTGCCCGTGCCGGCGACCTTCGAGCCGACGTAGCTGAAGGTGTTGTTGGCGTTGCTGCCCAACGTCGTGATGGCGGTAATGCACACCACGATGATGAGGGCCAACATGACGGCATATTCGACCGCGGTCGGGCCGTCTTCGTTCTTCAGAAAATTCACGAAACCTTGTGCGAACTTACGCATAACAGTCACCCCTTTGTGTGAAAAAAGAAACTGGACTCGAATCGGTTGAAAGAAGCGCTCAGCTGCCCGTGCCGGCGATTTTGCCGCCGACGTAGCTGAACGTGTTGTTGGCGTTGCTGCCCAACGTGGTGATGGCGGTAATGCACACCACGATAATCAAGGCCAACATGACGGCGTATTCGACCGCCGTCGGGCCGTCTTCGTTCTTCAAGAAATTGACCAAACCCTGTGCAAACTTACGCATGAGACTCGCCTTCCTTATAAAGAAACCACACCAAAAAAACGACGGGAAACCCGGATAACGCATCCGGATGATTGCACCCCACACCGAATGCGTTGCTTAGGAGCCGCTGCTCACGGCTGTATTCAAGGCCACGTTGCTGAACGTGTTGTTGGCGTTGCTGCCCAGCGTCGTGATGGAGGCGATACAAACCACGATGATGAGGGCCAACATGACGGCATATTCGACCGCGGTCGGGCCGTCTTCTTCGCGCAGAAATCGAACCGCACAGGCGAACAACTTGCTCATAATAATGTCTCCTTAATCTCTATTCCGAGGTCGCCGACCGCGCGCATGCGTCGGACGGAACCAAACGGTCTCTTCTTTGCCTCGGACTTAAGGATGAGGGGTTGCCCGCGTCCAGGAGGAAGAGGCGATTCAGTTGGATCGCTTATCGTGGAACAATCGTTGTCGAGTGTCGCCGCGAGCATCCACTGAACCGCTCGTGCCACAAACCTAGAATGCGATGCGTTCCGAGTCAAATGGTTGCGACAATTTTCTCGATTTTTCCGAATGACTCTATTGAAGGGATCGAGGCGAAAGTGGGTTCCCTCCGGAGAGGGTCGGGTTTCCAGCGTCCCCGACCTCGCCCGAAATCGCTATTTCTCCGCGTCATCGGCCCGGAATTCGGCGCGAACAACCGTGAGATATGCTCATAAGAGTGGCCGTTTTTGGCCGCGTGTCGGCCCGTCTCGTCGCCGGAGAACTCCGCTTATGCCGTCGATTCTTTCTCGCAGTCCAGTATCGATTCTCGTGCCGCTCGCCGGCATCCTGAGCCTGGCGGCCGTTTTAAGGCTCGGAGCGATGCGCGCCGAGTTTTGGCTCGATGAAATCTGGTCGTGGGAGTTTTCGCGGGCGGCGGCGTCGCCGTGGGAGATCGTCGCCGGCGCGGAACAACATCACGACAACAATCACAAATTGAATACGCTCTTTTTATGGCTTTATCCCTCCGGCGCGTCGTGGCAGACGTATCGTCTGCACTCGCTGGCCGCAGGTTTGGCGAGCGTGGCCTTGGCGGCGCTGCTCGGACTTCGGCGCGGCCGAGCCGAGGCCATCTTCGTCTCGCTGCTGTTCGCCACCAACTATTGGCTGGTTCTGTGTTCCGCCGAGGCGCGCGGCTACGCCCTCGCCGTCCTGTTCGCCCTCGCCGCCTTCTCGACGTTGCAAGGCTATCTGACGGCGGTTCCCTCAGCAGGACGGCGCATTCAGCTGGTGCTGTTCTGGTGCAGTGCGATCCTCGGCTTTCTCGCGCATTTGACCTTCCTTCACTGCTATCTTGCCTTGGGGTTGTGGTCGGTGTATTGGGGAGCGCGAAGTGGCCTCTCCCGTCGAGACGAGATCCGCCAGCTGCTCGCCTGCCATCTGGTTCCGTGTCTCTTCTTTCTCGTTCTGTTTTGGGTGGACATTCGGTCGATGAAGCTCGGTGGCGGCCCCACGCAGCCGACCTCGCTCGTCCTCGGTCGCTTGCTCGGTCTCGGTTTGGGCGTCTCGCCGTCATCCGCCGCGCGGATGGCAGCCACGATTTTTGCCGCGCTGACCTTGGCCATCGGATTGCGCCAGCTGGCGCGGGAGAACCAGCGCCTGGGAGTATTCTTCGCCGCGGCCATCGTCGGCTCGCCGGCGCTGTTCCTCCTCGGCAAACCCGCCTATCTATTCGAGCGCTATTTTCTCATCTCTTTTGTCTTTTTCTTGCTGTTGCTCGGTTTCGTTCTCGGCGCGATGTGGCGGAGGTCGCGCGCCGGTGCCTGTACCGCCGCCGTTATCGCTCTGGCCGTGGCCGGCGGCGGGACGGCGCAAGTGCTGACGTTCGAGCGCGGCGGGCGCGGCCACGTTCTCGATGCCCTAGCCTACATTGAACGCCGTTCGCCGAGCGAAGGCGCGACGGTGTGCGGCGATTTCGATTTCCGCGTCGCCAAGTGCTATCGCTTTCATTCCGCCTATCTTCGCACCAAAAAGCACCTGGTGTATTGCGAGCAAGAGGCACTGCCGCCGCGCGGAGCGGACTGGCTGCTGGCGCATCGCAGCGACCCAGGTTATCCCCTTCACGACGAGATATTCGATGTGCGCGACAACGCCTATCGCCGCGTCGAGGACTTTCCGGCGGCGGAGTTCGGTGGCTGGAGCTGGCACGTCTACCGCAAACGGGAGACTACGGTTGGCCGCGACGCGCGGCGGAGCGCGGAATAGCTCGCTCTAACCGGCGCTGGCGGCCAGGCGGCGGACCTCCTTGGCGCAGGGTCCGCGGTCGTTTTGGCCGACGACGTACAGCACGCGGTCGCCGATCTTCAACTCCAGGAAATCGGTGCCTTTAACGTCTTCGTGGAAGAAAAACAGATTCGGCCCGCCCTGATCGGCGGCAATGAAACCATAGCCGCTCTTCAAGGTCTGAATCGAGCCGGTTCCCGTTGAGAGCGGGCCTCCCTCCGGCGCGACGAGAGCCGGACGAGGAATGGTCGGGCTGGAGCCGTACTCCTTGCGCGGCACGAACAGACCCGCGATGAGCGGATCGCGCTGCCGCGCACGGTCTTCGATGATGGGGTGCATCATCACGGGATACGTCACTTCGTCGAGTAGCACCTGGGCGGTGCGCGTCTCGCGTTCGACGTTGTTCGGATCGACGTAGCGAAAGTCCCAGCCCAGAACCATGACGCGCGTGCCCAGCGCGTTCAATTTGCGCACCAGCGGTAGGAAGTCGCCGTCGCAGACGACGAGGACGATCACGTCGAAGCGCTTGGAATTGGCCAATTCAAACGCTTCGAGAGCCAACCACACGTCGATGCCCTTCTCGCCTTCGCGGCTCAGCGGCAAGTAGTGCGTGGTCACGCCCTCGCGGACGAGAACATCGTCGAAAACACGCTCCTTATAGAGGAGATCGCGGTCGTCGGCGTCGGCGGCGCGCAGCCGACCGCGGAAATAGTGAGCATCGACGATTTGGCAATATCGCGGATCGGTATTCTCGCAGTCGGCCACTTGTTGTCGGACGAAGGCGTGCAATCCCCCGATGCTGACGCGCGCTCGGCGTTCGTGGTGGTAGTGGTAGAAGTTGCTGACGTGAAAGAAGAAGTTACCGTCGTAAAATATGCCGATTCGAGTCAATCTGCCGTCCATCGCAGACATGAAATTCTCCTCAATCATTTGGGAAAATAGCTAAAGCATGAATACACCATCTCCCCGCAATTTATCGGCGAGACGGCGAAGTGTCACGGGTACGGCTTGAGAATCAGCTGAGAACGGCAGAACGGCGCGGGAGCAGCGCGAGATAGGCGAGCAGGAGAGCCGGAGTCATCCATACGAAAGCGAAGTACTCGGCGGAGCGCGACAGCTGAGCCGCTACCACGACGTTGAACAGCAAATAGACGCACGCCGCCGTCGAGCGCACCGCGGCCCGCTCCGACGCGCGAACGGCGGCCAAAACCTGAATGAGCGGTATCAGCAGCAGCACCAGATCGAACAGCCATGCCCCATAGGGAGCGGTAAGCAGCGAGACGAACAACAACATCGGCATGCGTTCGCTCCAATCCCAGGCGTTGCGATGCCTCCGCCAATAGAACGGCAGCCACAACAAGCCGGGAATCAGCGATAAGAATTGGAGGCGAAACTGGTCTTCTCCGAGAAGCAGGCGCAGCACCATTCCCAAGGTCGGCGAACGATATTGGGCCGGGGGGCGATGCGCCAGCGCGTCCCAATATTGGCCTAAGACGGCGGGATTGAAGCACAGGGCGAGGCCGACCGTCACAACGCCGGCAGCCAATCCGCCCGCGAGGACGCGCCAGCGGCGTTGCGTCACGCACCAGGCCAGGAGCGCGATCCAGAACAAATAGGCCAGGTGTGGCTTAATCGCCAACAACAGCAGAGCCGCGCCGGCGAGACCGTGGTAATTCCGCTTCCACAACACCACGAACAGCACCGCCCCCAACAGCACCAGCGGCGCGATCTGCCCCGCCTTGAGTGCGAACAGCGTGGGCACAAACGTGAAAGCCAAGATCCAAACGAGAAGTCGATGCTCGGATGCCCCGCCGTACAGTTTCCAGAGAGCGTCGGCGGACCAGACCACGGCAGCCAGCAGGACGGCCAACCAAAGGAGATGGGCGGTACGGCATTCGAGCAACCCCAACGGCATAACCAACGGCAGCGTCCACGGCGGATTCCACATCAGAATGGTATCTGCCTCGCGCCCCGCCTCGCGCTCCAGTTCTTGGACGCGGTCCACATCGTACGGATTTTCACCGTGGACGTTGAGCCGGCCCGCCGCCCAATACTCGACGAAATCGTGCATGGGTAGCGCGGTCAACCCGCTCGAACCGACCAACGGAAGGATCAGCACCGTCAGGGTTGCGGCAAACGCAAGGACGATAAGCCAAAACATCCGCGAAGGCCGAAAGGTTGCAAGTCGCGCCATGGAGAGCCACCCAAATACTCGTTCGCCTACCGATTCGCGCCGAATCGTTCGCGTCCAAGTATAGCTCACGCCGTTCAATCGCGCGATTGGTAGCCGGGCAGAGTCAACAGGCGCTTGCGCAGCGCGTCTTGTTTTTCCAGAAAGCGTTCGTCCGTCGTTGAGCCGTATTGCCGAGCAAACTGATCGCGGTCCACGCTTTCGGGCAGGCCTTTGGTCGGCAGCACATAGTCGGCGACGCGGAACGATTTGGCCAAATCGTCGAGCAAACTGGGCGAGGCGTCGAGTTGGGTGGCAAACGTCATACCCGCCAGACTGGCCGACAGTTCGTCGAAACGAAAGCGTTCGCCGCCCTGATGCAGCAGCAATTCTTCTTGCAACCCCGCGGCGGAGACCGCTTGTCCTTCCACGAGCAGCTGCACGGCGGCGGACACGGCGAAGCTCTGCGCCATCGACGCGCTGCCGTGCATGGTCGGCACGCCCAACACTTGAAGGCGCTGCCCGCGCTCTTGGTCGCTTTCGAGTTTCGACCACGGGATGCCGCGTATCCCCAGCGAACGCAGCAGGGACGAACGGTCGATGGCCACGGCCAAACCCAAGGTATAGGCCGTCGCCGCATGTTCGCCCTGCAATCGGCGACAACTCTCGGCGGCAACCCGGCAGTAGCGCTCCATCAGGGCATCGCCGTCGCCGCGCTCCTTCGCCGAGAGCTTCTTGGCTTCGGCGGTGACGGCAACCACGACGGCTCGCGCCCCATCGACCGATTCCCCCGACAGGGAACCCACCGTCAGCGGTTCGGGAGGCGTCCCGCCCAACATGCGGACAAACTGCGCCGCCGCCGGATCGTCGGGATCGGCCCGGACGACGGACGAGTACAGGTCGAGCAAGCGCCGCCGCGTCGGCGCGGTCAACATTCCCAAACCGCGTACGGGACGTTGGGCCAACTCCTCGGCCACCAGGTTCATCGCCAGCGTGTTGAGCGGATCGTAGCCGATGCGAAAGGCGCGCAGGTTCGCCTTGCCGTCGCCGAGCTTCGGGCGCATCGCCGAGTCGGGATCGGGAACGTGGCACGCGCCGAGGAAATGGCCCAACTCGTGGACCAGCACTTCGAGCCGCTCCGCCTCGGTGCGCACTCGATATTCGCGCAGGAGGATGTGCGTCTGCAACGGTCCCGGCGTGCAACCGAGCGCCTTGTCGTCGTCCTCCTTCGCGACCGGCAGCCCGGTGAAGCCGATCGCCAGGCGCGCCTTGCCCGGAGCCACTTTGGTGCGAAAATCGCCCATCAAATCGCGCAGTTTGGTCAACTTGTCATCGGATTGCCACGTTCCCACTTCGATGACATCGAGCTGAATGCGACAACAGCGCTCTAAAATATCCGACGCATCGGCCACGCGCTGGCGCAGGCGCTTCTCCCACACCTTTTGCACGGTCGGCTCGGCTTGATCGACGAGAATCTCGACGGGGATTTTGAGCGGAAACTTCGCCGGTTTCTCGAGTGGTTCGTCGTCGTCTTTGCCGCCGGCGTCGGGCGCTTGCCGCCACGATCCGGCGAATCCGACCTGTTTCAGCCGCAATTCCTTGCCCGCGCCGACGAAGCAATAGATCTCGTTGCGCCGCATCAGGCAGCGGTGCGCCTTGCCGTCCACCGTGAAATCGACTTCCGAGCCGCGCACGAAAGGCAAGGCCGCCACATCGCCTCGGGCAATCGTACCGGGACGCGCCTCTCCCTTGCCCACCACCACCGTGTACCGCACCTCGTCCCCCGTGCGATTGGCGAGGACGAAAACGGCGGAGCGAAGCGAGGACGGAGCGAACGCACTCCACACGGCCAACAACAGGAGAACGGCCAATCGGTGCATCATCGGTGGTGTCCTTTGTGCGGCAGGAATCGTCTCATTCCATCGTAACAGACGCCCGCTCACGGTCAACCGACCGCCCAACAAGACAGTCTGCATCGGAATTGACCGAGAGGCGCACACCGTCGGCTCGCCTCGATTGTTCGGCGAACCGGCTGCGATCTTCGATCGACCGGCACGAATGGAAAGGAGGCAACTACCACAGTGCCCATGCTCCCTTAGACAACACATAAACGGCCAGTAGGGCGTTCGTCGTCGCATGGGCAATCACCGCATCGAACAAGCGGCCGCGGCGGGCGATGGCGAACGCATACGCCAAGCCCGCCAGCGTGCCCGCCAACCACGAGCCATGCAACGCGCCGAACGCCAGCGACGACAATAGCAGAGAGGCCCAGGTCCATTTTCCCACCGGCAGCTCGCTCCAATCCGCCGACTGAATGCGGCGGAGCAGATAGCCTCGAAACGCCAACTCCTCGGCCAAAGGGACCGTAATCGTCGCGCCCACAATGCGGAAGACGATCCACGTCAGCGCCCCCGTCGGCGACAGCTGGGCCAGTCCATCGCGCAGGGCCGACGGTTCGCCGATGCCTGCCGGAACCAGGGCGATCCACAAAACGAGTACCGCGCAGCCGATGACAATCGGCTGAAACGACCACGACCAGGCCAATTCCCCATAGGCCCGACGACAGCGCCATAGCACGAACCCAGCCACGACGACGCGCAGCGGATACAGGGCGTCGAATCCCGTCGAAAACGCGCCGGTCAGCATGGTCGCGCCCAAGAGGGCGAGTTGCGGCATCAGATACGCCAGACTCTTTTCGCTTCCGCGCCGCGAACGCGAGGGCGAGGCTTCGGGGCTTGGGTAAACGGCGAAGAACCGCATCCGCCGAGCGACGACGGCCAATCCCAAGGCCACGGCGTTGAAGGCCAGCCATCCGGCCTGCGAATGAAATCCGCCCAGAGCCACCTCCGGCCAACCGGCCGTGCCGATGGCGATGAGTGCGGCAATGCGGACGGCGTTGCTCAGCCACAACACGGCCACACCGAGAGGCCACAACAACAAGGCTTGCGGAAATCGCAATTCGGCTCGAAACAGCCACAGATAGGCCAGGGCGAAGACCGACAGCAGCCCCATCCCTTCGTAGCCGGAGCATTCGGGAGCGATGGATACGCCGAACGCAGGGGTGCCGATGGACAGATCGGACGCATCGCAAACCGTCTGGCCGTAGGCGAGCCGCAGCAAGGCATCGACGATCCAGAAAGTGCCCTCGGCCAGCGGTCGCCAACAGCGCTGCAACAGCAAGCCCGCACTAAAGGCCAGAATGCCGACGCCCACTCCCGCCGACAGCAGCAACCGATGTCGCCAAGCCAGTCCCCGCCACGCGGAGGCCGGCAAAATCGCCAGCGCCCAGCATCCAACGACGGCCAATCCGAGAGTACACCAGAGCAGCGTTCCCTCGGCCATGAACGCCACCCCGGCGGGTGACTCCAGAAGATATGCGGTGACGGCGGCGAAGGCGGCGAAGGCGAGCAAATGAAAGACAATAGCGATGCCTATACTACTTAACGACATCGCGGACTCGGGCATCCGGCAGACATCGCGCCACAGCGACGCACCACCGATCAGCAGCGTGGCCGCTACAACGGCGATGACCAACCGCAGCAGCAGATTTGATTGACCGAGTAGTTCGGCCCACCATCCGCTCTGTCCGCGCAGCGTGCCGGTGTCGAAGCGCAGCGTGAGCAGCAACACTTCGCCGAGCAAAAGTGCGACGAGAACGAGCCAGCGGAGCAACGGAGGCGCGGGAGCGGCGGATTGGCCGGACATACGCGATTCTCGTAGGGGCGGTGGACGCATCCATCGGGACGATACCCAAAGGATACCCCATGTGTTGCCGCGCTGCGCGCAAGAAAAAGCCCCGCGCGCTGTCCTGAGACAACGGCGGAGCCTGGGGAGTTGGAGAACGATCAATCGGAGCCGGAAGCGTGAGCGACGGCAACGCAGAACCGTCTATCGATCGGAGCCGGAAGCGTGAGCGACGGCAACGCAGAACCGTCGCTAACGCTTCCGGCTCCGACGGAGACTAACGGCGACGATAGCGGTCGTAGACCAGCATCACACCCCCGGCCAAGAGCGCCAGCGAACTCGCCGCCGAGCCGGGGTCCATTTCGGGAGCAGGAGCAAAGCCCCAAGCAACACCGCCGAACGCAGCGAAGACCAGCATCAGACCGCAGCCTTTGCGGATGGCGCGGAATCCTTTGTGCATCGAGAGAGAGAATCGGTTGTCTTTCATGGAAGAATCTCCGAGGCGATTTTCGAGTGGAAGAGCCGAACGGGCGAAGTGCATCCGTCCACCACTCTTGTTGCTACTTGAGAAGGCCCACGCCGCGAACGCGCCAGCGAGCCAGTCCAAAACAGGCCGATCCCAAGCTGAAAAGGGCAAACGAGGTGGGTTCCGGTGCCGCCGGGGGGTCGGCAAGGACCATGTTTTGCCCGCGCCATTGGCCGTCACCACTAGGACTGCCGTCGTACCACGTCGATCGGGCCGCTCGATTGCTGGCATCCTTCAAGTATTCGTTGGCCGCTGCCGCGATCGCCGAATAATTGGGATTCCACTCATTGGCACTCGCCGTGTATTGGAAGTTGCCCGACGCGAATCCCTTTCCGTTGTCGTAAAGCTCGCTCCAAATGGCGATTTGCAGAGCTGCCCCGTGGATGTTCCTTTCCTTCTCGTTGGGGTAGAGGTTCGACAGGTAGGGGCCGAAAGTGTTGGCCAAATAGGCGACTTTCGTTCCGTTGGTCAGAAGGTCGGTCGAGTCCGCCTCGACCTTGAACGTCTGACCGTTCGTCACGAAATGGGCCAGATCCACGCAGAAGCCGATGAACTCTGGGCCGCGGTCGAGCTGGAGAAACATCTGCCCGGCGAATCCGGTCAAACCGTTAAACGAATGTTGGGGGGCAGATTTGTCAATGAAGCTGACGGTCACGTCCGCGCCCGCGCCTTCGCCGTCGAGCTTAAGACTCAGGTAATCGGCGGAGGCGCGACCGTTCGTCAGAAGGGCGAGGGACAAGGCGAGCAGCGCGGCAAGAAGGGGGGGACGAGAAGACGAAGAGTTTCGCATGGTGATACTCATTCCGTTGGGGATGGCGCGATTCGGTATGGAGGGCAACGGTTCGAGCGAGCGAGAGCGGATAGGGCAGGCGGATGACGGCATTGGCATCAGCGAACTCTCATGTATTCTCATATATGCAAATGATGCGCCGTTCCGCGTTCCCGACCGAAGTTCAAAGGCGGGATGCGCCTTTCTCCTTACCGTGAAGGCAGTTAAGTATTAAGATACAATGAAGATAACATATCTTGAAATGTAGATACGATGTTGCCTTTACGCAACATCGGCCAGGAGACGTTAATTATGAGAAACGAGAAACGGTCGGAGATTGAGAAGAGTGGAGTCGGTGCGATCAAAAAAAGAACCCCGCGCGCTGTCGTGAGACAACGGCGGGGTCTGGGGAGTTGGTAAACCTATCAATCGGAGCCGGAAACGTGAGCGACGGCAACGCAGAACCGTCGCTAACGCTTCCGGCTCCGACGGAGACTAACGGCGGCGATAGCGGTCGTAGACCAGCATCACTCCCCCGGCCAACAGCGCCAGCGAACTGGCCGCCGAACCGGGATCAATTTCGGGAGCGTCGAGTTTTCCCCACGCTGTTCCACTAAATGCTGCCAGAACAAAGAAAAGTCCAACTCCCTTTCGTAGAGTCCTAACGATTCTTCTCGTCCGGCTCAGCGGTTCGTACTTCATGGAATACACCTCGTTTCGTGAAGATTCACATCAGAAAGACACACCGCGGGTCAAACGCATTACCTTGCTTGAGCCATGCGATGAAACACAACACTACGCGACCGCATGCGGTGGAACAGTCCATAACATCCGACCACGCCGAGACTGAGACAAAACAACAGAAACATGGAAGGTTCCGGTACGGGGGAGGCCGGTGGTGGCGGATCGGCGAGAACCACGCTCTGTCCACGGTTTGCGCCATCGCCGCTCGGACTCGCGTCGTACAAGATAGTCGTTGAGGATTGATTGGCGGCATCGTTTAAATAAGTGTTGGCGGCGGCAGAAATGGCATCGCTATTTTGATACTCGAAAATACCCGTGGTAGTTCCATTGTCGTAAAGCAAATACCAGATCGCAAGTTGAAGGCCGGCAGCCTGCGTATTGGTTAGCTTTGTCGATCCGAATGTGTTGGCCAAATAGGCGATCTCGCTTCCATTGGCAAGGCCATTGGAGGACGACTTGTTGACGAGATAGGTCTGTCCCAAGGATACATTATGTGGATAATCCACACAGAACGCCGTGAATTCGGGACCGTTTCCGACGTGCATATTGAATTGACCGACAAAGCTTGACGAACTCGCGCCATTAAAAGAAGTTGTCACCCAACTTCCCGCGCCCGTACTATCCAACGTGATCGACATTGGATCGGCGCGAAGTGCCGAGCCGAGGGTGGGGCCGACGAAAACCAACGAGACGACGGTGAGTAACAACCGGCGCGGCGAGGTAAATGGTGGCATGGCAAATCCTTCCGCTTAGGCGGAGACGCGGGGCGAGGCGAAAAGAGCAGGCGACTTCCTGCGTAGCGCGGTCGATTCCTCAGTCCATCAAGGTG
>JAJXWW010000154.1 GCA_021781415.1 Planctomycetota bacterium
TAGGATTTACAGCCGGTGAGCATGGCGACGACCGCGAGTCCGAGAACGGCGGAGAGGGGATGGCGTATGCCGCGTCGGTGTCGGGGATCGGGGATTTCGGCGAGGACATCGAGAAGGGAAAGAGGGGCAGACATGGCAAAGCCTCCAGCTTGGGTTTAGGCTTCTCCTCCTTACCCGCGAGCCGACTTCACGCCAAGATCAACTATTGAACTGCCCTGACATGAATTGAATGTGTGGGCCGTGGGGACACACGGGAGGTATCCAATGTTCGCTGGGAGACGGTAGCGTGCGGTTCGTCACACGAGGTTGAACGGCGCAACGTGGTGGGGCGCACTCACTCCCTCCAACGGCGATATTCTCGGACCCGATTGGCGATAGCCCCTTGAAAAACTAGCCGCAATGCCCCTGTACTCAGGGGGAGAGGGGCTTTCTCGGACGGCTTCTTATCGCAGGTGGCCTGTTGCGCTTGGCATCACGGGACCATTCGCAAAGTCCGTCGCGGCAAACGCATCCGCGCGCAGATTCGATTGCTGCAAGACGGCGAACGTCGGGAGGAGTTGGCCAGCATGTTGCGCGGCGAAGCCGCCCGACGCCGTTGGTGACGAACTCCCTCCACAATTCCGTTGCTTCGCGCGATACAATAAAAGGGCGAGCGGGCGCGGTGAGACGTGGTGGCGGAACGATTCTGGTTTGCGAAGGAGATGCCTGCATGGTTCCGGCGGCGGTGGCGGATGTAGGCAATAGCCGAATCAAGTGGGGACGTTGCTCCACCGAGGGAGTGTCCGAGCTGCAATCGCTGCCGCCGGACGATTGCACGGCTTGGGAACAACGGTTGCGCAGTTGGCGTCTCGAACCCGGAAGTCGATGGGTTGTCGCAGGCGTTCATCCGGCTCGACGCGAACGACTCGCCCAGTGGTTGACGGATTGCAAGCAGCGAGTAATCGTGTTAGACGATCCGAAATATCTTCCGTTGTCCGTCTCATTGCCCCGACCGGAACACGCTGGCATCGATCGACTGCTCGACGCGGTAGCGGCCAACGCTCGACGCTCGCCGGACAAGGCCGCGGTCCTCGTGGACGCGGGGTCGGCGGTCACGGTGGATCTCGTCGACCGCGAGGGAGCTTTTGTGGGTGGGGCGATCCTGCCGGGACTACGCCTCATGGCGAAGGCGCTGCACGACTACACGGCTCTGTTGCCTTTGGTCGATCCACCCTCTCACAAGCCCCCTTTGCCAGGAGCCGCGACTCGTCCCGCCGTCGAGTTGGGTATATTCTGGGCCGTGGCAGGAGGCGTTCAGGCATTGATTCGTGAATATCGGAATGGCTTCGGCGTCGATCTTGAAGTATTCCTTACCGGAGGCGATGGTCCGACGTTGCATCCGGTCTTTCCCGAAGCGAAGTTGTGGCCGGAGATGACACTCGAAGGAATACGCCTGAGCGCGGAGGCATCGTTGTGACACCGGAGAAAGCGCCGACTTACATCTCCCGCCTGACGCCGCCGGGACAAGCCGCCCTCGCCACCTTCGGAGTATTCGGTTCGCGTGCTTGGGAGATCGTGCGGGTGCTGTTTCGCCGATTCTCTGGCGAGGAATTGCCAGACGCGCCGAACGCCGGTCGCTTCTGGTTCGGACGAATCGGCGGCGAGATTGCCGATGAGGTCGTCGTTTCCGTGAAGCAAACGGAACCGATCCCATTGGTGGAGGTACACGCTCACGGAGGCCGCGAGGTCGCACGCTTTCTCGTCGATCTATTTTGCGCTCAAGGCGCGCAAGTTTGCAGCTGGAAAGATTACGTTCGACGGACGGAAGCCGACCCCCTGAGCGCGGAAGCGGCCATCGCCCTCGCGCAGGCCACAACACTTCGCACCGCCAGCATTCTATTGGATCAACAGTGTGGAGCGCTCAGAAACGCGCTCGCGGACATTGTAGTTGCCATCGACAACGGCGATTCGGGAATCGCGGAGGGGATGTTGGATCGACTACTGCGCTATGCTTCGGTGGGGGAACATCTGACGAAGCCTTGGCGCGTCGTCGTGGCCGGAGCGCCGAATGTGGGCAAAAGCAGTCTGGTCAACGCCTTGGCCGGCTATCAACGCAGCATCGTGGCGGCAACGCCGGGCACGACGCGCGATGTGGTGACGACTTCTATCGCTTTAGACGGCTGGACAATCGCGTTGGCCGACACCGCCGGGCTACGCTCCGAGGCCGACGCACTGGAAGCAGAGGGGATTGACCGGGCGCGGACGACGATGGCCGACGCCGATTTGTGTTTGTGGATCCTCGATGCCACCTCGCCTCCGGCCTGGCCGAGCGAACCGCCTGCCTCCGTCTTGTTTGTCGTCAATAAGATCGACCTCGCTCCGGTTTGGCCTATCGAAGGGGAGGCGATACCGATTTCGGCTCGGACGGGACAAGGACTGAATGAACTGTGCGACGCAGTGGTCTCCCGACTCGTTCCCGATCCGCCTCCGCCCGGCGCGCCCGTGCCATTCGCGCCGCATCTGTCGGCCTCCATCTCGTCGGCGCAACGGAGCCTGGCCGCCGGAGAAATCGAAGCCGGGAAGATGCAAATAGCGGCATTGATGAGAACGCAGGCATCCATCGTCCTCGATCTGTCGCTCCGTTGACGCGAAGGGGGAGAACCGCGTCAACAAGAGAGTGAAGTTGTCTTGATTCTTTGGGCGAAATAACTATCCTTGGGTAAATCCAGCGGTCCAGGAGCGTCGAAAGCAAAGGCTTGCTCGTCCCTTGACACCTTTTCAAGAAGACAGGTAAACTTTGAAAGGAGACGACGTTTCGTATTATGCGGCCGCGCACCAACCACGGGGAGTGAGCGGAATGTGCCTCGGCGCACCGCTCCAACCCTGGGAGAGCCAGGCGTGAAGGCGATTATCAGCGATATTCACAGTAACCTTGAGGCGCTGCAAGCGGTTCTCAAGGATATTGAAAAGCATCCCGTCACCGAAATCTACTGCCTCGGCGATGTCGTCGGCTACGGCCCGAATCCGCGCGAGTGCGTCGATTTGGTGATGCGATGTAAGATCGTCCTGTTGGGCAATCACGATCAAGGGGCCATGTTCGATCCGGACGGGTTCAATCTGCCTGCCGAGCGCGCGATCTTCTGGACGCGCGATCAGCTTGAAAGCTCCGAAGAGGAGCGCCAGTTCCGCGAGAAGCGCTGGGAGTTCCTGGCCGAACGTCCACGCACCCACCGAGAGAATGGCTTCCTCTTCGTTCACGGTTCGGCGCGCAATCCGCTCAACGAATACGTCTTTCCCGAAGACATTTACAATCAACGGAAGATGGAGCGCATCTTTGCCCTGGTTGAGCGTTATTGTTTTCAGGGCCATACCCACGTTCCGGGCGTCTTCCTCGAGCAAGCGCCCGACGACTTGTACCAGTTTTGCCGACCCGAAGAGATCGACTATTCCCATCGACTCGACGACCGTAAAACGCTGTGCAACGTCGGCTCGGTCGGCCAACCGCGCGACGGCGACCGGCGCGCGTGCTACGTTCTGCTCGACGACGACACCATCCGGTATCGTCGCGTCGAATACGATATAGAAACGACCATTAAGAAGATATACGCGGTCCCCGAACTAGAAAACTTCCTCGGCGACCGGCTTCGCGATGGACGCTGAACCAGTGGACGTGAAGCAAGAAAGAACTCCGGTCTGAGAAGCCCCTCGTCTCCCGACCACAAGGCGTGGGTAACTTAGGAGACGGTCTCTCATTGCCTACCGCTCTCTGCCCGCCGATTACTGAACTAGGATGCAACTATGCAGCAAAAGAATTGGCTTCTGTTCTTCGTTGTTACCGCTCTGCTCGTGTTGGGCTGGAATACGCTGAGTCAATACCTTTTTCCCCCGCCACCCAAGCCGAGTAAGACGGAAGCGGTCGCGAATCCGAACGGGGCCAACGAGATAGGGAAAGACAAGGAAGGCGAAGCGAATAAGATCGGCGACAAAGAGAAACCCAAGGATCATGCGAGCGTCGACAAAAAGCCGGACGAGAAGAAGAACGATCCGATGCCAGAACGCGCCCGCGCCGCCGACCTTCGAGAAGCGCCGCCCACGGAGGAAGACAAACTCGTTCGCCTCGGCTCGGGAGAACGCGATTCGCGCTTTCATCTCCTCGTTCACCTCGATCCGCGCGGCGCGGCCGTGCGCGGTCTTTGGCTCAACAAATATCAAGCCGCGGACGCACAGGGTCGCCCCGAATGGATCGATGGAGACAACCAAAGGCCCAAACCCCTGGAGCTGATTCCGCCGCGATCGAATATGTATGCGCCCTCGTTTCAGTTGTTCGCTTACGACGTTAAGGCTCCCAACGACGATCAACCGCTGGACACGCTTGGACGGCTCGAATGGACCGTACTCGATCGCAAGGAGGAGGAAGTAGACGGACGCCGTAGCCTGTCCGTCTCTTTCCAAACTCAGACGCAAGGCGTGGTCGTCACCAAAACCTATTCGCTCACCGAGGGCGAATATCACCTGGGTCTCGCCGTGCGGATGCGGCGCAAGAACGACGCCGATAAGTCGATCTCTTTCCGCTATCAGATGACGGGTGGACACGGTCTGCCGGTCGAAGGCAAATGGTACACGAGCATCTTCCGCAATACCTTGATCGCTCGTTACGACAAAAGCAGCGGAGCCATCAGCCGCGATTTACAAGAGTTGAGGCAGATCGCCTCGTGGGGCGGAGGCAACGAGATCCTCAGCGACGATAAGAATAAGCTCCTTTACGCCGCGGTTGCCAACCAATACTTCACTTCGGCCATCGTCGTCGATTCCAAGAACGCCGACCCTGGGTTCTTGCACAAGGCTAGGCCAACGCTGGAAACGAAGTTGACCAAGGGGGAAATCGTTCGCTGCGATGACGAAGGTTCCAGTTTCGTTCTGAAGCCGGAGCGCGAAGCGGAGCAAACCTTCTACATGCAGCGAAACGAGTTGGCGAATTTCAGGAAGGGCAAACGAGTCGCCGTCATTCATCACACGGCCTCGTGCCTGGGCAAGAACGGCGACTATCCGGAGATCGCCGATTACGTCTATCGCAACGACGACGAGCCTCCCGCCTTGTGGGTGGACGATGTGGCCGTCCGGGTCTCTACCCAGCCCGTCGTCCTCAGCGGCGAGGCCGAGGTCGTGCATCGCTATATCCTCTATCACGGACCCGCAAAGGTAAGCCAGCTCTTTCCTCCGCCGGGCTTGTCGAGCAAACCGCTCGAAGCGGGCGGCGTGCCGTCGGCATTGCGCGAGCGGTATCACGACGATTTGCACCTGAATACCCTGATCGACTATCATTCGCCGCACTTCATGGGGCGCGTTTTTAACTTCATCGGCATGACGAAATTGGTCATCTGGTGTACCAACGTCATGCACGCGGTTTTGGGATACCTCTACGCGCTGATCGGCAGCTACGGTCTGTGCATTATTTTGCTGACCGTGATGGTGCGCGGCATGATGTTTCCGCTGAGCCGCAAACAAGCATTGATGAGTCTGCGCATGCAGCAGTTGCAGCCGGAGATGAAGAAAATTCAGGAGAAGTATAAGGACGACTCGCAAGCGCGCGGTCTGGCGCAGATGGAACTGTATCGAAAGCACGGCATCAATCCGTTGGGTAGTTGCTGGGTCATTCTGTTGCAGATGCCGATTTTCATGGGTTTGTACTTCGCCTTGCAAGAGAGTACGCACTTTCGCCTGGCCGAGTTTTGGCCGACATGGATACCCAATCTCGCCGCGCCGGATATGCTCGTGCGCTGGGGCGAGAGCATTCCTTTCATCAGCCGCGTCGAAGACTATGGCTCCATCTTTTATCTGGGGCCGTACTTCAACCTATTGCCGGTCATCGCCGTCATCGTTATGATCGCCCAGCAGTCGATGCTAACCCCTCCAGCCGTCGACGAACAACAGGCGATGCAACAGAAAATGATGAAGTACATGATGATCTTTTTCGGTCTCATGTTCTACAAAGTCGCTGCGGGCTTATGTCTGTATTTCATCGCCAGTAGCGTCTGGGGATTCTGCGAGCGAAAACTGTTGCCCAAAAAAAAGCCGGGCGAACCGTCGGAGACGGCTACGACCCCTCCAACGGGCGGATATTTCCAGAGGTTAATCCATCGAGCGCGAGGCGAACAGGTGGCAACCGCTCCGGCGCTGGGGGCAGCCTCCGTCGGCGGCGGCATCGTCACCTCGCCGAGTCGCTCCAACGGCAAACGCGGTCGAAACAAGCGTCGGTCGAGTTCATCCGCTAACGAGGCACGGATCGAGACGGAAGGCGGTTTCGTCTTGACGCGGTGGTTCAGACGACTGCGCCAGTGGTGGATCGCCGTCCTCAAGGAAGCCCAGAAAAAGAATCGCGGCTAACCGCGCCTCGCTACTCCCCTTTATCCTGGAGAGGGGAGTAGCCAAGCGTAGCCCCGTACTGCCAACGGTAGGATTTACTCCATGCGTATCCTCCTTGTATTGGCTCTGCCCTTTTTTCTTGTCGCCGTCGTTCCCGGTCGCGCCGACGATGCGGAGGCGGCGAAATACGACGTGGAGATTGTGAAGAAGTTTCTGTCCTCTCGTCTTAGCGGCGACCAAAATGTTTTTTACGTCACCGTGGAGTTTAAGCTGCTGCGCCACGCCGACCAAAAAGAGACTTCCGAAGTCGATAAAAGCAACATCGTCGTCTACGAATACAACGAGAAGGTTAAGGAGGTGGAAATCTTATCGCCGCGCGCGGCTTTGACCACGGTGTTGGCCATGGACGTGAGCGGCAGCATGGAGAACACCAGCGGCGGCAGCGGACTGCGCAAAATCGACGAAGCCAAAAAGGCCGCCGGTATCTTCCTCGATAACCTGTCTTCTAACTCCGAAACGGGATTGATCCTCTTCGATCATCAAATGCAGGTCAAGGAACGACCCTTGCGCGACGCCTCGCTTTATGCGGCACACCGTCGAAAGATCCGCGCACTCATCGCCGCCGCCGAGCCGAAGGGGGGTACGGCCTATCTCGACGCCGCATCGCTTGGCGTCGATTATCTGAAGGAGATTCCCGGACGACGCGCCGTCGTGCTAATGACCGACGGCGTGGACATGAACAGCAAATCGACTCTCGGAGAAGTCATCAAATTGGCCTCGGTTAACCGAGTGCCCATCTATACGCTCGGCATCGGCGAGTTGGGGAAGTACAAGAACGTCACCACCGTCCTCGTACTGGATCATTCGGGCAGCATGAAGGAAAAGGCCGATGCCAACGACAAGCGGTCCAAAATTGAGGCGCTCCGCACCGCTGCCTCGCGCTTCGTAGACCTGATGCGCCGCGACGCGCAGACAACCGTGCAGCCGTTTAGCAGCGAAGTCGATGTGCCAAGCAACTTTACCGACGACAAGAAGCTATTGATCGACAGCATCAAGAATCTCCAACCCTCGGGCGGAACGTCGCTCTATGACGCGACCTACGACGGATTGGAGACGTTGGCCGCCGCGCGTCGAAACGGACGCAACGCCGTCGTGGTGTTGACCGATGGCCGCGATGAAGCGCCCGGCAGTCGCGTCTCGGATCGTTTGGTCATCGAGCGCGCCAAACAGCTTGGGTTTCCGCTGTACATGCTCGGTTTGGGACAGAAAGAGGAGATCAACGAAGCGGTCATGCGGCGCATGGCGAAGGAGACCGGAGGTAAGTATTTTCATGCCGGAAGCGAGCAAAAGCTGTTCGAGATCTTTGAGAAACTCTCCATCGACCTGCACGACGACGGTATCAACGAACAAGAACTTCGCGATCTGGCTAAGAGTACGGGCGGCGAATTCTTCTGGGCGCGCGACGCCTCGGAATTGTCGCGTTTCTTCACGAGCATTGCCTCCGAATTGCAGTCTACCTATTCCGTGTCGTTTCCCAGTCTGAATCAGAAGAACGACGGTCGAGACAATCCCATCGACATCGAAATCTGGGAAAACGGTCGTTGTGTCAGCAAGGGAGGCTCCGTCAATCTCGCGCGCCACGGCGTCCTTGTCGCGGAGATGGACTATCAGATCTATCTGGCGCTGTTGGCCTGTTTGGGTGCGTTCCTTCTGGTTCCCTTGGGCGTGCGCCACCTGCATCGCTTCTACGGCGGCGCGTGATCGACCTCTCATTCCCCGGATTCCATGCAAACGCGCGACACGATTCTTGCTCTCTCCACGGCCTCCGGTCCCGGAGCGCGAGCCATTGTCCGGCTGAGCGGCCCGCAAGCCGTGACTTTTCTTGCCCCTCTGTTCGAGTCTTCGGAACCGCTCGTCTCCGGTCGGCGCGCTCTCGTATCGGGTCAACTCCGCCTGCCGAATCTGGCTCCGATCCCGGCGGATGTGTATCTCTGGGTCGCTCCGCACAGCTATACCGGACAAGAACTCATCGAAATTCACACCCTCGGCTCTCCGCCTTTGTCGGAAGCGCTGATCGCACGTCTCCTGCAATCCGGCTGCCGGGCAGCGCGGGCGGGAGAGTTCACCCTGCGAGCGTTCCTCGCGGGTAAATTCGATCTGACTAGGGCCGAGGCCGTCCATGCGGTCATCGAAGCAGACTCGCGCGACGATCTAAAACGCGCGCTCAAGCAACTCGCCGGAGGCATGGCGCGACCGTTGCAAGAACTGCGAGACGATTTGCTCAATCTCCTCGCCGACGTGGAGGCCGCTCTCGATTTCGCCGACGAGGACATTCGATTCGTCCGCCAAGAAGAAATGCTTCAACGGCTCGGAAAAGCGCTGGCATACATCACCCTGCTAGGGAAACAACTCGATCGGCGCGGACAGTCCGAACGGCATTTCCGCGTCGTGTTGACCGGCCGTCCCAACGCCGGGAAGAGCAGCTTGTTCAACGCACTCACCGCTGGCGACGCCCTGGTGAGCGAGGAACCGGGTACCACGCGCGATTATCTCGTGCGGCGTATCGACATCCACGGTACGTCCATCGAATTGATCGACACGCCGGGCTGGCAAACGGCTTCGGAAACCATCGGGACGCAGGCGCAAGAGTTGGCGCGCGAACAGATCGAACGGGCCGACATGATCTTGTTGTGCCTGGAGGCCGGAAGCGCGATCGCCCCAGAAGAAGCGGCCATGCTCGAACCGTCCGAGCGATCGGTCGTCCCGATTGCCACCAAATGCGATCTCCATTCGTCCGAACCATCCTTCCTGGCCACGAGCGCGCGAACGGGAAGCGGACTCGGCGCGCTGCGCGCCCTCTTGGAGGAGTGCGGCCGCTCGCGCAAGCAACCGGCTCTGGCACCGAGCCTGAGTCGCTGCCGCCATCACGTCGAAGTCTGTCTGGAGCAACTCCGCCGCGCGCACGGCATCGTTCTCTTCGAGGGGCCGCCGGAGTTGCTCGCATTGGAATTGCGCGACGCGCTTGGACAACTCGGCGAGATGGTCGGCACGATCTACACCGAGGATCTGCTCGACCGCGTCTTCAGTCGTTTCTGCATCGGTAAGTAGGTGAAAAAGCCAACTGATCGAGCGAACCGCGCCTATTTTGCCTTATCGGATGGCGCGATCGGCAGCGGCACTTGCCCAGAGCCGGAAAGATAGGCGATGAGGTCGCGCAACTCCGACGCGCTCAGTGGCGTCAGCAAGCCGTCGGGCATCATCGACTGTTGCGACTTTTGCCGATCTTCGATGTCCGTTTTATCGAAGCGCACGATCTCGTTCTGCGTTTGCAGAGTCAGCGTCTTGTCGTTCTCCGCCTTCACCAGTCCGCTCACGACGCGCCCACTCTTCGTGGTCACGACGGTCATCTGATAATCGCGGGCCACGACTGCACTGGGATCGAGCAACTTCGTCAGTAGATATTCGGGGTTGGCACGCTGCGAACCCGTCAGATCGGGACCGATCTTGCCCCCTTCGCCGAACAGAGTGTGGCAACTGGCACAAGTGCGCGAGAACAACGAACGTCCGTGTTTGCGGTCTGCCTTCTTGAGCGCGTCCGGCATCACCAGGGGCTTATACCTCGCCAACAGCTGCGTCTTCTCCGCCGACGGCGGACGGATCGAACCCCACACTTTGGTTAACCGTTCGCTCAATCTTTTGTCGTTGAAAGCGAGAAGCTGTCTCGCGGTGAATGCCGACAGATCGCGGCGCGGGACGCGGCCCTTCTCCATCGCATCGAGCAGAGCGAGAGCGTAGGCCGGACGCGAGGCCAAGGTGGCGACGGCGTCGAGCTTCTCGGCATCGGTGTATTTGCCGTACCTTTCGAGAATCAAGGAAGGAGTCTGCGGATCTCCGTACACTGCAAGTCCGCGCAGTGCCGAGCCGCGCATATCGCGATCGTCGAGGAGCTTCTGCAAGAGCGGCAAGAGATCGTCGGGACGCTTCTCGACGAGCGTTTGCAGAGCGTTGCGGCGCGCCGACACATCGGCACGAACGTCTTCCGCCGTCCGACGAAGCGCGGCCAACGCCTGCGGATCGCCAAAGAGTACCGACAATTGCAGCACTTTCTCGCGGATCTCGGCATTCTGACTCGCGGCGAGTTTGCGATACACACCGGACCATCCCTCCGGCGCGCGAACGCCGCGCCGTCCCTGCAATGCCTCGTACATGCCGCGCAACACATCGAGTTGCACGGCAGGATCGTCGATTTCGGCGAGAAGGCGAACGAGCGGCTGGAGCGTCGGTGCCTGAGTCCTGGCTATCGCTCGATCCTGCTTCGATTCGACTCGCACAGCGCTCCCTAGGATCGATGCAAGCGGTAAGAAAACCAATAGAGACATCTTCATACTTTCAACACTCCAAAGTTGCACTTGGTGATGCTTCTCCTTATTCCGCCGCCGCGATGCGCCGGGCGATGGCTTGCCGCACCGAGGAGATCTTGCACTGTGCCAACAATTTCGCAGAGCGTTGGGCGTCGTCCGGAACCAGCGGTTCGATGCCATACCACAACATCGACGGCAAATTGTCGTCCGTCGCATCTTCGGCGTGGCCGGATAAGCCCTCGGCGATAGCCCAGCGCTGATCGTGCGGCAATCGCTGCAGCGCCGACGCCAAGGCCAAACGTGCGGACATCGACCGATCCTTTCGTGCCAGTTCGGCGAAGCGCTTCGCTGTATCTTCCGAGATGCGTTTGTGTTCGACCAGAAGACGGATCGCCCATCCGCGAATCGCCTCATGGGGGCTATGCAACATCTCTAAAAGCGTCTTTTCTTCGAGCGCTCCGATGACGTGCAGCGCCCACAAGGCACGCAGCTTGCGCGGCACATCTTTTTCGTCGTCGAACATCTTCCGTAGATCCGCTCGGACGGCGGGATCGAGTTTGCCAGCGGACGCGCGTTCCTGCAACAGACGCCGGGATTGACGCACCCACCAATCGTTCTTGTGCGTTTGCAGGCGGACGAGTTCTCTATCGCTCCGTTCCGACAGATTCGGCGCGACGACGGCGGGTTTGCCGTAGGTCACTTTGTAGATGCGCCCGCACGGTTCGACGCGGTCGTAGTCGTGACATTCGCCGGTATCGTGCCAATCGCTGACGAAGACGCCGCCGTCCGGTCCATACATCAGCGAGATTCCGCGAAACCAGGTATCGTGGGCGAGCAGAAAATCTTTACCGTGATGGGCGATGTAGCCGGAACCGTGCCGCTCTAGTACGTCTCGGTTCACCCGGTTGCCGTGCAGGTTACACATGAAAATATGATTGCGGAATGAATCCGGCCAATTGTCGCCGAGATAGACCATCGCGCCAACGTGGGCGTGGCCTCCTCCCGGCCCATCGTGTTTGCCTTGTCCGCCGCGCGAACTGGTCCAATTGCCGCCGCCCCAATGGATGTGATCGGCACAGCTAGGCATCAGACCGAAGCAGTTGGGATTGAGATCTCGACCGAACATGCGAATGTAATGCGCGCCCGGTATAACATGAAAGAGATGCTTAATGACGCAATTGGTGATGAACATCTCTCCGTAGTCGTCGAAATCCAACCCCCAAGGATTCGTCGTCCCCGAAGCGACAAGCTCGAAGGTCTCCTTGACGGGGTGATAGCGCCACACGCCGCAGTCCAGTTCGGTTCGCTTGTCCTTGGGCGCGCCCGGCTTGCCAACCTGAGAATGAGACAGGATGCCGTTGCAGCCGTAGAGCCAGCCGTCCGGTCCCCACGTCAGGGCATTGAAGACGTTGTGCTTGGCCTGCAAACTCCAGCCGTCGAGTAGAACTTGAGGCGCTCCGGAGGGTTTATCCTCGCCGGGCTTCATCGGTACGAAAAGCAAATTCGGCGTGGCGCACAGCCAGACGCCGCCGAAGCCGACGGCGATACCCGAGAGATTCGTACCCTGGTCCCAAAAAACCTTGCAAGAGTCGAAATGTCCGCTTCCCTTCTTGTCCTCGAAAATGAGGATTCGATCGTGCCCACGCTTGCCCGCGGGCAACCAATTGGGATACGAATGCGATTCGACGACCCACAGTCTGCCGCGCTCGTCAGTGGTCATGGCGATGGGTTTGACGAGATCGGGTTCGCCGACAAACAACGACGCGCGAAAGCCTTCGGGCAACTCGATGCGCCGAGCGGACGTTTGCGGATCGAAGGGAGGTGCTTCCGCACCGACGCGAGAAATCTGCACAGCGAGCGAGAGAAGCACGAAGAGAAGACGCCACATAAGGGAGAGACTCCGATTGAGGAATGCGTGGACCCAAAACTCATCGACGCAAACAAGCGTTCTCCGAATCGGGCAATTCCGAAGGACGAAGAACTCGTGCATCAACGATTGAACATAAACTCTTTCGACGCCAAGAGGGACCAGAATAGATCTTCGAGCGATTCGCGCCGACTCGATTTCGGATCGACAGCGGCATCGGCGAGTAATGTCCGAAATTTTTGCTTTTCGGTCGGGGTCGGCTCGCGGCATAGGGTCAAAACGAACGAACGGTCGATTGCCTCTTCGTCCGTAACCTTGTCGTGAAGCCATTTCTCCAGACGCGAGTTTTTGGCGCGTAGCTTGTCGTTGAGCGTCTTGCCGTTGTTGACGTGGAGCGCTTGACCGACACTCGAATCTTGTTGGCGTTCACAAGAACAGGTTTGTGCGCGTTCGGGCCGACCGAAAGCGTCGAGGAAGCGCGAGGCCACCAGCGAGTCCGGCAATTGTAGGGCGCGCGTGCCCGAAGGGTAGCCATTGTAATTGTTTACCGAGTCGCCTCCCGCGGAGTTCAACTGTGTAAACGGCGTCGGCACGTCCGTCACCTGCGAATAGGCGTCGAGGAGCACCTCGGCCGGCAGTCGGCGAACGAGGTAGTGCGAGTAGAAGCGGTCGTCGCCTCGATTGGCCGGCAGCGCCCGCGACGAACGCTGGTAACTCGCCGAGTTCAGGATGGCACGAATCAGATACTTCACATCGTATTTGTGGTCGATAAAATCGACGGCCAAGGCATCGAGCAAATCGGAGTTCGTCGGCGGATTCGTCTGGCGTAGATCGTCCTCGGCTTCGACGAGTCCGCGTCCCATGAAATTGCGCCACACGCGATTGACGAGCGCCTTGGCGAAATAGGGATTGTCCTTGGCCGTCAGCCAGTCGACGAAATAGGCGCGGCGATCGCGCGGATCGTCGAGCGACAACGGCTTGCCGTCGAGGGGCGACGGCGGCATCGGCACACCGCGGCGCAGATGCGGCACATCGCCGGACGGCAAGCTCTGGACGATGACCTCGCCGTTGCGGTCGCCGTTTTTCAGGGCGACGCGCGAGAACAAATTGGCCATGCTCCAGTATTGGTCTTGCGTCCACTTTTCCAGCGGATGATTGTGACAGCGACAGCAGGTGATCGACGTACCCATGAACGTCACGGAAGTCGATTCGGTTAGATCGCCGATGTCCTTGTGCAGTACGAAATAGTTGGCCGCCCCATTGTCGAGACTGCCACCCTTGGCCGTGAGGATGTCGCGGGCAAAACGATCCCACGGCTTATTATCGGCGACGCTCTGCCGCACGAATTGGTAGAACGACCACACGGCCGGCTGAGGCAGTCGGCGCGTCGTGATGAGGAGAATGTCCGACCACTTATAGGTCCAGTAATCGACGAACTCTGGGCGCTCCAGCAGCGCATCGACCATTTTCGCTCTCTTATGCGGCGATTTATCGGCGAGGAACCGGGCACGCTCCTCCGGCGTGGGCAAGATTCCCGCCGCATCGAGATAGACGCGGCGTAAAAACTCGGCATCGGTGCATGGGGGCGAGGGCGGAATACGCAGACCTTCTAACTTCTTGAGAACCAGCGAATCAATGAAATTATGTTTTTCCGCCGATGCAAACACTCTTGAATCGATGGCGTCCGGCTGCGGCACGGCGATGCGGTTGGCGGCGACAAGGTTCGAGTACCAAACGGTGATCGCCGCTTCGCCGTAGCCGCTCACCGTAGCCTTGCCGTCGGCGTCGATGGTGGCGACGAGATCTTCGCTGCTGTTAAACTTGGCCCAGCGCGTTACGTCTTCGCTGTGGCCGTCGGAGTACCATGCGCGAACGAGGATTTGTAACGTGGCTTTCGGTTTCAGGACCGCTGAGGGAGGCAGCAATTCGAGGCGCTGAATGCGGGTATCGGCGTCGCGCGGCCCCGGCGCTCCCGAGGCGATCCAATCGGCGAGGACGCGATAGTCCGCCGAATCGGGTACAATCTTCTGGCCGCCGCCGTGGGCTACCGCTTGCGTCGGCTTGAGTAAGACGAGACTTCGCCCCGGCTCATTGCGATCGATGCGCCGCCCCAGCGCTTGCCGCGTCAGCGCGAAATGATCGCTATCGGGATCGTAGCCGCGGAGCGACAGCTTCAGACCGCCCTTACCGGCGAGCGCTCCGTGGCACGCACCAGAGTTGCAACCGGCGCGCGTCATCATCGGGACAATGTGATTGCGAAAACTCCAGGCGGACGGCTCTTTCGTCTTGCGAACGGAGACTTTCGCATTAGCATTTTTGCCATCCACAATAACGGTAATCGTTGCCTCGCCATCGCCGACCGAGCGAACGACGCCCGTAGCATCCACCGAAGCCACCGCGGGATGCGAGGAGGT
>JAJXWW010000164.1 GCA_021781415.1 Planctomycetota bacterium
AGCAGGGCTGACGGCAGGGCCGCGTCTTGCGAAAGGCGGATCGGAATGCCCGAGCCGTATGATGCGCGAGTATCACGTACGGTTCTGAGGGGAGGGGGCGCTGGCAACAGCGCCTCCTTACCCGGCCTCCTGATTTCGGCGGCATCAAGCGTTTATAGGTTTGCACGTCTCACCAGCCGCTGCGGCAAGTGACTGTCAAATCTCGTCCTCGTGATGATGGTCGTTAGGTTTGCAGGCTGTATGGGGGAATTGCCCTAGACATTCGCTCGGTTCTCATGGTTAGGCGCGTGGACGCAGGACTCAAGCATTCCCCGGAACAATCCCGTCGAGCAACTCGCCATGCCCAATGGTCCGCCAATGAAAGCAAGCCTCAACCCGAGCCAGCGAATGTATACCCAGACCTCTTGTTCTCTCGTCGATTGCGATGTGCTTGAGTCTCTGCCCAATCTGCCCTCAATCCAACCGGCAACGAACGAAAGCGGCCAAGGCTTTTCCCTTGGCCGTTCGTCGAAAGTCAACATTCGGATTACTTCTTGTCGCCCTTCTTGTCGGCGGGAGCGGCTTCGGCACCTTCCTCGGCAGTCTTCTCTTCTTCCTTGGCCTTCTTCGCCTTCTTGGCGACTTTCATCACCCGTACTTTTGGCAGATTGTAGGGGCTGCGGCCTTCCTTCCAGCGCTCTTCGTCCTGAAGTACCTTGATGCGTTCGCCGCGAGTCAGCACGTTGCGCGAACGAGCCAACTGATTCTTGCGACGCAGACTTTTATCGATGGACATAGCTTCTTCCGTCCTTTTTCTCGATCCTGAAAAACGTAGCGATTATGATAGAGGGCATCGAACCAGTGGACAAGAGCGAACGCGGTGCCGACAATAAAGTAGCCGCGACGCGGAGCGGAACGCGGAAGTAAGGCGCTCGACTCCGCGTCGCGGCCAACCAAAAGTGAGACACCATGCGGATTCAACTCGATTACGGTCGGACGGGACTCGAAGTCAACCTTCCCGACGACCGCGTTGTCGGCCCCTTGAGCATTCGGCCCGCGCCGCCGCTAGAACATCCCGAGCGCGCCATCGCCGAGGCCATGAACCACCCCATCGGCGCGCCGCCCTTGGCCGAGGTGGCGCGCGGACGAAAAAACGCCTGTATCCTTATCTGCGACATCACGCGCCCCGTGCCCAATCGGATCATTCTGCCGCCGATGCTGCGCATTCTCGAAGAACAAGGCATCGCCCGGCGGGATATTCTCATCCTCATCGCTACCGGCATGCACCGCCCCAACGAAGGCGCGGAGCTGGAGGAACTGGTTGGCCCGGAGATTGCTTCGGACTATCGCATCGAGAACCACCACGGGCCGGTGCGCGACGAACACGATTACCTCGGCACGACGCCCAACGGCGTGCCGGTCTGGCTCGATTCTCGATACGTCCGCGCCGATCTGAAAATCACGACCGGTCTCATCGAACCGCATTTGATGGCGGGTTACAGCGGCGGACGCAAGGTCATCTGTCCGGGGATCGCGGGATTGGATACCGTCAAGGTCTGGCATGGACCGCGCTTCTTGGAGCATCCCAAGGCCGATTGCGGCATCGTCGAAGGCAATCCGGTTCACGAAGAGAACACGCGCATCGCCCTGATGGCCGGTTGCGATTTCATCGTCAACGTCTGTCTCGACGGCCAACGGCGCGTCACCTGGGCCGGCGCGGGCGACATGATTCAAGCCTGGCAAGCAGGCGTGCGTTTCGTCGAACAGGTGGTAAAGGTTCCGGTGGCGGAACCGCTCGATGTGGTCGTCACCAGCTGTGCCGGCTATCCGCTCGATACGACGTGGTATCAAGCGGTGAAGGGGCTGACGGGAGCGCTGCCTATCGTCAAGCAGGGCGGCACGATCGTTCTCGCGGCCAGTCTGACGGAAGGCATCGGGAGTCCGGAGTTTCAGCAGGTCATGCGAGAGAATCCAGACCTGAAAAAGTTCAAACAGCGGATCATGGACGGCGATTACTTCATCATGGATCAATGGCAGCTCGAGGAACTGTGCAAGGTGGTGGAGCGCTGCAAGGTGAAGGTGGTTACGCAAGGCATCTCTCCGGAGACGCTGCGCCACTGTCACGTTGAACCCGCCGCTTCGGTCGAGTCCGCCGTGGCCGACTCCCTCGCCGAGTACGGCCCCCATGCGCGCGTGGCCGTCATTCCCAAGGGACCGTATGTACTGCCCTACGTCGCCTAAACCCACGAGCGTTGCCCGGATGGGAGCATCCTCGTTGCAAGAGGTTATGCAACGCTGCCAAGCTCAGCGGTAGTCGTCGCGGATGGGATGAAAAATGTCGAGGGCGCGAACCGGCTCGTCCAGGGCGACGACCCTGTGGCGCACGTTGCCGGGGATGCGGTACAGATCGCCAACCTGCAGCGTCTTTTGCTCGCCGCCGATGAAGAAGATCGCTTTGCCTTGGAGGACCATGCCGACCTGTTCGTGCGGATGGGCGTGTTCCTCAACGACCGAATGCGGGGCGAGATCGACCACCGACAGCATCATCTGCTCGGCGGCACACGTCTGTATCTCGACGCCGGGAAAGATGGCGTGGCGACTCATCTCGTCGGAACAGGGAAAGTACATGCTCATCGAAGGAATCTCGAGGAAACGAATCAGGAAAAGCGTGGAAGAGAGACGAGGAAACATTCGCTCGAATGTCTCTCCGTCTCTCTTCCATGCGTTCCGGGGCGACGGTGACTCTTTAGCGCAAGCCATTCAGCATGTAATGGACTTCGGCGTTTTGCTTGACGACGATCGACATGGTGGTCGGATCGAAGCTGACGGTGCCGGGTCCGCCGCGGCCTTCCCAGCTTTCGGGATCGATGCTCTGAATCTGGTTGAGGATCGTGCCCACCGCTTGGATCATCTGGAACTGGTTGACCACCGCCGGCATCATCGGGCTAACCACGCCCATCAGGTCGCCGATGTAATAGGTGCGCACGGTGAGCATCTCTTTGGCGCGGGCCACTGTGGTCACTTCGATGCCTTCCTTGCGAATCACATACGTCAGGCCGACATCGGCGAGGACACGCTTGAGGGCGGTGCGACCGCTGACGGGTTTATTGAACCGCAACGTGATGGGGGTGTCGTAAGTGACGTTGGCCTCTTCCATCGACTGTTTATCGAGAAGGATGTCCTGCCCCATTTGCTTCGACAAATGGTCGATGACGCTCTGGAAGGTTTCTCGGTTGTAATCGACCTTGACGGGTTTCTTCAGCGCTTCGAGAAGCGCCTTTTCTTTTTCCGTCAACTTGGCCGCCGAGGAGCGACGCTTGGATTTCTCGGCCCAGTCGTCGGGCAGGTCGTAGTCGGACTTCGCCGGCACCGAGGTTCGATCCACCGAGGTCATGGTGGCCGTGAGTCGGTCGCCGCTGCTGTCTTTTATTTTGCGAGCATCGGCCACGCGCCCCGTGACATTGCGAATGCGCTCGTTGGCGAGATCGTAGGGTGTTTGAGAACCGCCTCCAGTTCGGGATTCGGGAGTACGGCGAACGTCGGCGCGTGCCGCCTCTCGGGCTGGCTCTCCGACGCGGCGAACGCTGCCCAACACGCGCACATTATCGAGATCGCGCCGCAGCGCCGTTGTTATCGACTTACGGCGTACTTCGGTCAGCGACGTATCTTTGTCCAGCGTGACGATCAGACTTTTAAGAATGGCATTCGCTTCTTCGGGATCGCTGCGAATGAGGCGATAGGCGCGCATACGGCCATCTTGCACTTCTTTTTCGACGCGCTGCGCCTCGATTTTCAGGCGTTCGCGCACTTCGGGCAGTAGGTCGCGCGATTGTGCCGCAACGGAAGCGGCGAGTAAAGTCAAAGTCGTGACACTCAATACCAACGGACGGATCTGGCGAATTGTCGCAACCATCGGCGTTCCCCCTTCCGGGTTGGAGACAGAGGCACCAGCCTTTTCCCCTACCCATAAACCTACCGCCTCGCCAACGGATTCGCCAGAGAAAAATCCTCCTCGGGCCGGATTTACGGAAATCGATCCCCGTCACTCCGCATAGCCGACAAATCCCGCCGTCGGTGAGTCGTCGGATCGGCGGACAATCAGACCAGACTTTCGAGCAGATACTTGAGCTTCCGCACTTCCGGCTGCATGGCAAAGGGAGCATCGGGAATATCGTGAATGTCCACGCACAGCACGCGATCATAGCGATGGCGGGCCAGCTGAGTCAGGATGCGTCCGTATTCGATCTCGCCCTGACCGATGCGCACCTGAAATTGATTCGCGCCGCGCCGCGTATCGCGCAACTGAACGTGCTTGACGAAGGGATATAGGCAATCGTAGCTCTTGTCGGGATTCGGGCCGACGAGGAAATGGCTGGGGTCGAGCGTCAGACCCAAGCCGTCCACGCGCTGACAGAGGGACAATGCGAGATCGGGATCTTCGGTGAGCGTGCCGAGGCGCGTGGAGACGGTTACTTGAATGCCGTCCGTCGCGCCGAGGCGAACGAGGTGTCGCAGTCGTTCGACTTCGCGGTCGAAGTCGGTATCGGTGGCTGCGGCTCGGAGGGTGAGCAGCGGCACGGCGGAGATGCGCGCCAAGCGGCAAACCGCTTTGAATTGGCGATCGTATTCGGCGGGGTCGTCGGCATCGATCTCGACGGAGAAGGCGACCGGCATCAGGCCCGGCCCGTGGCGCAAGCGCGAGGCGGCGTGGCCGATGTCGGCGGCCACTTCCGAGGGACGCAGTTGACGGCCCTGTTCGTGCAGCGACGCCTCGTACTTGGTGAACTGTAACTCGGCGATGGCGGCCAGTGCGTCTTCCAGCGACAGACGGCCAAAGCATAAGGTGGAACAAGCGACGAACATGGCTGCCTCCTAAGAGCCGACGCCCCCTGAGATGATGCGGAACCCCCGATTTTTCGGCCGCGATGGGCGGGCTTATACTCGCTGCCTCGACTTAAGGGAAGAGCAATTTTCGGCGCGCCCGCGCGGGCGGCGAAAACGCATTGTGACTCCGCAATGAGCGGTTATAATCGAGGTGGTGTTGTTACCGGGAGAAGGCTGGACGGCCCGCCATGAGCGTTGATATTCTGCGACCCGCTGTGTCCGATCTCATCTTTCAACTCTACGGGCGTCCGCTGCATCCCGAGTTGTTCGACATCCTCGCCGTGCGCACCATCCAGCGCGAGGACTATCGGCTTACCGTCCGCATCACCCGCACCGGCCACGTCGTCTCTTGGGAGAACGCCGACGTTCATCTGACCGAAGTGACTGCCGCCGCCGCACAGGAACTACCCGAACGCCGTCGGCTGCTGCACTACAAGCTGCGCAGCGAACACTGCGGACGCATGTTGTGCGCGCACGGCATTCACTACGAAATGAGCTTTCAGGTCGAGGTGATGCCGCCGGAGATCTTCTTGCAGATCCACGAGGAGATCCTCGCCGATGGCAGCAAGCGCGGCTTGCTGCATCACTTCCCCGCGCACAATCGCCTGAGCGTCGCACCGCTGGGCTATCTCACCGCCGAGGCGGGACGCGGCAGTCTGATCCTCTCCTCGTTTCACACGTTTCCCAGCGAGAACACCGTGGTCAAAACACAATCGCTCATCGAGAAGCGCGGATGAATGCTCTCTTCGTTGGGCCTCCGGCACCACGATGCGAAACCGCACAAGATCGAGTCGATTCCGCACAGAGAAACGGGTCGGCTGCCAGCCGAACGGCGGAGATTCAACCTTTTATCGGGTTCGATCCGGACGGTAAGGTATTTGCAAGAAGGGTTCGATCGGGGATCACGAAGGGCATGGGAATCGACGAGTCGTGAACATCGACGAAGTTTATCGCCGCTATCAGGAATTGCAGGCATGGGTGGGATGGACCGGCGAAGACGCACGCAGCGTGGCGGCGACTTCGGGACTGCTTGCGCCTCATCTCTCGACGCTGGTGGACGATTTCTACGAAGAGATCCAACGGCATCCCAACGCCCTTAAGGTCATCACCGGCGGTCAAACCCAAATCGAACGCCTCAAGGGCACGCTGATCGTATGGCTGCGAGAACTGCTCGGCGGCTGCTACGATCCCAATTATGTCTCGCGCCGTTGGCAAGTCGGTTGGCGGCACGTCGAGATCGGACTCGAACAAGTCTATACCAATGTCGCTCTGTCGCGCCTGCGCCTGGGATTGATGCGCTGTCTGCACGAACATTGGCCTAGCGATAGCGATGAGTTACAAACGACGGTGCGTTCGCTCAACAAGCTGCTCGATCTGGATTTAGCTATTATCGAAGATGCCTATCAGGAAGAGTACGCTTTACGGCTACAACGCAGCGAACGGATGGCGACGATCGGCCAAGTGGCCGGGGGCGTGGCTCACGAGTTGCGCAATCCGCTCAACGTCGTCAAGACCTCGGTGTACTACCTGCTGAACGCGCGCATGCCGACGGCGGAGAAACAGGTCGAACATCTGCATCGCATCGAAAAACACGTCGTCCTGGCCGATGGCGTCATCACGGCGCTGTCGAATTTCGCCAAGTTGCCGGTACCCAATCGAACGCCGTTCTCCCTGGAAGCATGTGTCCGCGAAGCCCTCGACGCCAATCCAGTCCCCGATACCATCGAGTTGCTTTTCGATTTCCCGCCGTCGCTGCCTCCCGCGCTGGGCGATGGCGAGCAAATTCGTATCGTCTTCGCCAATCTGCTGCGCAACGCGCGCGAAGCCATGCCTCAAGGGGGGCGACTGACGGTCGCGGCCCGTGAAACGAACGGGCTTCTCGAAACGACGGTCGTGGACACCGGGGTGGGGATTCCCGCCGAACAACTCCATCGCATCATGGAGCCGTTGTATTCGACCAAGGCGCGCGGCCTGGGTTTAGGTTTGTCCATTGCGCGAGCCATCCTGGAGAAGAACGGGGGCAGTTTGCGCGCGGCCAGCGAATGGGAGAAGGGCAGCACGTTCACCGTGCTTCTGCAAACGGAGTCCCCCACGCCGGTCTCTTCCCCCGTTCGGAGTATCAGCCCGTGACGAATCATGGAGAATCGGAGATCATGTCGGAAACCGCATCGATTCTCGTGGTGGACGACGAAATCGACACCTGCCGGAATTTGTCGGACATTCTCACGGATCGGGGTTATCGGGTGGATACGGCGTTCGATGGCCTCTCCGCCTTGGACCTGGTGCGTGAGAACGCCTACGACATCGCTCTGCTGGATTTGAAAATGCCTGGGATGGACGGCTTGACGCTGTATCGTGAGATACGCAAGGTGCGTTCCGCGACCGTGGCCCTCGTGGTGACGGCCTACGCCAGCAAAGCCACGGCCGAAGAAGCCCTGGCTGCCGGCGCTTGGCAGGTGTTGCCCAAGCCCGTCGATCTGTCGCGCATGTTAACCCTAATGGACGAGGCGTTGGATCAACCCCTGGTCTTGATCGTGGACGACGATTCCGATTTGTGTGCCGCGTTATGGGATGTACTGCGCGAGCGCGGCTATCGCGTGGCCGTCTCTCTCGATGAAACCGAGGCGGCGCGCAGTCTTCGGGAACACGATTTCCAAGTCGTCCTGATCGACATGAAACTTCCGCGCGGCGATGGGGGCAGCGTGTTTCAGCGCGTGCGTCAGATCAACCCCAAGGCGCGCACGGTCGCCATCACCGGACATCGGATCGAGATGGATCCTCTCGTTCAGCGAGTGATCGCGGAGGGTGCCGATGCGGTATGCTATAAACCGTTTGACGTGCCGCGGTTGTTGTCCACGTTGGAAAGGTTGACGGAAGGCGATCGCCCGACGTAATCTGACCGATGGGGCCAACGGCCATCTCGTTCCGGGCGCTCGCCGAGGAGAGAATGCATGCCGGTCGATCTCGACCTTCGCGTCCTCGTGGTGGACGACGACGCCGATACGCGGAGCAATCTGTGCGATATTCTCGCCTTGGATAACATTCAAACCGAGACCGCCGCCACCGCCGCCGAAGCGCTGCGACGCACCGACTGGCATCGTATCTCAGCGGTGCTGCTCGATCGGCGCTTGCCCGATGGGAGCGCCGAGGAGTTATTGCCTCGCCTCCATGAATTGGCTCCGGAAACGGCGGTTTTGATCGTCACCGGCTACTCCGATCTTCAGGGTGCCATCGCCGCTTTGCGTCAAGGGGCGGCGGATTACATTTTGAAGCCGATCAACGCCGACGCGCTGCGGGCCAGTTTGGCGCGATTGGTCGAACGTCGCCGTTTGACTTCGGCCAAGGAACGCAGCGAAGCCGCCTTCCGCACGCTCGTCGAAGCCGCCCCGTGTCTCATCGCCATCGTTCGCGGCGACCGCACGCTCGCTTATTTCAGCCGGTTTGCCGAGGAGTTGACCGGCTATCGCGCCGCCGAAGTGGTGGGAGGCGATTACGTCGCGCAGTTCCTATGCGGCGACTGTCAAACCTCGGTTGGCGAGCAGCTTCAGCGCGTTCTGAACGGCACGTCGATACGCGATTTCGAGAATCCGATCCGTTGCCGCGATGGCTCGCACCGTTGGATCATCTGGAACGCGCAATTGTTGCCGGATTACGAAGGTTCGGCGGGGATCTTGATGGTCGGTCAAGACATCACCGCGCTGAAGCGCGCGCAGGAACGAACCCTGCAAGCCGAGCGTTTGGCCGCTATCGGTCAGATGGTGGCCGGTCTGGCTCACGAGAGCGGCAACGCGCTGGCCCGCAGTCAAGCGTGCCTGGAAATGTTGGCGCTGGAAGTCGAGGATCGCCCCGAAGCGATCGACCTGGTCGCTCGCATCCAAAAGGCGCAGAATCACTTGCAACAGCTGTACGGCGAAGTTCGCAACTATGCCGCTCCGTTGAAGCTGGAGCGACAGGCGCATTCCTTGCGTTCCATCTGGCGTCAGGCTTGGACCAATTTGGCCGACCATCGGCGGGGCCGGTCGGCAACGCTGCGCGATGAAAGCGATAATGTCGATCTGTATTGTCAGGTGGATGCCTTTCGTTTGGAGCAAGTGTTTCGCAACATCTTGGAAAACTCCCTGGCGGCGTGCAAAGATCCGGCGCTGATCGCCGTCGTTTGTTCGACGGCTCACTTGGACGGGCAGCCGGCCGTTCGCGTCGCCGTGCGCGACAATGGACCGGGACTGACCGAGGAGCAACGGCAGCGCATCTTCGAGCCATTTTTCACGACGAAAACGAAAGGCACGGGGCTTGGCATGGCAATTGCACAACGCATTGTTGAAGCGCACGGCGGGCAGATGAGCGCCGGGACGCCGTCCGCTCCCCTCGTGCTTCCCTCTCCCGTCGGAGAAGAAGAACTAAAGTTGAAGGGAGCGGAAATCCAGCTTCTCTTGCCGCGAGGAAACTTATGACGCAAGCCTTACGCATTGTCGTGGCCGACGACGAGCCGGACGTGCGCGATTATTATCGGAAAATACTCCCTCGATTGGGGCACTGCGTCGTTGCCGCCGCCGCCACCGGATTGGAATTGATCGCTCTGTGCCGTCAACATCGTCCCGATCTGGTCGTAACCGATATTAAGATGCCAGTTCTCGATGGTATCGACGCGGCCGTCAAGATTTACGAAGAGATGCCGATTCCGGTGATTCTCGTGTCGGCCTATAGCGACGCCAAGCTCATCGAACGCGCCGAGGCGGACCACATCATGAGTTATCTCGTCAAGCCGATCAAACAGGCGGATTTGGAGCCGGCCATCGCTTTAGCCATGCGCCGCTTCGAACAGTTCGAGGCGCTGCGCCGCGAAACTTCGGACATGCGCCAGGCCTTGGAAGATCGCAAACTGATCGAGCGCGCCAAGGGCATCCTAATGCGCGAGTTGAACCTGAACGAGCCGGAAGCGTTTCGCCGTCTTCAAAAGACCGCCAGCGCCAAGAATCTCAAACTGATCGAAGTGGCGCGTCTGGCGATCGGCACGGCGAAAGAATTGTCCAAGCCCTAATCGCGGTTCCCGTCGCTTTCTGTGCCGCTATTGGCTCCGTCTGTGCCGTCTCGCACAGGGGGAGAGTATGTCTTCCGTCCTCCGACACGTCGATTGTTCGGCTTTCACGTTCGCGCGGCACGGATCGCCACGCCATCGGGTCGATTGGCCGCGCGGCATCGGGTTTGCTGCTCTATAGAGCGCAGCCTTGAAATCCTCGGAAAACGAACGCGAAGGAGACAATCATGAACGCTGCCACCTTGCACAGAAAACCGGCCCGGCCGTTCGAGTTGCTGCGTGCGAAAGATTTGATGACGCACAATCCGGTCTCGATCCGCCGCGATGCCTCGATTCGAGAGGCGTTGGAATTGTTGACGGATCGCGGGTTCGGCGCAGCGCCGGTGATCGACGATGCGGGACGGCCCGTCGGCGTCGTGAGCCGTACCGACATTCTGATTCACGAACGCGAATACGTCCGCCACGCTTGCCCCGCGGACATGGAATCCGCGATGCGCGACGCGACCGAGTGGGATCTATTTCCCGAACCGCCTTTGCCCGAAGGGTTCTCGGTTGAAGTAACCGATCCGACATCGGTGGGCGAGATTATGACGCCCGCCATCTTCACCGTTCCGCTCGACGCCTCGGTTACGGAGGTGGTCCATCGGATGTTGGAGTTGCGCGTCCACCATCTGTTCGTGGTCGATCGCGATTTGTCGTTGGTCGGAGTGGTTAGCCCTTTGGACGTATTGGGGCATTTGGGCGTATGAACCACGATCTACGTCATGTATTGCTCTCGCGTTGGGTTGCGCTATATGCTGGGGGGGCAACACCGCTTCCGGACGAGCGGTCCCCCCTTGGCATTTAGCACCGAGAGAAAACGAATGTTCGCGCCGTCACAACCCATCAAGCTCCTGTTAGTGGACGACGACGACGATCTACGCCAAGATCTGACCCAACTGTTTCGCAAGCAGGGGCACGAGGTAACCGCCGCCGTCAGTGGGGAAGACGCATTGGACAAAGCGGCGCGAGCGCGATTTGACGTGGCGTTGCTCGATCTCCATCTTCCCGGCATTAGCGGCATCGACGTGCTTACCAAGCTGAAGGAAAAACAACCGGAACTCGAAGCGCTCATGCTTACGGCGCACAGCAGCATCGAAACCGCCGTCGAGGCGATGCGGCGAGGCGCTTACGACTATCTGACGAAGCCGTTTCGCGCTGCCGATCTGGAGATTCACGTTCAAAAAGCCTTCGAGAAGGTGCAATTGCAGCGGCGCGAACGACAGTGGCTGCAGCACCTGTCTTACGAGTCGCCGCGCTATCGCTTGGTCGGTTCCAGTCCGGGCATGCGCAAAGTGGTAGCCTTGATCGAGAAAGTCGCTCCGACCGATGCCACGGTTCTCATTCGCGGTGCCAGCGGCACCGGCAAGGAGTTGGTGGCGCGCGCGCTGCACACCAACAGCCCGCGCGGTATCCGCCCCCTGGTGACGATCAACTGCGCCGCCTTGCAGGAGAATCTCCTGGAGAGCGAGTTGTTCGGCCACGAAAAGGGGGCGTTCACCGGAGCTGTGGCGTCCAAGCCGGGGCTGGTCGAAGTGGCCGAGGGGGGAACGCTGTTCATCGACGAAATCGGCGAGATGGCTCCCGGACTCCAGGCGAAGCTGCTGCGGGTGCTGGAGGATGGACACTATCGGCGCGTCGGCGGCACGCAAGAGCGAAACGCCGACGTTCGCGTCGTCGCCGCCACCAACCGCGATTTGGCCGAGGAGATCAAGAGCGGCCGCTTCCGCGAAGATTTGTACTATCGTCTCAACGTCGTCTCGATCCATCTACCGCCGTTGCGCGAGCGGCGCGGCGACATCGCGGAATTGATCGAGCATTTCTTGACGACGCGGCCCGTCGGCTCCCTACGGTCGCGCGTCGATGCCGAGGCGATGAAGGCGTTGACGGCATACTCGTGGCCCGGCAACGTGCGCGAGTTGGCCAACGTCTTGGAACGCGCGCAGATATTGGCCGAAAATCAACTCATCACGCTTGAGGACTTGCCGGAATCGATTGCCTCCGCTTCGTCCGACGCGCCCGAGTCGTCCGGCGATCCGCGCCACCTCAGCGAAGTCGAGCGGCGGCATGTACTCTCCGTCTTACAAGCGGAGAAAGGCAACAAGGTCCAGGCCGCGCGCGCGCTTGGCATTAGCCGTCGTTCGCTCTATCGGTTGATCGAAAAGTATCATTTGGAGTGAAAAAATGAGGCCGATATGGGTCGAGAACCAGCGTCGGGTCTGGCTCGACTCACCGGACTTATTGTGGGATGCTCGTTCAAGGAATGAATATGTCTGTATCGCGTTCTTCTCTCGAACCGTTCTTTCGCCCTCAATCGGTCGCCGTCTTCGGAGCCAGCGCCTCGCCGGGCAGCGTCGGAAACATTCTGATGCGCAACCTGCTGGAGAATCCCTTCGGCGGCGTTGTCTATCCCATCAATCCCAAGCGGCGTTCGGTTCAGGGCGTCTTTTGCTATCCCAATCTCGCCGCCGTGCCGGAAAAGGTCGAATTGGCCGTGATCGCCACGCCGGCGGCGAGCGTTCCCAAATTGGTCGGCGACTGCGTCGAACGCGGCGTCTCCAATGCCATTATCATCTCGGCCGGTTTCGCCGAGCTGGGGACGGAGGGACGCAAGCTCGAAGCCGAGATTCGCTCCGTGGCGCGCGGCAAAATACGCATTGTGGGTCCGAATTGTCTGGGTATCATCCATCCCCCCAGCAATCTCAACGCCAGCTTTGCCGCTTCGATGGCCGCCCCGGGCAACGTCGCGCTGCTCAGTCAAAGCGGAGCCATTTGCACCGCCATTCTCGATTGGGCGCGGCAGGCCCACGTCGGTTTCAGCAGTTTTGTCAGCGTCGGCTCCATGCTCGATGTCGATTTCGCCGACCTGATCGACTATTTCGGCGACGATCCGGCGACGAAGAGCATCGTCTTGTACATGGAGTCGATCGGCGACGTGCGCAAGTTTCTCAGCGCCTCCCGCAGCGTCAGCCGAACCAAGCCGATCATCGTCGTCAAATCGGGTCGGCACGAAGCCGGCGCGCGCGCCGCAGCCTCGCATACGGGAGCCTTGGCGGGAGCCGACGCCGTATTTGAAGCCGCTTTCCGCCGCGCCGGCGTTTTGCGCGTGACGACCATTCCCGATCTGTTCGCCATGTCCGAGATCTTGGCGATGCAGCCGCCGCCGAGCGGACCCAATTTGGCCATCGTCACCAATGCGGGCGGTCCCGGCGTCATGTCCGCCGACGCCCTGATGATCGACGGCGGACAACTTGCGCCGCTCTCTCCCGAAACACTGGCCGATCTCAACGCCGCCCTGCCGCCGTTTTGGAGCCATGCCAATCCCATCGACATCCTCGGCGATGCCACGCCGGAACGCTACCGCCTCGCCGTCGAAGTCTGTGCCAAGGATGCCAACGTGCAGGGCATTCTTGTGTTGTTGACGCCGCAAGCCATGAGCGACCCGACCGAAACGGCGCGCCAAATTCTCTCGTTCGCCCATCGACCGAGCAAGCCGATTTTGGCTTGCTGGATGGGAGGCGTCGCCGTCCGCGAAGGCATCGAATTGCTGAACAAAGCCGGTATTCCCACGTTCGACGCGCCGGAGTCGGCCATCCGCGCTTTCTTGCACATGGTCCAATATCGCCGCAATCAGGACTTGCTCTACGAAACGCCTCCTGCTCTGCCGGAGAAGAGCGCGGTGGATGCGTCGCGCGTGCGGCAGATATTTGCCAAGGTTCGCGCCGCCGAAAGGACGTTGCTAACCGAGGTGGAAGCCAAGGAGGTGTTGGCGGACTACGGCTTACCCGTTGTTCCGACCATCGCCTGTCGCGGCGTCGAAGAGGCCGTGTCCGCCGCCGAGAAAGTCGGCTATCCCGTCGTACTGAAGTTGCTGTCCACGACCATCACGCACAAGAGCGATGTCGGCGGAGTTCAACTCAATCTCGGCGACGAGCGGGCCGTGCGCACCGCCTACGATACCATCGAGAATCATCTCAAGCGCCTCCAAAAGGCGGAGGCTTTCGAGGGCGTTTCGGTCCAGCCGATGATCCGCGAGCGCGGTTACGAACTGATCGTCGGCAGCTCGCTCGATCGTCAATTCGGGCCTGTGATCCTCTTCGGCTGCGGCGGCGTTCTCGTCGAGGTTTTCAAGGATCGCGCTCTCGGTCTACCGCCCCTCAATCGCATGTTGGCTCGGCGGCTGATGGAACGCACCAAGATCTACGAAGCGCTCCGCGGCGTGCGCGGTCAGAAAGCCGTCGATCTCGAAGCGCTGGAGACGCTGCTGGCGCGTTTCAGTCAACTTCTCGTCGATTTCCCGGAGATTCAAGAAGTCGATCTCAACCCGGTACTGGCAGCGCCGGAGTGCGTCGTCGCCTTGGACGCGCGCATCCTGCTGTGTCCCGCCTCGCGCCCGGCGGAGCAATGTCCCAGGCTGGCCATTCCGCCCTATCCGAATCAGTACGTCGGCAAGTTCCGATTGCGCGATGGCCGTGAGGCAACCGTCCGACCGATCCGCCCCGAAGATGAACCGCTCATTATCGCTCTCCATGCGGCTCATTCCGAACACACCATCCGCATGCGCTTCTTCAGCATGGTGAAAAGCCTCTCGCGCGAGAGTCTCATCCGCTTGTGTCATCTCGATTACGACCGCGAGATGGCGTTAACGGCGGTGATGCAAGAAGGAGGCGAACCGCGCCTCCTCGGTGTGTCGCGCTATTATCTAACTCCGGAAACGGGAGCCGCCGAGTTCGCCTTGGTGGTCAGCGATGCCTACCATCGCCAGGGTCTGGGACGCCATTTGATGCAGCGTCTCCTCGACATCGCCCGCGAACGCGGCGTCCGCCGTCTCGTCGGCCAGGTTCTCACCGAGAACGCACCGATGTTGGCCCTGATGCAATCGCTGGGTTTCTCGCCGCCGGAAACGGTCGACGACCGGGTAGTGCGCGTGACGTTGGAACTGTCCCTCGGTTAGCCGCGACGCGCAGCGGAGCGCGGACTTCGCGCTCCTCTGCGCGT
>JAJXWW010000009.1 GCA_021781415.1 Planctomycetota bacterium
CCGCTCAACGTCGAGAAAGCCCGGCTCGAAAACCTCCTCAACAACACCGAGATTTGCAGCCTCATCTCCGCCATCGGCATCGACATCGCCAACAGCGAAGACGAAAATATCAAGAATTTGCGATACGATAAGGTTATTATTATGAGCGTGGCCGGCGACGAGCCAACTTTGGTTTGTCGAGACGATGGCGAAGCGGCTTTCGTGCGCGTCGGTGAGTTCGTCGACGACTGCATGGAGGGCCGGCGCGATGCCGGACGCTATCGGGTGGTCAGCTTCGATCCGACCACGAAGGAAGTTCGGTTTCGACCGCTCAAGGCGGTTATACGCCACCCGCATCACGAGCCGATGTATCGGCTGACGACGCGCTACAATCGTTCGATTAAAGTCACGTCGTCTCATAGTGTATTCGTATTGGAAGAGGGACAAGTTCGCTTGAAAAAAGGCAACGAAGTTCGTCTCGGCGATATTCTCGTCGCCAGCCGCCGTTTGCCCAGACCGAAGGAACCGCTAACGAGAATTGATTTGCTGGAGACCTTCCATCGAGCGGGCGCGACAAAAGCTTTGTATTTGCAAGGCGAGGACGTTCGCAAGATCTCCGGTCGGCGCGTAGTGGGCAAAATCGCTCGACCGGAGTTGTGGAATGAGCCGCGCGTCGAATTGTCCGTGGAAGATTGGCAACAATTGACGGCGCAGCGGCAGCGCAGCGGCTTGACCCAGCAGCAAGTCGCGGAGGCAGTCGGCGTCAAACAACCCATCACCGTTAGCCATTGGGAACGCGGCGTAAATCGACCGATCCAATCGCATTTCGAGGGTTATTTGCACGTTATTGGTTGGGAAGGAGGAATGAGTTGTACGCTGGTGCCGTCTCGAATCGACGAACGCTTGACTCAGAGCGATGCGAGTCGAAATGCCCGCTGGCGCAAGGTAAGTAATTACAAGCCGTTCAAAGATTTCACCGCCGAAGAATTGGCACAACTCGGCCCGGAGGTGCGCTTAGTTCCTCGCGCTCACGGTCAACGGGCGTTCGATCGCTATCTACCCATCACCCGCGAACTGATGTGGTTCTTGGGATGGTACGTCGCGGAAGGGACGTTGAGCGCGCATCAAGTGAGTTTGAATCTGGGAAAGAAGGACGAACGGTTCGTGCCGGAGTTGAGTGCCGCAGTCGCGGTCGTCTTCGGAGAATCGCCGCGATTGTATTACGATCCCGACAGCGACGGCATCAAATTTTACTTCCACAGTGTCGCCGCAGCTCGTCTGCTGCGCGCCTGGGGAGTGGCCGAACGCGCTCATAGGAAACGATTGCCCGATATAGTCTTTAATGTGAGCGAGGAATTGCAATGGGCATTCCTTGAAGGATACTTTCTCGGCGACGGAACGACGGCCGGTCAAAATATATCGTTTACGACCAATTCCGTAGACTTGAAAGACGGTCTCTTCTATCTATTCGGTCAATTGGGCTTGCTCGTCAGTACCTCACGCCACGAACCGTCGCCGGTTCCAGCCGATGCGCCGATCCAAACGCGACATCCCTATTATTCGCTCTCGATTTGCGGCAAGGAGCAGATGGAGCGATGTCGCCGTATTTGGCAACGGCATTCCAACGCGCCCAAGGTAGACGAGTATTTTTCCAACGGCTTCTTCAAGCGACAGGATTATACTCCGATTAGCGACGATTTGATGGGATTGGAGGTACTCGGTGCCGAGGAAATCGAACCGATTGGCGAATACGTCTACGATTTCTCCGTTCGGGACGATGAGAATTTCGTGTGTGGGGTCGGAGGGCTTGCGGCGCACAATACGGACGCGGACGTGGATGGACAGCACATCCGTACACTGCTCTTAACCTTTTTCTATCGCCAGATGCCTCGTTTGGTGGCCGACGGACACATTTATGTCGCTCGGCCTCCCTTATATAAGGTGACGCAAAAAAAGCAGGTGCGCTTCGTGCAGACGGCGCTTGAAATGGAGCGCGAATTGATGGAGCGCGGGTTGAAGGACACGCGCCTCAATGTGTTGCCCCCCGAAGGCGGGGCCGCCCACGTGTTGCAAGGCGACGAATTGGCGGCGCTGTTGCAGGCACTCGCGCGCTTGGAAGGGGCGCTGCAAACCTTGGAGCGGCGCGGCTTGAATCTGCGCGAATTCCTGGCCTTGAACGACGAGCGCGGCTTGCCGACCTATCGCGTGTTGTTGGGCAATCACATTCATTGGTTCCACCGTCAAGAAGATGTCGATGCGTTCCGCGAGGAGAAGGGACGGCAGCTGGGCCGCGAGTTGGTGGTGGGCGACGAAACGCCGGCGCAGGGCAACGGCCAAACCAACGGCCACGGCGAGGTTCTCTACGTTCAGGAATTGCACGAGGTGCGCGAAGTCAATCGCGGCGTGCGCGAATTGGAGCGATTCGGTCTGAAAGCCAGCGATCTAACGCCCGCCCCGCGCATTGCCGGTCGCGAACCGCCGCCGCGCTTGATTCTGGAAAGCGGCGAGCAACGTCGATTGCTCGTCACACTCCGCGAACTGATCGTCGAAGTGCGCCGCATCGGCGAACGCGGGCTGTCGATCACGCGCTTCAAAGGTCTGGGCGAAATGGACGCCGAGGAATTGTGGGAGACGACGCTCGATCCGGCCAAGCGCATATTGATGAAAGTGCAACTCGACGACGCACTCAAGGCCGACGAAATGTTCCGCGTGCTGATGGGCGAAAAAGTCGAACCCCGCCGCGATTTCATCCAGAAATACGCGCTGGATGTGAAAGACATCGACTATCACGGCGCGTAACGGCGAGAGGAGGCGTCGCGCCCCCCACCCGTCGTGAAAACCAAGGGGCCAACCGATTAGCCCCCCACCCGTCGTGAAAACCAAGGGCCAACCGAGGGGATGAGTATGCGTCGGCAATCTTTCGTTCGTGTTGTCGCGCCGGTCGCCGCGATCGCCTGGGGCATGGAGATGCCCACGGCTTGGAGTGCCGAGCGGACCCAAACCAATCGCATGGTGCAGTTGAGTTTTACCGCTCGGAGTCCCCATGCCGACCCCTTTAATGACCTGGAGATGGACGTTGTTTTCACGACTCCGGACGGGGCCAAGGTGCGCGTGCCGGCTTTTTGGGCGGGCGATAAAACGTGGCGCGTCCGCTATGCCTCATCGCAGGCCGGCGTCCATCGCTTTCGCAGCGAATGCTCCGACTCGGCCGACAAGGGATTGCACGGCATTGCGGGAGAAGTGGAAGTCGTTGCTTATAAGGGGGACAACCCGCTCTATCGCCACGGCCCTCTCCGCGTCGCCTCGGATCATCGACACTTTGAACACCGCGACGGAACGCCTTTCCTGTGGTTGGCGGATACCTGGTGGATGGGGCTGTGCGAACGGTTGAAGTGGCCGGACGAGTTCAAGACGCTCGCCGCCGATCGGCGCGAAAAAGGTTTCAACGTCATCCAGATCGTGGCCGGCCTGTATCCCGACATGCCCGCCTTCGATCCGCGCGGCCGCAATGAGGCCGGTTTCCCCTGGGAACGCGAGTACCAGCGTATTCGGCCCGAATACTTCGACCGGGCAGACGAACGCCTGTTGTATCTCGTCGATCAAGGCATCACGCCCTGCCTCGTTGGTGCCTGGGGCTACCATTTGCCTTGGATGGGCGTCGAGCGGATGAAGAAACACTGGCGCTATCTGATCGGCCGCTACGGAGCATTGCCCGTCGTTTGGTGCGTGGCGGGGGAGATCAATTTGCCCTATTACCTCGATAAGGGGTTCCCCAAGGGCGGCGAAAAACAAACGGCGTCGTGGGAAGAGGTGATCCGCTACGTCCGCAAGGTGAACGGCTTCGGCAGGCTCGTCACCGCGCATCCGACCGGCATTCCACCGCTCAGCGCTAGACTGCTGTACAAAGATCAGAGCCTTTTCGATTTCGACATGCTCCAAACCGGACACGGAGGCCGCGAGGTGTTGGCTCCCTCTCTTCGCGCACTGGCGGCATCGTACCAGGCCAAGCCCGCGATGCCGGTGCTCAACGCCGAGGTGTCCTATGAGGCGTTGCTCGACCGCATTCCCGCGCACATCCCGCGGCGGATGGTGTGGACGAGCTTGTTGTCCGGCGCGGCGGGACATACCTACGGCGCGAACGGCATCTGGCAGCTGAACCGCCGGGGTCAACCCTACGGCAAGTCTCCCCACGGGGGCAACTATGGCACGATCCCTTGGGACGAGGCGATGAAATTGCCCGGCTCGGGGCAAACGGGGCTGGCGAAGCGTTTGCTCGAACGCTATCCCTGGCATCGCTTCACGCCGCACCCCGAATGGGCGGCCTGGGCGGAAGGCGGAAGTCGTGCGTTCAGCTGGGGCGAATGGATCTGGTTCCCCGAAGGCAATCCCGCGAAGGATGCCCCCGCCGAAGCGCGATTCTTCCGAAAAGCCTTTGAATTGCCCGATAAGCAAGCGATCTCTTGGGCGGTGCTGCGCCTGACGGTCGACGATCGCTTCACGGTCTACCTCAACGGCCATCTACTCGGCTCCCATGCCAACTGGATGACGGGTCGAGAGTTCACCGACATTGCCAAGTTCCTTCGACCTGGACGGAACGTCCTCGCAGTGCATGGAGAAAACCTGCCGGCACCCAAGGGCCAGAATCCAGCGGGACTCAGTTGCAACCTGGAGATCGCGCCAGCGGAAGGGAAGAAGATCGTCGTCCATTCGGACGCAACCTGGCGTTGCGCCGCCAAGGGTGTGAAGGGCTGGCAAGAACGGGAGTTCGAGGACCGAGACTGGGTGCAAGCCCGCGTCGTCGCCCGCTTCGGCGAAGGGCCTTGGGGCCGCGCCGTTGAACTTCGAGACGATTTCTTGGTTCCCTATGCGTCGGGCATCCCCGGCGCGATCCGCATCGTCTACTTGCCCCGAGCGCTTCCGGTCGCGCTATCCGGGCTAGAATCGGACAAGCACTATATCGTCCGCATCTTCGACCCGATAACGGGCCGAACCACGGAGATCGAACCGGCTCGCCCAGATGCCCACGGCGTCTGGACCGTCTCACCCCCGCGCGATTTGACTGCGGACTGGGTACTCGTACTGGATGCCCGCGCAGCGAAGCCTTGACAGACTCCCTAAAGCCTTGAAGGCCCCTACGCAATCAACTCCTTGACCAGGTTGCCATGCACGTCGGTGAGGCGGAAGTCGCGGCCGGCGTAGCGGTAGGTGAGGCGTTCGTGGTCGAAGCCGAGGAGGTGCAAGAGGGTGGCGTGCAAGTCGTGGACGTGGACCTTGTTCTCGACGGCCTGGAAGCCGAACTCGTCGGTCGCGCCGTGGACGTAGCCGCCCTTAACGCCGCCGCCGGCCAGCCACATCGTAAAGCCCCAATGGTTGTGATCGCGGCCATTGATCTTGCCCGCGTTGGCCCCCGGCGTCGGCAATTCGACCGTCGGCGTGCGGCCAAACTCGCCGCCCCAGATCACCAGCGTATCGTCCAACATGCCGCGCTGTTTCAGATCGACCAACAGCGCGCCGATGGCTTGGTCGCACTCTTTGGCCAATCGGCGATGGTTCACCTCAATATCATCGTGACTATCCCACGGCTGACCCTGGCCGTGCCACACTTGCACGAACCGCACGCCCTTTTCCAACAGACGCCGAGCGATCAGGATTTGCCGGGCCTGCGTGCCGGAGCCGTACATCTCGCGGATGTATTTCGGCTCGCGGTTGACATCGAAGGCGTCCGTGGCATCCATCTGCATGCGATACGCCAACTCGAACGACTGAATGCGCGCTTCCAGTTGGGCGTCGTTCTGGCGGCGCTGCTGATGGCGTTCGTTGAGCTGGCGCAGGAGATCGAGTTGGCGGCGCTGCTCCGAGAGCGACAGCGAGGTGTTGCGAATGTGTTCGATCAGCTTGTCCACCTCGGTATGGCGCGTGTCGATATAGGTTCCCTGATAGGCACCGGGCAGAAAGGCGGATTGCCAATTCTGCGTCTCCTGAATGGGATAGCCTCCCGGACACATGGCGATGAATCCGGGCAGATTCTGGTTTTCGCTGCCCAGACCGTAGGTCAGCCACGATCCCATGCTCGGTCGAATCTGCCGGGCCTCGCCGCAATTCATCAACAACAGCGACGGCTCGTGATTGGGCACGTCGGCGTGCATCGAGCGCACGACGCAAATATCGTCGATGCTCCGCGCCGTGTGGGCGAATAGATCGCTCACCTCGATACCGGACTTTCCGTATCTCTGAAACTTGAAGGGTGAGGGAAAGGCCGCGCCGGTTTTGCGTTCGGTGCGGAGATTGGTGCGCGGCAGCAGCTTACCGGCGTACTTTTGCAGCGACGGCTTGGGATCGAACGAATCGACGTGCGAGGGTCCGCCGTTCATAAACAGGTGAATCACGCGCTTGGCCTTGGGCGCGAAGTGCGGTCCCTTGGGGGCGAGCGGCGAGACGGAGCGTCCGGCGTCGGGCGCGGCCAACAGTCCTTGTGCCGACATCAACTCGGCCAAACCGAGCGAGGCGAACCCCATGCCGGAGCGACAGAGCAACTCGCGGCGCGTCAGAGGTTGAGAAAGCGAGTTTATCACGATACATCTCCTCGTTGTGTTTGGTCGTTCGCTTCGCGGATTCGTTCGTCCGCCGATTCGGATCGATGTCGATTTTCCTCGCCCTCTTCGGCGGCTTGGAGGACGGCCCATTTGGCCAGGGTATTTTGCTGCTTCCAAGGTCTACCGTATTGACTCAATTCAATGCCACATTCGTGACACGTCCAACCACCATAGCAGATTTCCTTCCAATCGGGAAACATCATCCCGCGCCGCGAAAGCGTGCCGCACTGGGGGCAGACAACCGGCCCTTTATTGACGCCAAACATTCCGCGCTGGCGGATTGTATCGCGCACCGTCAGGCTGCCGAAAAACACAGCTATCCAAACCGGCACGGCGAGCATGGTGAACAGGATCATGATTGGCAGCGGTCGATCCCCGGACAGTAGAACCACGGGTGGAACCCAGAGCAACACGGTGCAAAAAGTAGCCACGACAACTGGCGACTTAGCGGACATTTGTTATCCTCCTCGGCGGCGAATGCGTTACGTTCCCGGATACCGGCCGTTTACCGTCAATTCTACCTCTTCGCGTTTGCCGTGGAAGATGGCCGTGAAGTATTCCAGAAAGCCGGTAAATCCGAGAACGGGAAAGCGAATCGGGGCGGGAGTGAAGCCGACCCACGCTTTCCATTCGCGGCGTTCGTTCATATCTGCGATGCGCAAGGTGACGCGCGCGTAACGAACCGGCACGGAACCTTGTGGCAATCCACTGGCGAAGCTCACGGGAGAATGAGTCAGATCGAGGCCAATTCTTTGAGCGACCCATTCTGGGAACACGGTGTCATCGGCTCCCGTATCGAGCAACGCATCTTGGGCGGTCGAACCCAGCGACCCAATCAAAGTGACACTGAATACTGGCCGCGGACGAAACATCCGTCCCGCCAGCGGTGCAATTGGATGCGCGGGTCGATAATTCTGGTAGGGAAAGCGCAGGGTCATAGTTGGCAATCGACCTCGCCGCCCGGTGGGATCCATTCCAGGTTGACGCTTTCCGAATCGATGCCGGCCTCGTCTAAAATCCGCCACAATTCGAGTGCATCGCGGTGATGTGCGACCATACGCGAAGCATCCAGATTCCACGCCACCCATTCATTTTCGTAGGAAAGCAGATCGTCTGGATAATACTTGGCACGATTCGTTCTATAAACATCGTGATCCAAGAGCAGTTTCTCGTTCATGGCCGACTCTCCTTTCGATATAATCCACACGGCCCATCGAAGCGTTCCTCATCGTTTACTCGAAAAATTCGGCGACGCGGCACTGGAAACCGGGCAGCACCTCCTCGCCGGTCAGCGTGGCATCGTGCCAGAGCAGACGGCCCTCTCCCGGTTGTCGATACACCGTCACCGTGCGTGCTTCCGGATCGACGATCCAAACCGTGCGGACGCCGCGATTCAGATATTCGCGGATCTTACTCTGCGTCGTTCGCCTGGTGTTACTGGGCGATTGGATTTCCACGACGAGATCGGCGGCCACATCGGGATACAGTTCCGGGGTGCGATCCAAGGGTAGCCGTTCGGCACTCCAGAACGCCACATCGGGGCCGCGAACCGTGTCGGGATCGAACTCCGTTTGCAGACCACTCTCGACAGTGACCCGGCCGCTGCGAGTGGAACGCGAGTATTGACGCAGCAATGAGCCAACGGCGAGTTGCACCTCGCCGTGTCGGAATCCTGGTGCGGGCATCGTAATAATCGCTCCTCGGACCAATTCTTCCTTGGAACCGTCCGCCGGGTCCGGCATACGGGCAAATTCGGCGGCAGTGATGGTCTGAATGGCCGTCGTCGTCATGCGATCACCTCTCTTCATCGAACATCGTCAACCCTTGCAAACGCGCTTTACGTTCCCGGATACCGGCCGTTTACCGTTAATTCAACCTCTTCACGGTCGCCGTGGAAGGCGGCCGTGAAGTATTGCAGAAAGCCCGCATAGCCCAAAAGTGCGTAACGGCGTTTGACTGCGGCGAAGCTCACCCAGGCACGCCATTGCCGTTGCTCGCGATTATCCGCAATGCGGAGGATCACTTCCGCATATCGGACGGTAATCGGTTTTGAATCAAACGCTCTCGCAGTTCCTTGGGGAGCGTGAGTTAAATCGATGCCGATCAGGGCGGCAACGGATTCAGAAAACAACGTGTCGTCCGCGCCGGAATCGAGTAAACCGTCCTGCGAAGCCATCCCCTTGGAACCGATTAGCGTGACGCCGATAACGGGTCGTGGCCGGTAGAACCGCCCGCCTAAAGAGACAATCGGTTGTTTCTTGGCCTCGCGAAGATAGGGAAAGCGAAGAGTCATAACTGCGTCGTGACCTCGCCTTCCAGTGCAATGAAATCGAAAATAACTTCTTCGCGCGTCAGCCCGAGCGTCTCAACCGTCCGAGCTACCTCAACCAAATCTTCGTGATGCGCCACGATTTTGGAACCGTCCACGCTCCACGCTACCCACTGATCGGCATAAGGCAGCAAATCTTCTGGAAGAAATTTCGCTCGATTCTCGACGTAACGCCACCGATCCGGTTTCGCTCTGCCGTTCGTGACTTCACTCATGGGGCAATCCTCCAAATCGACGACAATCAATCCACAAACGCGAATTCGTTCGACAGCAGCAATACTTGAGCATACCGCTCCCATGCCGATTGATGAAGTCCGGCCTTCTTCTCCTTCTCGTCCTGTCGCCCGTCAGCGAGATACCGCAGCCCCAGGGCGATCTCGTCGGCGTCGGCGGGACGGCCATAAGCTAGTTTGTACATCGTCTTTATCTTTTCTTCGTCTTTCGTCTGAGCCGCCACTTCGGGACGCTGCACGAAATGCCGGGCCTGCTCGATGACGAAGGGGCCGTTCATCAGAAACAGCGCTTGCTGCGGCACGGTGGTGGCGAAGCGCTGCGGCGTGCTGGTGTCGGGGCTGGCGAAATCGAAGGTGCGGAAGAGGCCAGGTAGGTTCTGCCGGTCGATGAAGCCGTAGATTGTGCGGCGCGCGGTGAACGGAGCCGCGGTCAACTCGACGGCGCGGCCGCCCATCTTGAGATCGAGCCGACCGGCGACGAACAGCAGCGAATCGCGCATGGCTTCGAAATCGAGTCGTTGCCGATTCGCGCGGGCCAACAGGCGATTGTCCGGGTCCATCTGCAACAGGCGCGGGTCGTCGTTGTTGGCTTGTCGATAGGTATTGGACAGCAAGATCAGTCGGTGCAGCTTTTTGATCGACCAACCGTCGTCCACGAAAGTAGCGGCCAGCCAATCGAGCAGTTGGGGATGCGTGGGCGGATCGCCGCGCAGGCCGAAATCGCTCGGCGTGCGCACCAAACCCGCGCCGAAGTGATGCAGCCAAACGCGATTGACCAGCACGCGCGCCGTTAGGGGATTATTGCGATCCGCGATAGCCTCGGCCAATTCGAGGCGGCCGCTGCCTTTCACGAACGGTTTCCGGTTGTCGCCGGCCACGACTTGGAGATACTGGCGCGGCACGGCGGGACCGCGATTGTTGGGATTGCCGCGCAGGAAAATGTGCGGCGTCTCCGGCGTTGGCTTATCGACCAAGACCATGGCGCGCGGCGGAGCGGAGGGGGCGGTCGCCTGCCAGCGATCGACTTTCTTTTGAAGCTCCTTCAATCCGTCGCGGAACTTGCGGTTGCCCTTGGCCAATTCGTCCTTGTTGGCCGTGCGGTATTTCTCAACCGCCGCCTTGAGTTTGGCCAACTCGTTCTCGAACGCGGCCAGCTCCGCCGTCTGTTCGGGTTGGCCGATGAGCGGCAAATCCTTCGGTTCCTCGGAACTGCCGAACACGCCGTACAGCGAATAATAATCGCCTTGGGGGATGGGATCGAACTTGTGATCGTGGCAGCGGGCGCAGCCGACCGTCATCCCTTGAAGCCCGCGCATGGTAACGTCAATGCGATCGTCGATGATGTCCGAAATGTTATTGAGGAATCGTCGGCCCAAGGTCAGATAACCCAATGCCGCCAGCGGTCGCTTGTCGTCGCCGAGTGGCAACCGATCCGCCGCCAACTGTTGCACCACGAAGCGGTCGTAGGGCAGATCCTCGTTGAAGGCGCGGACGACGTAATCGCGGTAAGTATAAGCGAACGGATAGCGGCGTTCCTCGGTGAAGACGTACCCCTTGGAGTCCGCATAGCGAGCCACGTCGAGCCAATGCCGGCCCCAGCGCTCGCCGTAGCGCGGCGACGACAGCAGCCGTTCGATCAGGCGCGGATAGGCATCCGGCGAACGGTCGTTCTCAAAGTCGGCCACCTCTCGCGGCGTCGGCGGCAGCCCGTGCAAATCGAAATACACTCGGCGAATCAACGTCCGTCGATCCGCGCTCGGCGACGGCTTCAGCCCCTTCGCCTCCAGCCCGGCCAACACGAACGCATCGAGCGGCGTCTTCACCCAAGCCGGGTTCTTCACCGCCGGTAGAGTCGGCTTCTTCACCGGCTGAAATGCCCAGTGCGTCCGCCTCACCTCGGCCACCGAGTGCGCGCCGCCGCCTTGGACGACGGCTTCCTCCGGCCACGGCGCGCCCATCTTAACCCACTCGGTCAGCTGGGCGATGGCCTCGTCGGGCAGTTTGCCTTTGGGCGGCATCTGCACGTCGCCGTCGTAGCGAATGGCCTTGATGAGCAGACTCTTCGCGGCATCACCGGCGGCGACGACGGAACCGTTGTCGCTGCCCTTGAGCAGTGCGGCCCGCGAATCGAGACGCAAGCCGCCCTGTTGTTTCTTCGCTCCGTGGCACGATTGACACTTGGCCGCCAGCAGCGGTCGCACGTTCTTCTCGAAGAATTCGACACCTTGCGGATTCACCGGAGGAGCGGCCCACCCCGTGCCGACAAGAACGAAGAAAGCGATCGATCCGATTGTGTGTGTGAGGATGTTTTTCATATCCGTTGCGATTCCTGAAGGAGGTAACTCAGGCGGGTAGGCGGCCGGCGGGATCTTCATCCTCCATTGTATCACGCTGCCAGTCGTATCGTCAGGGTTTTTTTCACAGTGTCGGGACGCAATAGAAATGTCCGTTGGCGGTCTATTCGATCGGATGGAGAGCCTCTACAAGGCTTGCAAGAATTGGATGAGCGGCTGAAACACTGTGGCGTTCCACGGCCAATAGCCTTTCTCGGCGGCTTCGCCCAGGCGTTTATCCGGTTCGATCTGCGAGGCCAACCAGACGTGCAAGCGTGCCTTGGCCTTGGCGGCATGGTTGGGCTGTCGAGCGGCGCGATTCTGAACGCATTGGAAATACTCATCGACACACGACACGGCCAGATCGGTCTGCACGGAAGCCATGCACAGATCTTCGAGCATTCCCGGCGAGTTACCGTCGGGGAGTATCCACACGCCGACTTTCGGATTCGTTCCTGCGAGTTGTCCATGCGAACTAGGCACCGGCAGTGCGACATTCGCCAGCGCGTCGCGTACGCTGGCGAATGTCGCCGCCGCATCCGTATCGCTGTCTCGAGTAATCGCCAACGAGGCGAGGCCGCCAAACCCAGGCGTTTGCGCCAGTGCCTCCAGATAATCTTTCAGCCTTGTCTTGCCACCATAATCGGTAACTTGGATGTCGGAGATACCCAGATGCGCGAGCAGAGCGTTGAAGAACCGTACTTCATCCTTGCCTTCGCCCAGAAGCAATTTCTTTTCCGTAATAGTGAGGGGCATCAGCGAACCTCCAGGCTCATGTCGATGGATGTATTTAAGGTGTTCCGGTTATAGGCGACGACGCGGATATCCCCGTCCATCCGATCCAACCGGAACAAGCCGAGATCGTAAGGTTGACTCGCGGCAAAGGCTTGGTTTGCAGCTTGGATACATTCGTAACTGTGCGTGGTGGCGAACACCTGCGCGTCGGCCCGCCGCGCCGCGTCGGCAATGGCTTGCCACACTTGGACCATGACCGAATGGTGCAAGCCGTTCTCGATTTCATCAATGAGGACATTGCCGCCTTTGGCTTGGTGGATCGCCAGCAGGATCGACAGCAAACGGCGGATGCCCTCGCCCATGAATTGCACCGGCACCTGACTACTAAGTCCAATGTGGCCGTGAATGACAGGTCGTTCAGCAAGGAGCAAGATGGCTAAACGCTGCAAACGCGGTTCAAGAATTCGCAAAGAAGGAAGAATCTCATCTTGCCGATTCGACTGTTCCAAGTCACTGAAAGCGGTAGTATCCTCCTCCGGCGAACGCCCGCTGGAAGGGAGGAAGAGACTCGGTCCATCCCACGGTAGAATGCTGCTGCCGATTGAGCCGAGTCCCGTGGAGTGCGGATCGGCGATGGTATAGGTATCCCACTCTTTCGCTTGAGCGTGGAGCATTAGCAATCCATCACCGCCGCCAAAGGGAGACCGAGGTACTTGCCGAATCTTTGACGATAATTCCGGGAATCTTTCCTCAAGGGCGACGCTGTCCATAAACCACATTTGCAAGAGGCGCTCCTCCGTGGATTGCAACTGACCTCGGAACTCGATTTCGGATTCACCGTCCTTATCGTGAAAGAGCCAGAGACAAGAATCGCTATCGAATTTCTTTTCCTCATTGATGCCGCGCGAAACATTGATCTTGAACGGCAAACTGCAATCTCTCGGATAGCTGTGCAAATGAATCGCCTCCAAGAGCGCCGTCTTGCCGCTGTTGTTCTTGCCGGCGATGAGGTTGACGCGGCTCAGATCTTTAAGGTGCAGGCCGCTGAAGCAGCGGAAATTCTTCACGATGAACTGCGTGAACATAGTCGATTCCTCCTCCGCAATCCGCCTCGATCCCGACAAGGAAAAACGCCGAGATAACAAAGAATCCGGCGAGCTGTGGGCGTCAGTCCCCTAATTTTGTCCGCAGAAAATAGGGGGCTGACGCCCCCCGCTCAGATGATGATTCTAAGAAAATTCCCAAAAACTGCTCTCTTAACGATGCCCCTCGTCAGGGTAGTATCGAAATTGTGAATCCGCAAAAGCTACTCGCCCTGGCGCTCGATCCGGCGCGCATTCTCGAAGCGCGCGGGCTGCCCGCCGATGCGTGGCAGCGCGAATTGCTGCTGTCCATCGACCGACAGATATTGCTCAATTGCTCTCGCCAAAGTGGCAAAAGCACCGTCGTCAGCGCTCTGGCGTTGCACACGGCCCTGTTCGCTTCGGGATCGTTGACCCTGTTGCTGTCGCCGTCGCAGCGGCAGAGCATGGAGATATTTCGCAAAGTGATCGACGCCTACAAGGCGCTGGGCAAGCCGCTGGCGGCACGGCAGCAAACGCAGTTGCGCTTGGAATTGGCCAACGGTTCGCGCGTCCTCTGTCTGCCGGGACGCGAAGAGACGATCCGCTCGTTCGGCGGCGTCAATCTGCTGGTTCTCGACGAGGCGGCGCGGATTCCCGACGACTTGTATCGCAGCGTCCGGCCTATGTTGGCGGTGTCGCAAGGACGGCTGATCGCCTTGAGTACGCCGTTCGGCCAACGCGGCTGGTTCTGGCACGAGTGGGAGAGCGAGGGACCGTGGCGGAAAATCCGCATCCCCTGGCGCGAATGTCCGCGCATCGAGCCGCGCTTCATCGCCGAGGAGACCCGGGCGATGGGCTTGTCGTGGGTACAGCAAGAATACGAGTGTCTGTTTACGGCATTAGAGGGTCTGGTTTATCCCGATTTTGAGCTGGCGCTGGTGGAGAATGGGCTGGATATGAGCGGGCGGCGCGTCGGCGGGATCGACTTCGGCTGGCGCAATCCGTTCGCGGCGCTGTGGGGCGTCCTCGACCGCGATGACGTGCTGTGGATCGTCGGCGAGCGCTATCTCCGCGAGACACCGTTGCACGAACATGCCGCCGCGCTGAAGAAGCTCGGCGATGTCACCTGGTACGCCGACCCCGCCGGACGCACCGAGATCGAAGAATTGCGGGCGAGCAATCTGGTGGTGCGGCGCGGCGACAACGACATCCGCGCCGGTATCGCCGCCGTCACCGCCCGCCTGCGCACCGGACGGCTGAAAGTGAGCCGCGCCGCCTGCCCGGAATTGTTGACCGAATCGAGGCTCTATCGCTATCCCAGCGCCGCCGAGCGCGCCGTATGCGGCGAAAATCCGGTGGACGACCACAATCACGCCTTGGCGGCTCTGCGTTATCTTATATCGCGCCTGGATGCGCACTTCGTCGCACGGCTGCGAAAACCCCAACCTTTCGGAGCCGGAAGCGTAAGCGACGGCGCTTCCCCCGTCGCTTACGCTTCCGGCTCCGATGCGATCGACAACGAACACTTGTGGACGAGGTTTTTCTAATGCGCTCTTTCCTCGCCAAAACGCTGTCGCGACTGGCTCGATGGGTGCGTCCCAAGGGGATGCCGTATGCGCTGGCCGGGCCGCAGTGGACCGGCGGCGGCTACATCGATAGCTT
>JAJXWW010000215.1 GCA_021781415.1 Planctomycetota bacterium
GTCGAACACCGAGAAGGAGATGGATCGCAAAAGGAGTGAATACTTCGGTGCAGGTACAATCTTGGTCTGGCAAGTGTATCCATCCGAGCGCGTCGTGCGCGTGTATACCGCCGTCGATGCGTTTGTCGCGTTGACGGAAGACGATACGCTCACCGGCGATCCGGTGTTGCCGGGCTTCGCACTGTCGATAAAGCAATGGTTCGAACGCGCGGGGCAGCGCGCGGTTTAGAGTCTGTCTCTTGAGTTTTCCCGTTCTCCTGTACTCCGAGGAGAGGGACTTAGGAGGCCGCTAAGGCTTTGGCGCGATCCCGATGTCAGCGAGGCGATCGTTCGTTCGCGGCGAGAAACATCTGTTCTGCTTCGGCCAACCCGCCGTCAAATAAGGAGGAAGCCCATGTCCACCGACACGCTCGCGCCGCCGGAGATCGAAACCTTGGCCGAGCTTCTCCACCGCTTGGGCGATGTTCCCCTGGAACGCATCCGCTTTCGCCCCTCTCCGGGTACGGCGACCGAAGAGGATGTCGTCGGGCTACCGAGGGGGCGTCACTATGAATTGGTGGATGGCGTTCTCGTGGAGAAAGCGATGGGTTATTACGAATCCATGTTAGCGGGTGTTCTAATCTACTTTCTCCACAAGTATCAGGAAGCCAATCCTCTTGGCATTGTGTTGGCACCGGACGGTCTGACTCGCATCGAGCCAGGGTTGGTGCGGATGCCGGATGTATCTTTCCACGCTTGGGAGCATTTTCCCAATCGCCTTCTGCCTGCGGGAGCGTTCTTGGAACGAGCGCCGGATCTGGCCGTCGAGATTCTCAGTCCGTCGAACACCGAGAAGGAGATGGATCGCAAAAGGAGTGAATACTTCGGTGCAGGTACAATCTTGGTCTGGCAAGTGTATCCATCCGAGCGCGTCGTGCGCGTGTATACCGCCGTCGATGCGTTTGTCACGTTGACGGAAGACGATACGCTCACCGGCGATCCGGTGTTGCCGGGCTTCACGCTGTCGATTCGGCAATGGTTCGAGCGCGCGGGACAGCGCGCGGTTTAATTCTTAGGACACCATCCATAAGGGAGAGACGAACATGAAGTATCTGTTTGGCGCTTTAATTGTGGGACTGAGCCTGATGGCAGCAACGGTTCGGTCGATGCGAGCGGAGGAGGGGAAGAAAGTGGATCATCGAATCTTCGAGTTGCGCACTTACACCGCCGCGCCCGGCAAGATCGACGCCCTCAACGCACGGTTTCGCAATCACACGAACAAACTGTTCGAGAAGCACGGCATGACCATCGTGGGCTTCTGGATGCCGGCCGCGCAGAAAGAGGACGAGGATAAGCTGATCTACATTCTCGCCTATCCGAACAAAGAAGCGGCGGCGAAAAGCTGGAAGGCATTTCGCGACGATCCGGAATGGAAGAAAGTCGTCGCCGAGACGGAGAAGAACGGCCGCCTGTTAGCCAAGCCGCCGGAATCGGTGTACATGAACCCCACCGATTACTCGCCCTTGAAGTAAGATTGAGTAACTTTCGCAAAGCCCCCCTCGCCCCTGAGTACAGGGGCGAGGGGCTTTGGGAATCGCCGCTTACTTCCCGCCCTGCTCGATCGTATGTTGCTTATTGAGAGCGAGTTTAGCGATCTCCGATTTCTCGATTACCGTCGTACCCCCCTCCTTACCCGGCCAGTGAATCGTGAGACGTTGAATCTCCTCCGTCTTGCCCAGGCCGAACGTGGCCACCAGTTCGCTTTGGCTCAGATAGCCGCGGGCCGCGGCGATTTCGCGCCGCTGCTCGCCGTCCTTGGTTTCGAGAACGATCCGAGCGCCGATGGCGCTGCGATTGGAACGCACGCCGTCCCCCTTGAGTTTGAAGCGAATCCAGCGGTGGCCGAGATTGTTGTCGTTGCGCAATACCAGCGGGGGACCGCCGTTGCCGACGAGGACGACATCGAGATCGCCGTCGCCGTCCAGATCGGCGTAGGCGCAGCCGCGCCCGACGAGCGGTTGAAACAGTTCGGGACCGGCGGCTTGTTCCGTCACGGGTTCAAAGCCTTCGGTATTCTTGCTCCAGAACAGTTGCGCCGACTGCTTGTAACTTTGAGCCGGTTGCAGTTTTTTGATGCTCGGATCGAGGTGGCCGTTGCACGTCAGGAAATCGAGACGTCCGTCGAGATCGTAGTCGAAGAAGAACGCGCCGAATTTCAGGGGGACGCGACTTGGTCCAGCGATGCCCTCTGGCTTGGACTCTTCCTTGAACTCCAAGCTCTTCGTCTGATCTTGGCACAAAAAAGTATCCGGTTCGTTCGAGAAATTGGTGATGAGGAGGGCGTTGCATCCTTTGCGATAGAACGGTGCCCAGTCGATGCCCATGGCACCGCGCGTTTCACCCTGAGCGTAGGCCACGCCGGCATAGATCCCCTTCTCCTGAAATACGCGCCGACCATCCTTACCCGGTCGATTGTGAAAGAGGAAATTGCGCACCGAATCGTTGGCGACAAAGATGTCCGGCCAGCCGTCCTCGTCGGCATCGCAAACGATGACGCCGAGCGATTTGCCCACGGCGCGCATCGGCGCATTGTCGTCGGTGCCGAGTCTCTCGAACACTTGAACGCCGGATACTTCGGAGACATCGGTAAACTTGCCGTCGCCCTCATTGCGATAGAGCAAGCAGAGCGCGCCCTCGAATTGCTTGGGTTGCCCGAACATGCGCTCTTTGCCATCGCTTTTGGAGCCGATGCTCAGATCGTAGGCGGGCGACCAGCGGACATAGTTGCACACGAACAAATCGAGCTTGCCGTCGCCATCGTAATCGAGAAACGATGCCGAAGTCGAGAAACAGATTGGCTTGTCCCAACGGAAGAAATCGCCCGCACTGCCCTCCGGCCAGCCGCCGGGACCGCCGACGCCCGCCGCCTTCGTCACCTCCATAAAACGACGACCGTTCGAGCCGCCGGTATCGGCGCTGTTGTGGAAAAGACGATTGCCGCCGACGCCGGTGATAAACAGATCCGGGAAACCGTCGTTGTCGTAGTCTCCCACCGTTGCGCCCATTCCGAACATCGTCGTGGCGAGTCCCGCCTCTTTCGTCACATCTTGGAACTTATTGTTGCCCAAGTTGCGATAGAGTACCAAGGTCGGGAGACTCGCATCCGGCAGCTTACGCTGCCGGTTTGCCTCACCGGGCCAGGGGCAGGCGTTGGTAAATAAAAGATCGGGTTTGTCGTCGTTATCGAAGTCGATGACGGCGACGCCGCCGCACATGGTTTCGGGCAGTAGTTTCTTTTCGGTCAGACCATTGGTATGGACGAATGTGATGCCCGCGTCTTGGGTGATGTCGGTGAAGCGCACGGAGGGAACGGGCGTATCCTCGCGTCGCCGGGCCGTGCCGGGATCGACCGTCCGCGTCGAAGATTGCTCCGCCTTGGGCCAATAGTGGTAGGCAAGCCAGACCGCGCCGCCCAAAGTAAGAATCCCTCCCACGAACCAGACGAACGTGGAGGATTTGCAACAAGCTGGAGACATCGGTGGAGGACTCCTTCATATCATTGGCGAACCGGCAGCGTAAGCTGGCGGGTGGAGCGTTTGCCACCCGGCAGCTTACGCTGTCGGTTCGCCGATC
>JAJXWW010000005.1 GCA_021781415.1 Planctomycetota bacterium
AGTCGGCTTCTCGGCGAGAGGGGGCGGCGGTGTGCCGGAGGCATTGAGGACAAGCGTGGCGTCCTCGTAGGTTTTCAGGGGGCTGGGAGCCTCTAGCCCTTCCACCCAACTCGCCGTCAAAGTCGCTGTACCGGCTTTCTTCGCTTCCACCTCGACGACGAAATCCTTCTCTTCGCCCTTTTGAAGGAGCTGTAGCGGAGCGAAGCGGATCGTTTGCCCGTCGCGCTGGCCGGTGGTCGCCCCGCGAACGCCGAAAACGCTCAACTGTTCCGGAACCGTCACCGTCAGATGCGCGTTGACGAGGTTGGATTTCCCTAGATTGATAAAACGGATGGTGTAACTAGCTTTATCTCCCACGGAGAGGGTGCCCATCGATTTGTCGATTTCGAGGATGGGCGTATCGGCGGGGTCGATGTGCGTCCAACCGGGGGCCGCCTTGTCCGAAAGATCTGGATCGGCGCGCGCCGCAACCGCGTTCCAGCACCAGCCCGGCGAAGGAGCGCGCAAAACCATCAGGAGCGAACGGCGTTCTCCCGGTGCCAGCGCGCCTATCGGCCAACGCACGATGCCGCGTTCGACCCGCGCCAGGGGATTGGCATGGAGGAGATCGAAGCCTGGACCGCGCGGCGAACGTGGAAGTTCGTCGGAGACCAGTACGTTTGTCAGCGGAACCGTGCCGAGATTGCGAACGGTAATGTGATAGGGAATGGGACGACGAACCGCTCGGCGTTTGGGACCGCTCATGCTGAGTTTCAACTTCGCTTCACCGACCGCGACGGCGGCGCTGTCGGCCGCGCTGAGTCCACCCGCAGCCGTGACTTTCGCTTTGTTGGTAAATTTCCCAGTCCTTTTAGAGATCGCTTGATATTCGATGCGTCGCGTCTCGCGCGGTGGAATATCGCCGATCTTCCAGGAAAACGGCTTCTCGCCGTTGTGCGACGGCTTGCTCGAGACGAATTCCAGACCGTCGGGCACCTCGTCGGTCAGCACCACATCTCGCACGGCGGCGCTTCCGGTATTGGCGACTTCGATGACGAACGAGATCGGTTGATAGAGGACGGCTTGCGCGGGAACGGTCGTCTTGACCTGCAAACCTGGCTTGGCGATTTTCGTCGTCACATTTTGGCCGTGTTCGTATTGGACGTAGGCGCGGTCGACCACGTCGTCGCCTCCCTTGGGCTTGATGGCCAGCACGATTTCCTTCTGTTCGCCAGCCTTGAGCGTATCCAAGTCCCATAGGAGATCGGTTGAGCCGTCCTTGGCTTTCGTTCGGTCGCTCGGTTTGGGTTCGGCGCGCAACTGCTCCTCGACCCCTCGCGGTAAGCGGTCGCGCACCAAAACGTGATGGGCGTCGGCGCGCGAAACATTCTCGACCGTGATTCGATATTCGATCTCCTTATCCGGCTCGACACTCGCCGGAGCGCGAACGTGCAAGCGAACCACCGGCTCCAGCGGATCGAGCGCTTCCGAAGGAGTATGAGGCATAACCGGCACGAAGGTCGAACCATCCCGCTCACGCTGCGACGGCATGGGAAAGGAGGGTTGTTTGGGCGCGTCCACCATCGGCGGCTCGGTCGATGAAGGAGAAAGGAGTTGTCCCGGAGGTTGTAGCCCACATTCCGGAAACTCTTGCGGCAGTGCGAGACCGCGATTGAATAGCGTAACCAACGAGGCGAGTAGGACTGCCGCCGTCAGCCATCGCGTTGTCCAGGCAAATCGCAACCAGCCCTTCATGGCATCTGTCTCCCGCTTCCTTCCGCCCTTCGGCAAACCGGGGGCGATCGTCGTCCGCATCTCCACGGACACGTCGCGCATTGTCGCTTATCCGCCGCGTTTTGTCTGCACAACTTCGGCACGGCTTCGCTCGGTTTAGCTTGCCCTATCTCGCCAAACTCCCCCGCCGGCGCTACCCGCCCCGTTCTCTGAAACTTCTTCGCCGCGAGCGAAGATGGAGCCCATCCTTCCATTGCCGAGTGGGAGATCGTCTGCTACAAACGGTAAAGGCATAGACATTCAAAGAAAGCGCTTCACCGTGGCGAGACCTTGCAATGCACTCTCCGCTCAATCCGCCTCATCTCAATTCACACAGTCAAAATCAACCCTTCGCACTCGATCCGCCGGACGAAAACGAGTGGGAAGCCGGCCCGTTAGCCATCGTCGGCGGGTGCGGACATGTCGGTTTGCCTCTGGCCTTGGCCTTCGCCGCGCGAGGCCGGTCGGTCGATCTGCTCGACACCTCCGCCGAGCGCGTTGCCCTGGTGAACGCGGGCCGGATGCCGTTTCACGAAGACGATGCCGAACCCCTCTTGGCCGAGTCGATCCAGAACGGTCGCCTCAAAGCCACCACCGATGCCTCCGTTCTCGAAGACGCCTCCGCCGTCATCGTCACCATCGGCACGCCGGTCGATGAATATCTCGATCCGTCCGTGGGCGAATTTGACCGTTCGTTGACGTGGTTGCTCGAACGAGTCCGCCCCGGCCAGCTGCTCATTTTGCGCAGCACTGTCTTTCCCGGCATGACCGATCGTCTGGCGCGACAGCTCGAAGAGCGCGGGCGCGGCGATGTGGATTTGGCGTATTGTCCGGAACGCATTGTGCAGGGGAAATCGCTCGTCGAATTGAAACAGTTACCGCAACTTGTTGCCGGCGCGACCCCCAGCGCGGCGAAGCGAGCGGCGGCACTGTTCCGTCTCATCTGTCCCAAGATTTTGTATTTGCGCCCCATCGAAGCGGAATTGGCTAAACTGTTTTGCAATGCCTATCGCTATATCAATTTTGCCATTGCCAATCAGTTCTACGTCATGGCCCAACACTTCGAGGCCGACTTTCATAAAATCTATCAGGCGTTGCGGGAAGATTATCCGCGCATGCAATCTCTCTCGCGTCCCGGCTTCGCTGCCGGTCCCTGTTTGCTCAAAGACACGATGCAACTCGGCGCGTTCAACCACGGTTCGTTCGTACTCGGCCAAGCGGCCATGATGGTCAACGAGGGGTTGCCGTACCTCGTCGTGCAAGATCTGAAGCGCGCGTATCCCTTGGCGGATATGACGGTCGGCATCCTCGGCATGGCGTTCAAGCCGGAGAGCGACGATCCGCGATCTTCTTTGTCGTACAAACTGCGCAAGGTGTTGTTGTTGGAGTGCAAGCGCGTGCTGTGTACCGATCCCTACGTTCCCGATACCGGCTTAACGCCGTTGGCCGAGGTGTTGGACCAAGCCGATTTGCTTCTCGTCGGCACGCCGCACGCTTGCTACCACGATCTGAAATGTCGCCAACCGATCGTGGACATCACCAATACGATTAAGAAATCGGTCGGCGCGACTCCCACGGCCGTCAATCAACCCGCGGAGCTTGCATGAGAATTTTGGTCACTGGCTCCGCTGGCTTTATCGGCGGCTATCTCGTGGAAGAACTGTTGCAAGCCGGTCATCGCGTGATCGGACTGGACAATTTCTCCAAATATGGCCCCCTGAAACAAAAATCGCTCGAACACGCCGGCTATCGTTTCGTTGAGGGCGATGCCAAGGATGTCGAATTGTTGACATCCTTGGCCACCGAAGTGGATCATATCGTCGCCGGTGCCGCGCTCATCGGCGGCATCAGTTATTTTCATGCGTTCGCCTACGATTTGTTGGCCGAGAACGAACGCCTTACCGCCGCCGTTTTCGATGCCGCCGTTCGAGCTTTTCAGGGCGGCACGTTGAAAAAAATCACCGTCATTAGCTCGTCGATGGTATACGAGAACGCGACGGTTTGGCCGACGCCGGAGGGAGAGCAACGCCGTTGTCCGCCGCCGGCTTCGACCTATGGCTTTCAAAAGTTGGCGACCGAATACTATGCCCAAGGCGCTTGGGAACAGTATCAATTGCCTTATACCATCGTGCGCCCTTTCAATTGCGTCGGCATCGGCGAGCGGCGAGCGCTGTGCGAAAAAGAGGTGATGAGCGGCAACGTCCGCTTGGCCATGAGCCACGTCGTTCCCGATCTCATTCAGAAAATAGTGAAAGGCCAAGATCCGCTGCACATTCTCGGCGACGGCGGGCAAGTGCGCCATTATACCTATGGTGCCGATCTGGCGCGCGGCATCCGTTTGTGCATCGAACGGCCCGAAGCGAAGAACGAGGATTTCAACGTGAGTACCGCCGAATCGACGACCGTACTCCAGTTGGCCGAGGCGATTTGGACCAAGATTCGTCCCGGTGTCCCTTTTCGCTATATTAGCGATCCTCCTTATGCCTACGACGTGCAGAAGCGCGTTCCCAGCGTCGAGAAGGCGGAACGCCTTCTCGGTTTTCGCGCCGCCACACCGCTGAGCGAGTTACTCGACTATGTCATCCCGTGGGTGCGACAACAGGTCGAGTTTGGCAATATCTGACCTCACTCTCTTCGTTCCGTCGCATCTCGAACGGAAGCGCGGGCGATTGCCGTCGCGCTCTCCTTCGGGTCGCGGCGAAACGAAAGTGTTTTACCGGCCGCGAACTGTATGATTTCCCTCGTCGTTCCCGTTTACAACGAAGCGGACAACATCCAAGGATTCGTGCGCGACGTGGAAACGGCCGTGCATGATTCTTATGAGATGCTTATTGTCTACGATTTCCCCGAAGACAATACCTTGCCGGCACTCGCCGCCTTGACGCCGCCGTGTCCCCAGGTGCGTTTGATTCACAACACTCTGGGACGCGGGGTGCTGAACGCGATCAAGGCGGGATTTCGGGCCAGCACGGGAGATGTGATGGTCGTGATGATGGCCGACCGTTCCGACGATCCACACTCGGTCCAACCGATGGTCAAACTCGTTCGCGAGGGGGCGGATGTCGTCGCCGGTTCGCGCTACATTCGTGGCGGACGGCAAGAGGGCGGACCTCTCCTGAAGCGGACGCTCTCGCGTTTGGCCGGTGCGTCGTTGCACTATCTCGCCGGCCTGCCGATTTTCGATGCCACGAATAACTTCCGCGCCTACAGTCGCCGAACGATCGAAGAGATTCCCATTGAAGGCGAGGCGAGTTTTGCGATTGCGTTGGAGTTGACGTTGAAGGCGCACTGGCGCGGGTGGCGCGTGGCCGAAGTGCCGACCGTGTGGCGGGATCGCACGGCAGGCCAATCGCGCTTTCGTCTGTGGGCATGGCTGCCGCACTATCTGCGCTGGTATCTGCGTGCCATGAAGCGCGCGTGGTTTGGATAATAGGCTACAAGCCCGCATCGCGAGCAAGAGGTATTCATCTCCCTTGCTTGCGACGCGGGCCGGTGGAATTACAAATTGATTTCGATGCCGTTGAGGACATTCTGCGCCAATTCCACCATCGTGGTTCGGCGATTCATGGCACCGCGCTGAAGACGGCGAAAGGCCTCCGCCTCCGTCCAGCGAAAGCGTTTCATCAACACTCCCTTCGCCCGTTCGATGAGCTTGCGATTTTGCAGTGCTTGGCGCAACGAAGCATTTTCCTTGCTCAATTCGCGCAGTTCGGCAAACTGAGCGCGGGCGATCATCAGAGCGGGACCGAGTTGATGCTCTTCGACCGGCTTGACGAGATACGCCAAGACGTGTTCTTCCAGCGCGCGTCGGACCAGTTCTTGATCGCGGTCGGCGGTGATGGCCACGGCCGCAACGACGCGCTCTTGATAGATCTGCCGCAAGGCGTCCAAGCCGTTCAAGCGCGGAAGGTGAATGTCGAAGACCACCACGTCTGGCTCCAGCTCCAGCACGGAGCGAACCATGTCGGTTCCCGTGCCGGCCTCGCCGATCACCTGATGGCCGAACTTTCTCTCCAAGCTGTCTTTCAAAAATAAGCGCACCGTGGCGTCGTCTTCGACAACCACCACTTTTAGGGGTGCGAACATGGACGCCGTTTGTTCCATGACCCCAACCTCCTCCACACTCCAAGGGTTTGGCCGCACTGTTTGGCCCGTTCGATCTCCCGCATTGATGAGGGAGCGAATCGTTGCCATTTTGGCGCGGCATTACCTCAACCAAAAATCCCGCTTTGCTTTCCTTACGGCCCGGCGAGTCGTAGCGAAGATGCCTTTACGACTTCGCACTCCGAAACATTTATCTAGCATAACAGAGCGTATGTCGCCCGGCAGCATAAACGCTCGTTGAAATGCCGAGCGAACCGCCCCGTCGGACAAAAAATCGCTGGGATCGGGCGAAGTCTTCTCAATCGTTTCGGATTCCCTCCGCGGACTCAAGCGGAAGAATCAAGGCGATCCGAAAGCCTCCGTCGTCGGACGCGCCGACTTCGATGCGTCCGCCGTGCAGTTCGACGACGCGACGAGCCAAAGCCAAACCGAGACCGAATCGCGCTTCTCGCGTCGTGCCGAACGGTTCGTTCAACCATCGTAGTTGTTCGGGATCGGCGTCTGGGCCATCGTGGCTGAAGCTCCATACCGCTTCGCCTTTCGGTTCGCGGCAGGCCACGCAGGTTAAAATTTGGCTCCGCGCCGATTGACACAGAGCCAGCATCAAGAGCGTGCCGATCTGTCCTAGTTTCTGCGCATCGCCCCAGACTTTCACCGGACGGGGCGCGTCGCAGCGAATCTGAAGTCCCGAAGGACGCAGCGCGAACGATGCCACCAGGCCCGCCGCCAATTCGCTCAGTTCCACCCAGCCCACCTGCAGGGCCATCGGGCAGAGCAAATCGTGCGTTGCGTCCAATTCGTTTTTGCACGCCTCGGCTCTGCCGCGCAGGTCGCCGAGGATGGTACGCTCCAGATTTTGACCGCGCGGGAGCCTTTCTTGAAGAATGGCCACCGCCGAGTACACCGATTGAAGCAAGTCGCCTACCTCGTGGCGCAACGTGCGAACAACCATTTCGACCAAGCGCGCCGGCGGCGTTCGCGCGCTCTCCGTATTGCTCGTCATAATGCTCTCGTCCCTCGTGACGGGTTGTCTCGATCGGCACGAATGGGAAAGGCAATTGCCCACTTACGGGCAAAGCCGTTCTCACGACCCCGGCGCAACTCCTTCCCCCGAATGCGCGGCTCGGTTATTTCCATCTTCCCTCGGACGATCCACTTCGTCCAGTAACAATACCAAATAGTGTGCAAATGGCGTTCCGTAATATCTACCACGCTGCCATTCGCAAACGAGTGACTGAGAAGCGATCCGAGAAGCCCTTCTCCTCTGTACTCGGAGAGAAAGGAGCGCCCCTGTACTGTCAACCCCGTCGAGTGCTGAACGTGCCGACAGTTCGCGTCACAATCGTTGCGTCCCTCCGTCTCCGTATGGCTTTTCATCGATTTGCCGCCGCAATCTGTCGTTGTCGAGGCCCATTCCGGTCGAAAGAGAGAGGTCTACTCAAATCGCGCCGGAGAAATCCTCGTGAGACTCTGGGTTTGGAACGCCGTGGTTTTGCTTTGGTTGGTCGGGGAATCGCCCGTCTCGGCCCATCCGCTGCGCCGTTACCTCGGCTTGGATCGAGTCAACGCGGAGTTGGCTGGCCGCGTACTCGATTTCACGCACAACCATGGGGCGGACCATCGCATCTGGTCGGCGGCTTTGTGTCAGAAGCGCGATCTGTACGTCTATGTCCCGCCGGGATTCGATCCGTCCAAACAGTATCCGTTGATGATCTGGCTACACGGCCACGCTCAGGACGAGTTTATCTTCCTCCGCGATGTCATCGTGCCTTTGGATCGCGCCATCGCTTGTGGCAAGCTGCCTCCCGTCATTATCGCCGCGCCGGACGGCAGCATTCAAGGCAGGGATTGTCTCCTTAACGCCACCAGTTCGTTCCTCAACAGCGAAGCGGGACGATACGAAGACTACTTGATGGTGGACGTTTGGAATTTCTTAATGGCCAAATTTCCCATACGTTCGGAGCGCGACGCTCATGCGATCGTCGGCGTCTCGCTCGGCGGCGGCGCGGCCTATAACAAGGCCATCAAATACTCGCAGAAGATACGGCATGTGGCCGGCATCTTTCCCGCGTTGAACTTGCGCTGGCAGGACTGCCACGGCCGCTATCGAGCCAATTTTGACCCGGACTGCTGGGGCTGGCGAACCGACTTCGCGCATCGCGGCACGGTCTTGGCTCGCTACTACGGCATTCCCATTCGCATGAGATCGCTCATCAACCCACTGTTTACGCGTCGCAATCCCGAAACGCTGCCTTCGATCATCCGCAACAATCCCGCCGAGATGCTCGATCTGTACGAGGTGTCTCCGGGCTTGCTCGATATGTACGTTTGTTACGGCGGCAAGGACGAATTCAATATCGACGCGCAGATAGAAAGTTTCTTGTACGTTGCCCGTCGGCGCGACTTGAAGGTGGATGTCGCCTACGATCCCAAGGGCCACCACACTCGAGCCACGGCGCGGGGCTTTCTTCCAGGGATCATCGACTGGCTTCGTCCCCGGCTGGAACCTTACGCACCTTGAGAGCCACGCGCCCCTTCGGATCGCGCGATGGTTTACCGCGATCCGAAAGGGGAACCGACTATCTCGTTACGACGCCTTGCAATCGTTCGTCGCGGCGTCGGGATACTTGATGCGCGTGTGGTACAAGGCGGTCAGCCCCTTGCACAATGTTTCCTCGACGATGTGCAATTCGGTCAGCGTCAGGCCGCTCTCCTCGAATTGCCCGTCGAGCAAGTGCTTCATCAGCAAATCGTGAACGAACTTGCGCAGGCTACCGGCCGTGGGCGAAGTCAGAGCGAGATTGGAAGTGCCTACAGTATCGGTGAGCATGATGTTGCCGATCTCGCGTTTACAGATTCAAACCATCCCTCCGGTTGGGCTTTAGACCCGCATCCAAATGCGGTGAGCCGCCTTCCAGAGAGCCAGGCACTAACTCCATCGAGCAGGTGTGCGATCGAGGTGGCTCGGCACGCCTAACAGTAGGCGTCTTTCTGGAACTTGAACGTTGGAACGATCTCCTCCGCGGATACGTCAGGTGAACAAGCATGCTCTCCGCGGAAGGTTAGAACAAGGCGTAACCAGCGGCGAATAAGGCAGAATAAGATCCTAACATAAAACCTCCGACGGCTGCGAACACAGTCGCCGCTCCAGCTGGTGCCCGGTGAAGTAATTGTCCCAAGACGAAATAGGCAGGCAACACGGCGGCAGCGAATCGCCCCGTTGAGAGCATCGAGTTATCGTAGCCCCGTGTTATGTAGGGAATAAAAATAAGACCGGTGGCAAGCAATATCTCGCAGCCGTTAAGCCAGCGTTTTACGGCCCCTACAACGATGAGTGAAGCGGTTAGAGCGAAATAAATCGGGTTGGCGACAACCAAGCTGAAGAAGGGCGCGTAGTGCCTTTCATGGTAGGACCAGTAGCGCTCGGAGGAGGGTAGGAACATGGCCCATAAGGGTTCCAGAATGAGTAAAGACCAGGCTTTCACGTCTAATGGTGCATCCGCGTGGGAGCGCCAGTGTTGTTGTACTTTCGCAAATGCCAGCGGATCGCCAAAGGCCAGATATTGATAGGTCATGTAGGCGAGAAGTCCCCAGCATGCCAATGGCACTAAATACAAGGCATGAGCGAAAAAGGCTCGACGGTTGTCGGCCCGCTGCCACCAATGCCACAGGAAAGCCGGAAGAAAAGCAATGCCCACGGGTCGCGTCGCGGTAGTCAACCCGCAGAGAATAGCCACCCAGATTATGGACTTGCGACTCTCCATGGCTAGCAAAGTCCAGATGCTGGCAAAGAGAAATATGGATTCGCTGTAAGCCATCCGAAAAAAGAACGTCGTAGGCACGAGTCCAAAGGCGAGTAACACGTTCCAAGGGAGGGTTGAATCGCATACTTCCGGGAACCGGCGGCGCGTATAAGAGTGTAGACTGATAAACGATCCCACAAGCGCCAGGTGAGAAGTAATTAAGAGCGCCCACTCGACCCTGCAATTCGTGGCTTTCATGATTCCACGAGCTAATAGCGGGTAGGCTGGAAAGAAGGCGACCTCGGAACCTTGCGAGGGATTATAAGTATATCCAGAAACACAAATGGATGCATAATGTAGGGCATCGTAGTGACAGAACGATGCAAGTATCGTGCCATGCTGAGCTTGAGGAGTGTTTTGAGGACGCTTAACGAAATCATTTCCAAATAACATTCCAAGGAAAACGATCGCGCCGGTGACATAATATACGGTGAAGCCGACTAGAATATCATGTTGCTGGACGAGAATTAATTTCTTGGACGCTACAATTAGCCGTTTCATAAATTTCGCCGGTTATAATTTTCCGAGCATTTGTCCAAAGCGCATCGCGGGAAGAGGGTAGTTCCAGCGATGGCAAGGTCGCGTTAATATTTTACTTGAAAAGTCAACGCGCCCCAGTTTTGTCTAACAGTACAGCGCGGGTATGTAGCTGGAGGCTCGGTTTTCTAGGCAAATTCGAGCGAGCTGCCAAAATGGTGGCCCGCAGATTTCCCGGCGATTCCGAGCAACCCGCGCTGTACTGCTAAGTGGCTGTTTCAAAAGTTTTACGCTGATTTTCGTCGATACTTGAACTCAGCGCACTCTTCAGATGGACAAAGTAGCTTTACCATCTTTGTTATCATACTTATATAAATCATTCCTTCGCTCGACGACGGCAAACGCTCGTAATCTTTACTGTGACCACGATAACGACCCAACCACGCAAAGGTCCGCTCCACGACCCAACGACGCGGTAATAACACCCAACCTTTCTGATTCCCAGGGCGACTGACAACTTCTAATTCCCACGATCCATCAATATGATTCTCTATGTGCGCGTACAATTCATAATTGTGATATTTACTATCCGCCCATATCTTCCGCAAACGAGGATAATTGGTGCGGTCCAAGTGCGACAACACTTTCTTGGCCGCCTCCGCGTCGCCCACGGCACCGCTCGTCACCATCACGAACAACAACAAACCCATCGTATCCACGGCGATATGACGCTTTCGACTGTTGCCCGTCACCTTGCGAGCATTGTCGAAACCCACCTCGCCGCCCAACTCGGTACTCTTGACCGTTTGGCTGTCGATGCTACCGGCACTCGGCGTCGCTTCACGCCCCGCCTGCAAGCGAACCAATTCGCGAATATTATCGTTCATGCGTTGCCAAGCGCCATCATCGCGCCACTGAGCAAAATAATAGTAGACGGTTTGCCAAGCGGGATAATCTTTGGGGAGCATACGCCACTGGCATCCCGATTTGTTGCGATAGAGTATGGCGTGAACGACGAGACGGATGTCGACCGTTCGTCGCGTTCCCCCATGCTTGACCGGAGGAACCTGCGGCTCCAGGATTGCCCACTGTTCATCTGTCAAGTCGCTCGGATAGATTTTGCTCATGCAGCTGTTCTACGGGAAATCTTCCCAAACAGCCACTAAGCGGTTGTATCGGGATGGCGAACGACCGAGGTCGGCCGGTCGGTAATGGCTCGAAAGTAACCGGCCGACGCTGGCCGTTCCCCCTTCTGTTAGAGTTTTAACGGTAGTCCTCGAATGTTCTTTTCCAAAACGGGTTGAGCGGTGGTTCGTGGCCGAGCCAGCCGTTCGTGCCGCGCAGAGGGGCGCTTTCCGATTTGGAACGAAGAAAGATACAAGTAACCACCGTCAAGAATCATTGCATGTAAAGATCGGCCCAGCAGCTTGCCAGTTGTTGCCGCTTGTGCCAATTGCTTCCGCCCAAAGACCAACGGGTAAATTACATTTCAGTGTACACAGCGTAGCAGGAGAGAATTGTTGTTTGGTCCCATCTTGGAACGTACATTTCCCCGCTCCTGGACCATTTACGTCGCGACAAGTTGGTTGTCCTGTATTACATACCTGACAATCTTTCGACTGCCAATTGAAACAGTTTATTCCTGGATTCAAATCCTCATAATAGATCAGAATCATGCGACACTTGGCGTCGCAAGCACAAAATACATCCTCCTGTGCCATAAAGAGCAGAACACAAACAAATAGACAGGCGAACAAACCGCGGTCAACGAAGGTCCAACGCACGGTAATCTCCTCTCTTGAAACAATTGGGCAAACTTTGGAAGAAAATAACATACACTGTGTGTGGGCAGACAAGTAGCGCTCCCAAAACTACTACTATTTCTCTCGCTTTAGGAGAGGCCATCTTCGCCAAATCAGTAGTGCAAGGGCAAAAGCACCGAATAATAGAGGAAGGAATTTCCAAAGCGGTTTCCTGCCAACCGCCGACATATAGATCGTGCTTCCCCCATTCTTTTCATCGACTACCATCGTTCCGGTCGGAAAAACCAACGCGAACAAAGTGGCGTCGGTTTTCCCGTTAAACTCGGTTGTAATCATTGAGCCTCGTGTTGAATCGATAATACGTCCATCCGGTCCATTACTTACGATCGCCCAATGGGTCGGAACCCAACCTGCCGACACATCTTGCCGGTAGTCTATGTCCATTTTCACTCGAACCTCGCCGTTCTCCTCAATGGTATGACGTAGGACCACAAAATCCCGCTCTGGATCAACCCAGAGCCGCAAGAACGCATCCAAAGGGGGAACGCGTTTTTCTAATTCAATGCAGAGACGGCCTCCAATATTTTTCCTCTCCGCGCAAGCGGAGAACCCCTGGAGGTCGAATGGTCGTAAAGAAGGATCGAGGGATCGGTACGCAAGCAATAAAGGTCGAAGTCGATAAAGCTGGGCATCTCGGAATCGAGTCTCGGCGCGGATGCCGCCTTGGGGCCGACTGACGTTACCTAGTCCGTCGGGGTACAGATCTTTACACTCCGTCCCATCAAATACGCTGGCATATTTGATGGAACGGTAGTGGTCCGCATTGTCTCCCGCCCATTCCATTCCCTCATAAGAAAAGCGCGCCTTACCGTCATCCAGCTCAAGGGTCAGAGAAAAATCAAGAGTTTTATCTTCTGGAGGGATAATCTCTTTTCCAGTAAGCTGCAATCGGTGACGCACGATGCGCGGCATGTGCGCGGAGATAGAACCACATGGCTGCGTTATCTGTTCTTTCCACGAGAGGCGGGCGGTATGAACCTGCTCCTGGCGAGCGCGCCATACCTGCTGAATTGTTTCGAGACGCACAGTCGGAGCTTCACCGAAGCTGGCGGAAAACGCGATAATGATAACCACCAGGATCGCAATGCCGTATATCGAAGCTCTTTGTCCCCGTCCTTCAAACGGTCCAACCATAACCCTGCTCCTCAATCGGGCGCTAAAATCTTCAATCGGTTGAGCTTTTGACGCCGCAGTAGGACACTCGAACCACAACCTCGTCCTCTCGCTTATCCGACCGAGCGACGCGAAAAACCAACTTGCCGTTCTTCTCTCCCGGTGTGACGATCCTTTGCTCGACTTCGAAAGCGACAGAAGAGCCTCCCGCATCGGCTACCCGTTCGGCCTTCAATCCAGCTCCTTCACACCGAACCTCCTTGACGGTAAATGGCTGTCCGCTAGACGAACGTAGCGTAATTGCCTCTGTTGCGGTCGTGTTCAGTCCGCACGCCCCGAACAAGAGCGTAGAGGGGGAAGGCTCTATGTCGCACACGATGTGCCCCCGAACTTCAACCTTTTTCGCTGCGAGGCACCGGCCGTTGCTCAATTCGGGAGTGACGGAGATAAGACAACGAATTTCTCCGCGCGGCAGCGTTGAACGCTGCGTGACGACTAGCTCGAAAGAATCTTTTGTCTCTGGTGTGGAGGGTTGTATGTGGACGTCGAATGCTGGGGAAGCGGAGTTCGCACTCAGCTTTGCCAACGGTACGAGCGCCGTGATTCGCGTCTTTTGCGATGCGAGCCGACTCGATTCGGGTATGCGACCGAAATCCACAAATGGAGGGTCACATTGGACTGCGGAGCGGACACGGCCTCGAATTGGCCACCAAACGGGTGAGGTGACTCCCGACACTTCGGGCGAAATACTGACCTCAAAATCATGTACGGGGGAACCGTTATCTCCTTGCTCTTTCGGCGACAAGTCAATTGTAAGCTGAACCTCGCGCGTCTCGCCAGCGGGAACGATCAGCGTCTTTGGCTCGATCTGCGAACAAGTACAATTGCCGAGGAATCCCTTGATTTCTACATCTTGCGCGGAATGGTTGGTGATAGGTAGCGCCCAACGAAATTGCGGATCTTCCCAAACCTCGCCGAAATCGAGACGGTCGGGGGCTGGCTCCAGCCCCTTAAGCGGCACGAAAGGCTTCCGAAAAGTCAGCCCGACAGCAATTCCTCCAGCGCTAGCGAATATCAGCAGAGCGCTGGCGATGATTTGGAAGCGACTACCACGCTCTCGCTTCTCAGGCATTGACGCGTCCATGAAGTTACCCTCCGTTTAGATGCCGGAGTGATCACCGCATTCGTAAACTTATGTCTCCGATTCCGTGTGGAGACCATGCTATTCACCGAATTGTGACCTGTCAATACCCTCAATGTGTTATCCATCGAATCTATCTTACTTCGCTGGTACTCACCCTTATACCGTTACGACGCCTTGCGATCGTTCGTCGCGGCGTCGGGATACTTGATGCGCGTGTGGTACAAGGCGGTCAGCCCCTTGCACAATGTTTCCTCGACGATGTGCAATTCGGTCAGCGTCAGGCCGCTCTCCTCGAATTGGCCGTCGAGCAAGCGTTTCATCAACAAATCGTGAACGAGCTTGCGCAGGCTGCCGGCCGTGGGCGAGGTCAGAGCGCGGCTAGAGCTTTCCACGGCATCCGCGAGCATCAGAATGCCGTTTTCGCGCGTCTGCGGCTTGGGACCGGGATAGCGGAACGTCGGTTCGAGCGGATGCGGCTGCCCATCGGTTCGCGCCGGGCCGTTGCCCTGGCTTTCGTGGATGCGCAACGCTTCGCGATAGAAATACTCCACTAATGTGGTGCCGTGGTGCTGTTGAATGAAGTCGATGAGCGGGCGCGGCAAGCGATATTGCTCGGCGAGGGCGATGCCGTCCTTGACGTGGCCGATGATGATGAGCGTGCTAAGGGCCGGTTCCAACGCGTCGTGGCGATTCTCGCCGGACTGGTTTTCGATGAAGTAATGCGGCTTGAGCATTTTGCCGATGTCGTGGAAGTAGCTGCCGACGCGCGTGAGCAGCGGATTGGCTCCGATGGCTTCGGCGCACGGCTCGGCCAAGGTTGCCACCGTCATGCTGTGCGTGTAAGTGCCCGGAGCGCGGCGGACCAACTCTTGCATCAACGGATGGGATCCGTCGCCGAGTTCCAAAAGGCTAACGTCGGTGACGATGGAGAAGCAGCGCTCGATGAGCGGCAAGCCCCCGCTGACGAGGAAACCGGCGAGCGTGCCCCATACCAATGCCCAACCGGAATCGCTCAAGATCAACTCCCAGGTTTGTCCGGTATAAAGCTCCGTGGCCAGGGTCATGGCCAGATACGCGATGCCGGCCACGATGCCCACTTTCACCAGGCGCGTGCGCGAGCGAATGTTGCGCAGGGTCAAAATCGCCGTCGCTTGTCCGCCCATGGCCACCAACAGATCGTTGAGCGAGCCATCCAGCATGACGATCGTGGCGAACGTCAGGCTCAACGACATGAGGAGAGCGAACTGGGGATTGTAGGCAATCGTCAGAATCAGGGCCGTCACCGTGAGCGGGATCAGGACGGCGTGCCAACACACCGGACAAAGAAACAAGCCGACGCCCAACGTCAACAGAACGACCACACAGACGCCGGCTATCTTTTGCGGGCTGGCGGCGAGGCTCTGTTGAAAGCGGATGACGTAGAGTACGACCAAGAGCGACAGCAGCGCGAAGACGAGAAAGATGGCGATGGTGCGGCTGAGTTTCATGGCCCAGCTCTGGCTCTGCAAGAAGGCGCGCGATTCGATCTGTAAAAGCTCATATTGACTATCGGTAATCGGCGAATTGCGTTCGACCAGCAAATGGCCGGGCCAAAACGTCTTGGGAACCAGGGCGACGTTGCGACGAGCATCTTCGTAGAGCGCGCGCTGTTTTTCCAAAGGCAGCGCCTGAATCTTCGCATCGACGGAGAGCAGTTTGACTGCTTCGTCGCGCTGCCGCGCCGTTTCCTCGACATCCTCGGCGGTGAAGAACACCCGCGCCCGCAGATCGTAGGGGCGGATCTCGCCGACCCGATAGGACATCAGGCCGCCCCAGTCGTGGGCCAGATAGGTTGCGCCCAGAACGGTCGTCAAGACCAGGGCCACGCGCAGGAGCATTCCCCGGCCAAAGAGATTCGGCAACACCGGATCGTCGCTTCGCGATGACCGCCGTCGGCCATTCCATTGGCTCAATCGCGAAGGCTTCTTAAAGGGAACAAACATATATTCGGCTATCGGCTATCGGCTATCGGCTATCGATTTTAGCCGAGAGCCGAGGGCCGAGAGCCAATATCACTCCTTCTTTTTGCGGGGCCGTTCGTCCTCGTAGGCCCGCAGGATTTGCTGCACTAATGGGTTGCGCACAATATCGTGTTCGTCGAGGTAAATCACGGCAATCCGCTCCAAGTCGCGCAGCCGGTGAACGGCGTCGGTCAAGCCGCTGCGCGTCTGCTTGGGCAGGTCTACTTGAGTAACGTCCCCGGTGACAATGATCTTCGACCCCCCGCCCATGCGCGTCAGGAACATCTTCATTTGCGGGATGGTCGTATTTTGTCCTTCGTCGAGAATGATGACCGCTTGATTGAGGGTGCGGCCGCGCATAAAAGCGAGTGGAACGATCTCGATAATGTCATTTTCCATGTAGCGCTTGACTTGTTCCGGCTCCATCATGTCGTTGAGCGCGTCGAAGAGCGGGCGCAGATACGGATTGACCTTGGCGGCAATGTCGCCGGGCAAAAAGCCGAGGCGTTCGCCGGCCTCGACCGCCGGACGCACCAAAACGATCTTCTTCACCGCCGACTGACGCAACATGCTGACCGCCATGCCGACGGCGAGAAAAGTCTTGCCCGTGCCGGCGGGGCCGACGCAGATGGTGAGATCGTGATCGCGCATGGCCCGAACGTAGCGAGCCTGACCGTCGGTGCGCGGGCGAACGTAGCGGCCGCCGACTTCACCGGCCTTTTCCGCCGTCGCTCCGATGCGCTCGCCTCCTTGAGTGACGACTTCCAACACGGTTCGCACATCCTCGGCGGACAGTTGCCCCTGCTGGCGCAACATCTGCCGAAGCTGCTCGAACACGCGCGTGGCCAGGGCCAATTGTTCGTCGCTGCCTTTGAGCAGAACCTGATCGCCGCGACCGACGAGCTGCGTCATGCCGAGGTGCGCGCGGATTTCGCGCAGATATTGGTCGCGGCTGCCGAACAATAGCACGGCTTCGTCGCGGCTGTCGAGGGTGATGGTTGCTTCACTCATCTTTATTTCCAGTGCGGAGTGCTGAGTGCTGAGTTCTGAGTGCTGAGCAGAGGATAAGAACTCAGAACTCAGCACTCAGCACTCAGCAATCCGCACTCCGCACTCCGCACTCAGCACTCAGCACTCAGAACTCAGAACTCAGAACTCAGAACTCAGAACTTAAGGAAGCAATAGGCCACGGGCGCGGCAAAGACGATGGAATCGATCACGTCGAGGATGCCTCCGAATCCAGGCACGACCTGGGAGGCATCCTTGCGGTGGCAATCCCGTTTAATCAGCGACTCGGCCAAATCTCCCAAAGCGCCTATGCCGCCTACCGCGAGTCCAAACGTCGCCGCCGACCAAGCGCCGCCGGGCGTCACCGACAGCGGGCGGTTAATAGCGACCGCTGCCACTGCTGACAAGATCAGTCCACCGGCCAACCCTTCCCACGTCTTTTTCGGGCTGAGGGTCGGCGACATCGGATGCCGGCCGAACAACCGACCGCTGAAGTACGCTCCAATATCACAGCACTTCGGAATGAAAATAGCCAGAGCGAGTGCCGAGGCTCCACGGTCGAGCCAACGTAACTGCACGAGGAAACTGGGCAACAGTCCGAGATACGCCGTGATCCACACGAGCAGCGCGAGGCGTAGCACCGCGCCGCCGGGCTCTTCTGAAGGACGAAACGTCGCCATTTCGACGAGGAACGCCAAGAGAACCACTACGGCGAAGACGAGAAGGATTAGATACCAGGGATCGCCGCCAAGCAGGTCCGGCCACACGCGCGCCGGCCAGTTTGCCAATACAATCGCCATCACCGAAACGGCACAGCGCCACCACGGCAATCCTCGGCTCGCTCCGATCAGGTGGTGCAACTCGAAACTGCCGAGAACGGCGAGAAGGACGGCGAGCAGCAGAAGGCAGGGATAATAGGGGGGAGGATCGAAACGCAGAACGCCGACCACGAGGAGAATCAGGAGCGATCCCATCCACAACCGCGTTTTCAGCATGGGAGGGTTCCGGCTAGTCGTCCGTGGTGAGGATGCCGCCGAAGCGCCGTTCGCGTCCGGCGTAGTCGCGCAGCGCCTGATGCAATGTCTCTCGATCGAAGTCCGGCCAGCATCGTTCCGTCACCCAAAGCTCGGCGTAGGAGATCTGCCACAACAAGAAATTGCTGACGCGCATCTCGCCCGCGGTGCGGACCAGAAGATCGGGATCGGGCATGCCGGTGGTATACAGAGAATTCGCGATAACGGCCTCGTCGATGGCGTCGAGATCGAGTTTCCCATCGCGCACCTGAGCCGCCACGTCGCGCACGGCGTCGATCAGTTCGGTGCGTCCGCCGTAATTGATCGCCAGACACAGACACATGCCGGTATTGTCCTGGCTGATGCGGATGTTCTCGTCGATCTGTCGCAGTACGGCGTCCGGTAGCCCACTTCGGCGGCCGATGGTGGTGAAGCGGATGTTTTGATCGAGAATCTCGCGGCGCTCTTCGATGAGATAATGTTCGAGCAGTGTCATCAAGAAATCGAGTTCGGTCTGCGGTCGCTTCCAATTCTCGCTGCTGAGACAATAGAGGGTGAGTTGGCCAATGCCCAGACGACAACATTCTTCTACCGTGGCGCGAACGCTGTGCGCGCCGCGCGCGTGCCCTTCGATGCGCGGCAAACCGCGCTGCTGCGCCCAGCGACCATTGCCATCCATGATGATGGCGATGTGCCTGGGCAGGTTGGCGACGGGAATCGGAATCACGTTTCGTCCCCGATAGGGATTTCCGTTTAGCCGCGACGCGCAGCGGAGCGCGTTGACCCCGCGCTCCGCTGCGCGTCGCGGCTAAACAACGTCATTTCGCAAAAATCGTCTGTGCGCGATCCGGTCCTACCGAGATAATCGTAACCGGCAACCCCAACAGTTCGCCCAAGCGATCGACGTAACGCCGTGCCGCCGCGGGAAGATCGGCGAGACGGCGCGCCGTGGATATATCGCCCTTCCAACCCGGCAGCGTCTCGTAGATCGGATGGCATTGCTCCAAAGCGGACGCATCGGTCGGAAAGTGTTCGAACCGTTGGCCGTCTCGTTCGTAAGCGACTGCGATGCGCAACTCCGGCAGATCGCTGAGAACGTCGAGGAGCATGACCGAAAGTTCGTCGGCGTCGTTGAGGGCAGCGCTGTAGCGCGCGGCCACGGCGTCGAACCAGCCGCAGCGGCGCGGCCGACCCGTCACGGTTCCATACTCGCGCCCCGTTCGTCGAATGCGCTCGCCGATGCCTTCGGGACCGTCGTTTAACTCGGTCGGAAACGGGCCGCGACCAACGCGAGTCGAGTACGCCTTGATGACGCCGATAATCCGTTCGATCTTTCGCGCCGGCACGCCCGTGCCGCTCCAGACGCCCGCCGTCGAGCTGTTGGAACTGGTGACGTAGGGATAGGTTCCGTGATCCACGTCGAGCAGACTGCCTTGGGCCGCTTCAAAGAGGATGCCCTGCCCCTCATCCGACGCTTCTCGCAACAGGCGCGAGGTGTCGGCCACATGCGGGCGGATTTGCTCCATACACGCTAGATAATCGGCACAAATCGTATCGGCGTCGAAAACGCGCGCTTCGGGAGAGAGCGCGCGAAGAAGACGATTTTTCCTCTCCACAATGGGGCCAAGGCGTTCGCGGAAGTGCTGCGGATGCAACATCTCGCCGAGGCGGACGGCAAAGTGTCGCCCCGCTTTGTCTTGATAGCAGGGGCCGATACCGCGTCCGGTGGTGCCGATAGTCTTGCCCTCGCCCCCTTCGTTGAGGCGTTCTTCCTCCATGTGATAGGGGAAAATAACGTGCGCCCGGTCGCTGACGAGGAGATTGTCGCCGACGGACACGCCGGCCTGCCGCAAGTTCGAGACTTCTTCCAAGAAGCGCGGCGGATAGACGACCACGCCGTTGCCGATGACGGAGCGGACATTGGGGCGAAGTACGCCGGTGGGCAGCAACGATAGTTTGAAGGTCTGCGAACCGCTCACCACGGTATGCCCCGCGTTCGCCCCGCCGTTGTAGCGAACGACGAACGCATGACTCTCGGTGAGCAGATCGACGATTTTCCCCTTGGCCTCGTCGCCCCATTGCAGGCCGACGACACAAGTGCAGGCCATTGTTTTCCACCTTGTTCGACCAACGCCGCGTCGTGGTGAAGCGGCGAACATAAAAAAGACCCGCGATCGTTCGACCACAGGTCGTCTCATACAGTTACGGAATACGGAACCGTTGTTTTTTAGCCGTGTTCTGGGCGAGCGTCAAGGCGAATCGCTCGGCTTGAATATGTCCCGGTCAACTCTGGGGCGATTCGTCGACCGCCGCGTTGGGCGGGGAATCGAGTATCGGAGTCCAGTTCAGCTTGCGGTAGGAGTCGTCGAATTCCACGATCTCGATGGCTTGATTCACGTCAAGATCGTGGAAAATCTGCGTTGTTTTCGTGGTTGGCCAGTAGATCTCCAACGAGGAGATCCGGCTGGCCGAACCTAAGCCGATGGTCTGTTGCAACGGGTTGGCTCCGAAGCTGCTGCCGCTGGTGACGTGGCGATAGATCGTTTGTCCGGAGGGGAGAGTTGCCTTGATCCGCGCTCCAATGGCCGGACGATTGCTCTTCTTGCCGACGAGACGAACGGTGATCCAGCGATGCCCCTTGGAGGGGTTTTGAAAGAACAGACTGCGCGACCGATCGCCGGGAACCGCTCCGCCCATCTGCACGAAGAGATCGATGCTGCCGTTGCGATCCCAGTCGCCGCAGGCGACGCCGTGTCCCTTCTGGAGATGGCCCGTGCCGCTGGAGACCGTGATGTCGGCGAATCGGCGGCCCTCGACATTTTTGAACATGCGATTGGGCACGAGCATCGAATAGTTCGGCGAGCCGGTCCCCAGATAGAAATCGAGAAAGCCATCGCCATCGAAATCGGCGAAGTTGGACCCCATCGGCGCAAGGACGAGATTCAAGCCGACCTGCTTGCTTACGTCCACGAACGACTTGCCGCCTCGGTTGCGATAGAGATAGCACGTCAAGCCGTCGTGGGGCATTCCGAGTTGATTTTTAATGATTTCACTCAACTGACTCTCAAAACTGGTCGCAAAGAGGTCGAGCCAGCCGTCGTTGTCGTAGTCCCAAAACCAGCACGAAAACCCACAGCGAGGTTCGGTGATGCCGGTACGGATTGCATAGTCGGTGAATGTTCCGTCTCCGTTGTTGCGATAGAGGTGTGGTGGCCCATTATTTTTGCAGACGAAGAGATCGGGATAGCCGTCGCCATCGAAATCGCCCCAGTTCGCGCCCTTGCATCCGTTGCCGGGGTTGGTGACACCCGCTCGCGCGGCCACTTCTTCGAAGGTTCCGTCGCCCTTATTGTGATAGAGCCGGCTGGGTACCGTCTCGCCGCCGAGGAAAAGATCCAAAAAGCCGTCGTTGTCGTAATCGGCCCAGACGGCAACCTGCGAGTCGATCGGCTGAAGTAGCCCCGCCTCGCGCGTCGCGTCGGTGAACGTGCCGTCCTTGTTGTTTCGCAAGAGGCTCGGCCTCTGCGGTGCCGTCCAGGCTCCGCGACAGACGAACACATCCAGCCAGCCGTCGTTGTTGTAATCGGTCTGCATGCACTGCAAGCCGCCGAGTTGCGACTCCAGCCCGGCTTCCTTGGCCCGATTCTCGAACGTGCCGTCGCCCCGATTGCGATAGAACGCCATTGGCTCCGCGGGATCCATCGACGTTTCCACGAGATCGAGCAGCCCATCGTTGTCGAAGTCGTCCATGATCGCTCCGCCGGCACGATGCAAGCGATTGAGGCCGAGGGCCGGCGCTCGATCGACGAATCGTCCGATGTCAAACTCAGAACGAAACGGATCGAGTGGGATGCGATACGCGGCGGGTACGCCTTCTGGATATTGGCCCAGCGTCATGTAGGCCACGTTCAAGAGCCAGCGTACTCCCATGTCCTTCGGCTGGTGTTCCAGATACTCGCTGAAATACTTGATGGCCTCACTCGATCCCTCGCGCTCGCCGTGGAACGCGGTCGGTCGGAGGGGGAAGATACAGCTTCCTTGACACGCGCATTCGACGCAGTTCTCCACCTCCCCCCGGCGCAACGCCATGACTCCTTGAAGAAAGATAATCGTGGGCAGCTCTCGGCCGTACCGAACCGGATCGCTTTCGCAACTCGCCCGCGCTTCGCCCAGGGTTTGGCACGCTTCCTCGAACTCTCCCTCGTAGCCTTGCAGCACGGCGATCTGAAGGAGTTGTTCCATGGATTTTTTCTGAGGGCGAAGGGAAGCGATGCCGCGATGGCCGAGATGCTCGAAGGCGGTGCGAATGCTTTCGAGAGAAGTTGGGTCGTGAGGAACTCGAGCCGCAATCGAATTGGCGAGCGTATAACCGCTTTCGTCAAACCCAAATCGAGTGAACGATCTACGCCGAGACGCCGCGGGAGCGGGAGAGGTTGGCTTCGACCCCCAGAATTCGATCCCCGCCGCCGTGAGAACCCCGATCGCCACGACGCTCAATGCAAAAAAGAGAATGCGAAAGCCGAGTCGTCGCCGCTTGAGAGAACGGAGATTATCCGATTTCATTAGTGCTCTTATCCATAAAAGAGGGCGTTCGACTTCTCGCCGCTCGGTACTGAGCATCCTCGCTCTATCTTTACTATAAACACGTTAAAACATGATTAGACTTTGATTAAAAAAGTTCGAGCGGGAGAGAACAGAGGGTTAGAGGTTGTCGGCACAGCTGCCCTCTCCCTCTGAGTACAAGGGAGAGGGGATTTTCGGATCGTTGGTTATTGCAACGCTCGTGCCGTGGTCCGCGCGCGTTGTCCGGCGTAAACTAAACGAGTGGATTCGCGGACACTTGCGGTTCTTCGAGGCAGGCCCAACATGACGAAGCGTATTCTCGTCTTCTCCGCATCGGTTGGGGCGGGGCATCTGCGCGCCGCTCAGGCCGTCGAGTTGGCCTTGCGCCAAGCGGTTCCCGATGCCGCCGTGCGAAACATCGATGTCTTGGAACTGACCAATGCCGCCTTTCGCCGCGTCTACGCCAAGCTGTATCTCGATCTCGTCAACAAAGCCCCCCACGTTCTCGGCTATTTCTACGATAGGATGGATCGTCCCAGCCGATCCGGAAAGCATCGCACCGACCGTTTGCGTCTTACCGTCGAGAAGCTCAATCTGCGAAAATTCGTCCGCCTGTTGAAAGACGAGCCGCCGGACCTCATTGTCAACACGCACTTTCTGCCCGCAGCCATCGTGGCTTCGCTGCGCCGCAAGGGAGAGTTGGACGTGCCTCAAGTGACGGCGACAACCGACTTCGAGACGCATCGTCTGTGGGTCAATCAACCGTGCGACCACTATTACACGGCAACCGAAGAGGGAGCGCGCTATCTGCAACATTGGGGCATTCCCGCCGAACATACGACCGTCACCGGCATCCCAATTCATCCCGTCTTCGCCGCGCCGAAAGATCGTGCGGAATGCTTGGCGCGACATGGGCTAAAAGGCGATCGACCGATTTTCTTGCAACTCTCTGGCGGATTCGGCGTCGGTCCCATCGTCGAACTCTACCGCGCGCTACTCGATGTGACGAAGGCCATCGAATTGGTGGCGATTGCCGGGCGCAACGAAGCGGTGAGGAAAGAACTGGAGGCCGTCGAGGTGCCGCCACGCCATCGCGTCAAGCTCCTTGGCTTCACGGACCAGATCGACGAATACATGGCGGCTGCGGACGTGGTGGTGTCGAAGCCGGGCGGTTTGACGACTTCGGAGACTCTGGCGCGAGGAGCGGCTATGGTCGTCGTCAATCCGATCCCCGGTCAAGAAAGCCGCAATAGCGATTATCTTTTGGAGAATGGGGCGGCCATCAAGGCGAACAATCTCGGCACGCTGGCGTACAAGATCGATAACCTATTGCAGGATGCAGCGCGGCTGGCGCAGCTGAAAGCCAACGTCGCGCGCTTGGCTCGACCGCGCGCCGCCCACGATGTCGTAAAACATGCGTTAACTTTCTTAAGGTCGTAGAGTTGCTCACGGGAGATCTTCATGCGTTTTGGATTGTTATCCACGATTTGCCTCGTCTCGCTCGCCAGCTTGCCGGCGCGAGCCGTCGAGGAAGAAGCCAGGCTGCTGCGCTTTCCGACGATTCACGGCCAGCGGATCGTCTTTTCTTATGCCGGCGATCTTTACACCGTCTCGGCCAAGGGCGGCGTGGCGCGACGGCTGACCTCCCATCCCGGCTACGAGATGTTTCCGCACTTCTCGCCGGACGGCAAGTCGATCGCCTTCACAGGTCAATACGACGGCAACACCGAGATATACGTCATTCCCGCCGAGGGCGGCGAGCCGCGCCGACTCACCTACACCGCCACCCTCGGACGCGACGATGTCTCCGACCGCATGGGGCCGAACAACATCGTCCTCGGCTGGACGCACGACGGCAAACGCATTCTGTTCCGTTCGCGCATGCACTCGTTCAACGATTTCCTCGGCCAGTTGTATACCGTGCCGGTCGAGGGAGGCTTGGCCGAAGCGCTGCCCCTGCCGCGCGGTGGCTTTGCTTCGTATTCTCCCGACGATAAAAAGCTCGCCTACAATCGCGTCTTCCGCGAGTTTCGCACCTGGAAGCGCTATCGCGGCGGCATGGCCGACGACGTATGGATTTACGATTTTACGACGAAAAAGACCGTCAATCTCACCGAAAATGCCGCGCAAGACATCGTGCCCATGTGGCACGGAGACCGCATCTACTATCTCTCCGACCGCGATTCCAACCGAAGGATGAATCTGTTCGTTACCGACTTGAAGGATCGTAAGACGCGGCAGTTGACCGAGTTCACCGAGTACGACATCAAATTTCCCACGCTCGGCGACGAGGCCATCGTCTTCGAGTACGGCGGCTGGATCTATCGCTTCGATCTTGCGACCGAAAAATGCGTGAAAGTGTCGATTCGTATCCTCGAAGACCGCGCGGCAGCGCGAGGCGAGTTGATCGGCGTCGGCAAGAACGTCACCAATTACGAAATATCGCCGGACGGCAAGCGCGCTCTGTTCGGCGCGCGCGGCGACGTGTTTACCGTGCCGGTCAAGGACGGGCAAACGCACAATCTTACCGACACGCCGGGAGTTCACGAACGCAATGCGAAATGGTCCCCCGATGGCAAACTCATCGCGTTCGTCTCCGATGCCAGTGGCGAAGACGAAATCTGGGTCGTCGCGCCGGACGGTAGGAGCAAGCCCCGCCAATTGACGACGGGCGGCGACACCTACAAGTACGAGATTCGCTGGTCGCCCGATAGCAAGAAGATCCTCTGGTCCGATAAGAAACTGCGCGTGCAATACGTCGAGGTCGAGAGCAAGTTGGTCAAACCCATCGTGAGAGCGAAAGTCTGGGAGATCCGCGATGCCGCATGGTCGCCGGATAGCCGCTGGGTTGCCTATTCGCAAACGGAAAAGGAGGGGATGGACCGCGTCTATTTGTACTCGTTACAACAGAACAAGACGTACTCCGTTACCGATGGTTGGTATGCCTCGACGCATCCGACGTTCAGCGGCGACGGCAAATACCTCTTCTTCGTCTCGAAGCGCGACTTTCAACCGATCTACAGCGAAACCGAGTGGAATCACGCCTATCGAGACATGGCGCGCATCTATCTCGTGACCCTGGCCAAGAACACCCCCTCGCCGTTCCGCGTGCAAAACGACGAACGGGAGGCGAACCGGCAGCCTAAGCTGCCGAGTGAACAGTCGAAGCCGGCGGATAAGAAAGAGGCCAAGCCGGCCCCTGAGATGCAAGTGGATACCGACGGTCTGAGTGAGCGCGTCCTGCAATTGCCCATTCGAGCGGCTAATTATCGCCATTTGACCTCTGTAGGCTCCACGATCTACTACATCCGCACCGGCAGCAAGGATAGTAAGCCCGCCTTCCAGATGTACGATCTCGCCTCGCGCAAGGAGACAGCACTTGGCTCGGTCGGCGGATACGAGATCTCCGCCGACGGCAAGAAGATGCTCGTCTCCCAAGACGGCAAGTATGGGATTATCGACTTGCCCAAAGGGGCGGTCAACCTCGGCGAATCGTTGAACCTGTCCGGCATGGAAATGCACTTGGATCGTCATCGAGAATGGCAGCAGATCTTCGACGAGTGTTGGCGGCAGATGCGCGATTTCTTCTACGATCCGAACATGCACGGCGTCGATTGGAAAGCGATGCGAGCCAGATACGCTCCGCTGGTTCCCCACGTCAATCATCGCGCCGACTTGACCTATGTTATCGGCGAAATGATCTCCGAGTTGAACGCCGGTCACGCCTATGTCGGAGGCGGCGAGATGGCACATCCGCAGCGCATCCCCACCGGATTGCTCGGAGCCAAACTGTCGCGCACACCGTCGGGGCATTTCCGAATCGAGAAGATTCTGCGCGGGCAAAGTTGGGATGCGACGTTGCGTTCCCCCTTGGCGGAATTGGGACTCAATGTCAAGGACGGCGACTACCTGCTTGCCATCGACGGTAAGCCGGTCGAAAAAATGAAGACCCCCTACGAGGCATTGGTGAATAAAGCGGGCAAGCAGGTCGTCCTGAAAATCCATTCCGAACCGAAAGAGCAGGGCAGCCGAGAAATCGTCGTCGTGCCCATCGAGAACGAAGCCGATCTGTTTTATCACGAATGGGTCGCCGAGAACGTCCGCAAGGTGTCCGAGGCCACCAAGGGCAAGGTCGGCTACCTTCACATCCCGGACATGCAGGTTAAGGGCCTCAATCAATTTAACCGCTATTTCTATCCGCAAACGCACAAAAAGGCCATGATTATCGATGTGCGCGGCAACGGCGGTGGCAACGTGTCTCCCATGCTGATCGAACGACTGCGGCGCGAGATCGCCATGATCGACATTGCTCGCAACAGCGTGCCGGATACCGATCCCGGCGCGATGCTCTATGGGCCGAAGGTGTGTTTGCTCAACGAATTCTCGGCTTCCGACGGCGATTTGTTCCCCTATCGCTTTCGGCAGCACAAACTCGGCAAGCTGATCGGCAAGCGCAGTTGGGGCGGCGTCGTCGGCATTCGCGGAACGCTCCCCCTGCTGGACGGGGGCTTCCTCAATCGTCCGGAGTTTTCGCGCTACGGCCTCGACGGCAAGACGTGGATCATCGAAGGCGTCGGTGTGCCGCCGGACATCGAAGTGGATAACGATCCGGCCCGCGAGTTTGCCGGCATCGACGATCAACTCGACCGCGCCATCCAAGAGATTCTCAAGGAGTTGAAGACGCAGGAGAAAAACCTGCCGCCCCCGCCACCGACGCCGAAAAAGTAGCTCTCGAACTCTCTTTCCAGGCGAGCGCGGCGCGAGTTCTCCCGATGGAACGAACAATCGGGAGACGGACGCCGTCGATCGCCGGAGGATTTTATCGTGCGAATGCTAACCCTCTCCCTGCTCGTGGTTCCCCTTATCGCACCCTCCGTCCTCGCCGCCGACGCGCCGAGTTTCTCTCGACAAGTAAAGCCGTTTTTGAATCGCTATTGTGCGGAATGCCACAACGCGGACGAACCCAAAGGGGGATTGAATCTGGAGTCGTACAAGTCGCTGCGGCAGGGCGGTGAAAAAGGCGCGGTCGTGGTTCCCGGTAAGGCCGATGCCAGCCGTCTCGTTCGCCTGATCGAACACAAAGGCAAACCGTTCATGCCGCCCAAAAAGGCGAAGCAGCCCGCCCTCGCCGAGATCGCCGTGCTGCGCGCTTGGATCGATGCCGGAGCGAAAGACGACGGTTCTACCCGCCTCGTTGTGCCCGACATTCACCCGAAGAGTCCCATCGCTCCGCCCGTCGCCTCCTTGGCCTATCATCCCAACCGGCCCTTGCTGGCCGCCGGTGGGCGCGGTGTCGTTTCCTTTTTCGATACGAATACGGGAGAATTGCTCGGCAAGTTGGACGGTGTCCATCCGCGCGTCGAGGCGTTGGCGTTTTCGCGCGACGGCAAGCGCTTCGCCGCGGCGTCGAGCGCGGTGGGTGAAACCCATGATGTCCGCGTCTATCCCTGCGATGCGAAGGCGATTCCGCGCGCGGCGGACGGGGTTGCCGCTACCCGACACGCCGATGCGATTCACGACCTGACGTTCAGCCCCGACGGCAAACTGCTCGCCAGCTGCTCCTACGACCGCCTCGTCAAGCTATGGGACGTGGAGGGCAAGCGCGAGGCGCGGGTACTCAAGGATCACAGCGATGCGGTTAACGCCATTGCTTTTCGAGCCGACGGTAAGCTCTTGGCTTCGGCGGCGGCGGATCGCTCCGTTAAGGTCTGGGATGTGGCGACGGGAAAGCGGCTCTACACGCTGGGCGAATCGACCGATTGGGTCTACGCCGTCGCCTGGTCTCCCGATGGGCGTCGCCTTGCGGCAGCTGGCGTCGATAAGAGCATTCGCATCTGGGAGACGAACGGCGAGGGCGGCCGCATCGTTCGATCCGCCTTCGCCCACGAAGCGCCGGTTCTTCGTTTAGCATACTCTTCGGATGGTAAAACTCTTTTTTCTCTCGGCGAAGATCGCACCGTCAAGATGTGGGACGCCGAGCGGCTAACCGAGAGCAAGGTGTTCGACCGCCAGCCGGAAACCGTACTCGCCTTCGCCGTTCGACCCGACGGCAAACAGTTAGCGCTGGGTCGATACGACGGCGTTCTCGTTCTACTCGACGCCTCGACCGGAAAGCCCCAGGCCGAACCGCTGCCTCTGAAGCCGAAGCCGCCTCTACCCGAATCCGAGCCAAACGATTCGCCGCAAACCGGACAAAAGGTGAAGCTGCCGGCGACGATTGCCGGGAGTCTCAGCCGTGCCGGCGATGTCGATTATTATCGCTTCGAGACCGAATCGGGTCAGGAAATTGGCGTTCGCGCCGTCCCGCTCCAAGGTGCGAAGCTCGACGCGATCTTGCAATTGATCGACGCGGACGGCCGCATTCTGGCCGAGAGCGCGAACGGCTTGCTCGGCTATATCAGTCCCAAGGCCGGTTGGCTCGCACTCGGCATCCACGATCGCGAGTATCGCGGCGACCCCGGCATGAAGTACGAACTGAGCGTCGGAGACTTGCCGATTGTCACCGGCGTCTTCCCTTTGGGCGTGCGACGCGGCATCGAGACGGAGATTCAATTGGAAGGGGTCAACCTCGGCGGCGCGCGTTCGGTGCGTCTGAAAGCTCCAGAAACTGCCACTCTCGGCTCGCGTCTACCCGTTCCCTTGGTCAAGGGAGTTCTCGGGTCTCCAACGGTTGTTGTCGATGCGTATCCGCAGATCGCATTCTCTCCCAAGAGTGACACTCTACCCGTTCCGGGGACGGCCAATGGACGGATCGAACGCGACGGCGAGGAGCAGACGTGGCGATTCGAGGCGAAGAGGGGGCAGCGATTATTGCTCGAAGTGAACGCCCGGCGAGCTGGGTCGTCCCTCGATTCCGTGCTGGAAATTCTCGATGCCAAAGGCCGTTCGCTGCCGCGCGCGGTCGTGCGCTCGCAGGCCAAAACCTACGTCATCTTCCGCGATCACGATTCAGCATCGACCGGCATTCGTATCGATTCATGGAGCGAGTTGGCGATGGACGATTACCTTCTCGTCGGCAACGAGCTGCTGCGCATCTGGGCTTTGCCGAAGAATCCCGACGACGATTGCCAATTCTGGAGTCTCGGCGGTCGACGGCGCGGCTACCTCGGCACCACGCCGCATTTTCATCCCATGGGACAACCGATGTACAAGGTGTCGATTCATCCTCCCGATGCGACGTTCCCAGCCAACGGTTTGCCTATTGTCACTCTCTTTTATCGCAATGACGACGGTGGAGGCCCGTTCGGCAAGGATTCGCGCCTCGTGTTCGACCCTCCGGCCGATGGTGAATATCGGGCGCGCATCGGCGACGCGCGCGGACAAGGCAGCGCGCGGCACGCCTACCAGTTGACCGTGCGCCCTCCTCGCCCGGATTTCAGCGTGCGTTTCTCTCCCACCTCGCCCTCCGTGAGTAAAGGCAGCGGGGTGTCTATCGCGGTCGATGTCGAACGCCGCGACGAGTTCGACGGTCCCATCGACGTTCGCTTGGAGAATCTGCCGCCGGGCTTCGACGCTCCACCTTCGACTATCCCCGCCCACGAAAACAGCACGAGCTTCGCGCTCTTCGCCGCGCCGACCGCCTCAATCGAGCCGAGTGGGAAGGGGAAGGAAGCTCCTCCGCTCAAACTGATCGCGCGAGCCGTTCTCGATGGCAAGGAGGTGGTGCGTGAGGCGACGGGCGGGCTGCCGAAACTCCTCGAACCGGGTGACATCGTGACGACGACGGAGCAATCCGAGATTGTGGTCGAACCGGGAGCAGAGGCGAGGCTGACGGTAAAGGTCGATCGCCGCAACGGCTTCAAAGGCCGCATTCCGCTTGAGGTCAAGGGGCTTCCGCACGGCGTTCGCGTACTCGACGTGGGCCTCAACGGCATCCTCATCACGCCAGAGGCGACGACGCGAACCATCGTGTTGCATGCCGAACCGTGGATGCGGGAGATGACTCAGCCGTTCGTGATCTTGGCGCGGCGCGAGGGGAAGAACAGCGAACACGCCGCCAAGTCGATCCGGTTGCGCGTGGCGAAGGCAACGAAACATTAACTCACCTATGGGTTGACAGACACTCGGAGACAAGGGTAGATTGCCGTATCGCCGATGATCCGTTTTCGCATTCGACGAGGGGTTCGTCCAAGGACGGCGAACCCGATCCAGCAGGAGGCTCGATCGTGCATCTACCGCGCTTTCTTCGTCACCCCTTGGCCCGTTGTCTGCGTTCGCTGCCGATCAAAGGGCGTTGGCGCGTCGCTTCGCTTCTCAATCGTCTTTTCGCCGCCGACACGACCACGTTCGATTTGTCCGGTGTGGGGCGCGTGACACTCGATCTGAGCGTCGAGATGCAGCAACACGTTTATTGGGCCGGCCTTAGCCGCGACGACGCTGCCACTACTCACTTGGCGCGTGCCGTGATGCCGCGAGATGGCGTCTTTCTCGATGTCGGTGCCAACGTCGGCCTTCATACACTCGCAATCGCCGCCCATGTCTCCCAAGGCGGCGCGGTCGTCGCATTCGAGCCGCATCCGATCAACCATCGGCTCTTGGTTCATAACATCGAACAGAACGGCCTGCGTCATGTGGTGGCCGAGAATCTCGGATTGGCCGAGTCGGCGGCGACGCTGACCGGCACGGCGCGCGCCGGCAGCGGCAACTGGTCGCTGGCTTCGCAAGGCGACTATCGTTTCGAGGTGCGTCTGCTCCGTCTCGACGATTACTTGCGCGATCATCCGTTGCCACGCATCGATCTGATGAAGATTGACGTGGAGGGTGCCGAGGTGCGCGTGCTGCGCGGGGCGCGGCAAACCATCGAGCGTTTCCGTCCGATCATCGTTTTTGAAGTGTGTCCGATGTGGCTGGCGAAGATGCAATCGAGCGCAGCCGATTTGTTCGCCGAGTTGGTCGGTCACGATTACAACATTTATCCTCTCCCCGGTCGCAAGATCCGTTGGGAGCGCCGGGTCAAGCTCGGCGATGTGGCTGGCTTGGAACCTGGGGCGTTCGTCAATCTCGTGGCTTTGCCGTCGTCGCCATCTCGGCAGCGCGAAGAAACTCGAGAAGATCGCCGCCTTCCCCAGGCGGTCTCTCCCGATGGCCGCGGCACGCAGCCGTGATCGCCCGACTCGCGAGGGGGGGATTTACTCCGCCGCCGGTTCGTCGATAGGAGCTTCGTCTTCCTCTCGATCTTTCGTCAGCAACCGAGCCAGGCGGACGCAACTCTCGTGTCGAGAAAGGGGCCGCATCCCATCCAGACCGCGAATCAGAAGTTGCGGAGGCTTCTCTTCACCCTCGAACTCGCGCAGGTAATGGCGGAGGATCTCTCCCGTCGTGTGATCCAACAGCGTCACGTCGTCCGTCAAATGCAGACACACTTGGGAAGCGTCGGCGGGGATGCGCTCCATCTCGCGGATGACGTGAAACAGGTTGAAACACACCATGGGGCGATCGAAGTAGAGATCGTAAACGCCATCTTTGAACACTCGTTTCCCCACCGGATTGCGGAACAAGCCGAGAAAGCGCGCGAACAATCCCGGATGGTCGATGTGCGAGATACCGTCGCTCAGTTTATACCAGATGCCGACATACCAGAGCGTTAATATCAACTCCAAGACCACTCCCGCCGCGATCCCGACCAACAGATCGGTGGTCACGGTAACGAGGGCGGTAACCGCGAAAACCACGAATTGTTCCGTGCCGATGTGGGCGATGTGAACCCAAACCTTCGGCCGGCACAACTTGAAGCCGATGAATACCAAAATCGAGGCCAGGACGGTCTTGGGAATCAAATTGATCAGATCGCGTCCGAAGATGAGGAAGGCGAGTAAAAAGCAGGCATTGTAAAAGTTGGCCCATTGCGTTCGCCCCCCGCCGATGATGTTGGCCGTGCTTTTGACGATGCCCGGAATGATCGTCAAACCGCCCACCCCGCTGGAGCATACATTCGAGACACCCATGCTGAAAAGCGTTCGGTCGGGGTCGGAGCGCCGCCGGAACGGGTCGATCTTATCGACGGCGAAAATGGTCGCCAACGATTCGGTGCCGTCGATCAACACCAAGGTGACGACGAGATAGGCGAGCGGCAGCCACAATTGAGGACGATCGAAGTAAGGACGAAAATCGGGCAGAATCACTCCGTTTTTGAGGGGAGCTTCGGGAACCTGGATCAAAAAAGACGGGTCGAGTCGCAGAAAAACCAGACTGCCGACCGTCCCGAACACAAAAACCCACACGGGCGGAGGCATAACCTTGAGCAGTCGCCAAGGGATGGCCGCCAAGATAAACAGAGCCGCGACACAGACGACGCCGAGACCGAAAACCTGCCAGTTCGTGGAAGAGAATCGATGGGGTATCTCGGCGAGGATCTCCCAAAACTCGTGAGCCTCGAAGGAAGTGCCCATGAACAAGGGAATCTGCTTGACAATGATTAGCAGACCGATTGCCGCCAACATCCCTTCGATGGCCGCGATGGGAAAGATGGTGCTGAGGCGAGCCACCCGCATCCTCGACAACACCACCTGCACGACCCCGGCGCAGAGGATCGCCACCAAGACCAATGGATAGCCGGCCTTCAATAGTTCTTCCTTCTTGGCATCGGTCCCCAATAGCGTGCTGCCCAGCAGAATCATCCCCGCATACAAAGCGGGGGCCAACCCCGCGGCAGGTCCGCTGATGGTGACGTAGGAGCCGCCGAGAAAAGGAAGCACGAAACCGGCGACGATGGCCGACACGATCCCGCATACCGGCGGCGCGCCGGAAGTGATGGCAATGCCCATCGAAAACGGCAGAGAGATCATCGCCACCATGAAGCCGGAGCGAAGATCGTAGCGCCAGTATTTCAAACCGGCTATTCCATTTTGCGGCTTTTCCACGAGAGAGGTCGAGGCGGTACTCACGAATAGACTCCCAAACGAGCGCGGGCCGAACGGAAGGCGAGGGAGAGGAGTGGCGGGCGACGTTTCCGAGTTGGAGAGCAGTTTCAAAACGCATGAAAAGCGCGTGCGAAGAATCTCTTCGCGCACACCTCCCATCGAGAAAGAGGGTGTTGAAACCGCTTCAATTCGGACAGAATGCTTCAATAGTTTTGTGGACACTTTATGTGTACGAATGAGCGCGCAGATCGGCAAGATGGGAGACAAAGAATTTTTTTTAGCCGACTCAAAATGGCATATTTAGGGTCTCGATTATAACATAAATTCGCAGGAAGTGTTCGGCAGGGCGGGCTTCGCTTCAACCCGCCCTGCTCTATGACAGACTAATGGCTTGTATCGGCTCGGCTCGAAAAGAGGGGCTTCGTGCCAGCCGTTCGATCAATCCACGAACTCGACATCGACCGGATTGGGGATGATTCCCGCGCGATGGCCCTCGGCCAACAGCCGCTTCACCGCCTCGCGGCCGCGCTCGCCATAATCCAGCGTCCATTCGTTGACGTACATGCCGACGAAGCGATCCGCCAACCCCTTGTCCATGTCCCGCGCGTATTGCAAGGCATAGTCCAACGCCGCATCGCGGTGGTCGAGGGAATAGCGAATGCTCTCCTTGAGCAGCCGGCTGATAGTGCGCATCGTCGGCAAGCCGAGATCGCGGCGCACGACGTTGCCGCCCAGAGGAAGAGGCAGACCCGTTTTCTCCTGCCACCAGACACCGAGATCGACGACGAGATGCAACCCTTGATTCTGAAACGTGAGCTGCCCTTCATGGATGATGAGGCCGGCATCGAAACGCCCCTCCTCCACGGCCTTCAGAATCTCATCGAAAGGCAACACCTCGTAGTCGAAACCATCCGGCAGCAGCAGTCGAAGCGTGAGAAACGCCGTCGTCATCGTACCCGGCACGGCGATGCGCGCAGTCTTCAGCCGATCGACCGTCAACGGCTGCTTCGCCACCACCATCGGGCCGTAGCGGTCGCCCATGCTGCATCCGCTGGGCAAGAGCGCATATTTATCCAAGAGAGCGGCATACGCATGGATGCTGATGGCGGTCACTTCCAACTCGCCGCGCAGGGCGCGGCGATTCAGCGTCTCGATGTCTTGCAACACATGGCGAAATTGCAGATCGCCGGTGTCCAGTTTATCGTGCGCCAGGGCGTAGAACATGAAAGCGTCGTCGGGATCGGGGCTGTGGCCGACGGTGATTAACTGTTTGCTCATCAGATGGTCCGACATTTCCGAGGCGAGGTTTCAAAAATCAGATTACGTAATCCACGATTCCAACCGCATCGAGCGACGCGCGATAACCGCTACTGAAATGCGGCTCGCACTTCGGCGCTGAGCAAGACGATCAGCGCCCAAATGCCGACGATTTCTCCGACGGCACAGCAAGCACTACACGAGATGGCAGGGAGGGCCGCGAGGATAGAGGCGAAGACGGCAATTCCGTAATTCTTCAACGCCATCATCCGAATGCCGCCGAGAATGACCAAGAGAGAACAACAGAAATCCACCGCAGACCAGATACCGAACGTCCAAATGCTACCGTGCAATATCCCCTCGGTCGTCCAACCCATCTCCTTCAATTGCACTCTCGCTTGAGGATTCTGCTTCTCCATCTGTTCTTCAAAATCCTCTTGAGAGAGACGTGTTACCTGAAAGGCTTGCAATGCCGGCCAGGCCGCCATCAAGAAATTCAGCACGCCGACCACAACCAGAGCGATCGCCGGCCCAGTGACTCGTTGACGGATGGTGGCAAGATCGGGCATATGGGGAGAGAATTCTCCAGGTATCGCTGCCCGTTCGGAACCGGCGGCGTATGGATCGAAACTCATCGGCGTCTCTCCCACGAGTAGGCAGTTGCGAAATCGATCGAGTCGGCCCTATTGTACAACCCTGCCCGCGAAAGCGAAGAGGATGAGCGGACGTGCCCGTTGGATCGACGCGAGAACTATCCCGGATTGCGCACCGCAGAGAAGGCAAAGGAAGAAGAAAATGACTTAAAGACACCGGCCTCGCATATCGCAACGGCAAACTCGTTCGACCCTCAATGAGCTTAACCTCTTGAGAGTCAATCTTTTGTATTTTCTCTGCGTACTCCTCTCATGGATGCCTGCACCATCGGCCATGCTTCACCTATCGATTCGCGGACTCACCGCTTGCGTCCCTCTTTCCTTGCCCGTGCGAAGTTATGCGTTCATCCAGATTCGACTGAGGCAAAACACCTTGAGCTTCTCGGTTTCTTCCGTCGGCGTCTTGCGGCCGCTCACCGACTTCTTTTGAGATGCATGCGGCACATAGACCGCATCGGCGAACCTGACCGTCTAAACGGCCCGGTAGGTGTTGCCGTCATGGTCCTCGACCACCTCCAAGACGCCGGCCCCATGAAAGCCCTTTAGCGGCTTGGCATCCCCCGTCGCCCTCCTCGGTCGGTGCCAATGATTAAGGATTTCTTGTACGACCCATGCCCCAGCGCGAGCCTGCCGGCAGTAAGATAAAACCGCAGACTGGGGCTGCATTAGCCTTTTGTGGCATAACAATCTCCGCTGCACCGGCACTTGCTCGCGCTGCGTGCTCGGAGGGAGAAACATGACGGTACTTGCCTACCACATCACATGGACAACCTACGGAACATGGCTGCCAGGAGATGCTCGCGGTTGGGTCAAGTGGGGGGAATCGGGCGTAAAACCGCCTGATCCAGAGCGTGAACGCGCTGCCCGCGAGCACATGGTGGAATCGGCCGTGCTATTGACCGAAAAACAGCGGGCTCTGGTGGAGCAGACGATCCACGATCACTGTTGCATCCGCGGCTGGCTCCTGCATGCGGCCAATGCACGCTCGAATCACGTTCACGTCGTCGTAACGGCTGACCGCGATCCGGACGAGGTTATGAACCAGTTCAAGGCGTGGTGCTCTCGCAAACTCTCGGACGCGGCGGGTCTTGTCCATACCGTCGCCAAGAAAGCCGGACGACGGCATTGGTTCACCGAAGGGGGTGACAAGGAGTTGATCGACAACGAGGAGTATCTCGCCAACGCCATCAGGTATGTCTTGGAGCGACAATGAGGAGCACGCAGCGCCAGCAAGTGTTCTTCATTGCCGCACTTGCTTGCGCTGCGTGCTCAGGAGGATTCGTACAAACGCAGAAAGAGGTATTCGAGCAACCAGACCAGGATCGCCAGGCTGCGGTCGTCGCGGTCGCGGCCGGGGTCGAACTCGGAAAGCATCACTCCCGCCACCTTGGGCGACCATACAGCATCGACCAACCGTAGCAGTGCCAACGGATCGAGTCCAAACGGGACAGGCTCCGACACGGCTGGAAAATGAGTCGGATCGAACACATCGCAATCGATGTCGAGAAACACGCGACTCGCCGCGCGGCATTGCCGTTTGAGCGCGTCCAGCGCAGGCTGGGGATCGATGGCCAACTCCGCCGCCCCGAAAGCGCCGCGGTAATACTTCCCGATATGCTTCGGTTCCAGCAGCAAATCGCGATGACCGAGATTGACGATCGGCGGCAGCCGACCCGGACAATGCAGTAGGAAATTACCGTGCGTCGGTGTCTCGGCGCAGTCGCGGAAATGGTGAATGTCCAAGTGAGCGTCGAACTGGACGATGAGCGCCGAGTCGTCGTGGGTCAATACGTCGTATACCGGCAGCGCGGCCAGATGGTTGCCGCCGATCCAGAACATGAACTCGCCGCTATTCAAGACGCGCCGCACCGTCTGATGGCCCTTTCGCCGCCAAGATTCTAAGTCGTCGAGTGTCTCGAAGCGCATCTCGCGCAAACGTACCTTGTCGGCGTAGGCTTGGGCGCGCGTGGGCACGGTCTCGCGGCGATTGTCGGCGAGTATCTCACGCACCTCGTCGGCGAGCAACTTGGCTCCCGCCGCCGATCCACTGCCGCCAAATAAATCGAAGGGAAAAATCACGAAGGTAGTGTTCAATGGATCGGAAACATCCCTTTTCATAGTCTACACAACTCCCTTTTGTCTTAATACGGCCACCTGCTCCACCGTCAAGCCGAGCAGTTGGATCAATACCTCGTCGGTGTGTTGTCCCAACGTCGGCGGAGCAGTCGGAGTCGGCAGCGTCGCGCCGGCAATCTGAAACGGCGAGGACAGCAGATCGACTGGCTTGCCGGCGGGATCGCGCACCGCGACGCGCAGACGCTCGGCCATCTCCGCTTGCGAAAAGAGATCGGCGTAGGACCACACTGGCGCGTGCGGTACCTCGGCGCGGCGCAACAGTTCCTCCCAGGCCGATGTGGAGCGCGTTCGCATCAACGATTCGATAAGGGGGACAAGGATCACTCGATTTTGCACGCGCTGCGGATTGGCGGTGAAACGCTCGTCGCTTGCCAGATCGGCACGTTCGGCGGCGCGGCAGAAGCGCTGCCATTGTCCGTCGTTACCCACGGCTAGTACGAGCCAGGTATCGGCGGTGGCGAACAATTGATAGGGGACGATTTGCAGGTGCGCGTTGCCCTGCCGCGCCGGCAGTTGACGGTCCGTGAGATAGGCCTGGGCCACATTGACCTGGGCGGCGACGGCGCAATCGAGAAGGGACAGATCGATGGTGTAGCCGTGCCCGCTGTGTTGCCTCGCGTGCAAACACGCCAGCACGGCCACGGCGGCATACATCCCCGTCAGCACGTCGGTGACGGCCACGCCGAGTTTGCACGGAGGCCCTTCCACCGGTCCCGTAATGCTCATCATGCCGCTCAGCGCCTGGATGGCGAAATCGTAGCCAGGCTCGTCGCGGCGCGAGCTGGATCGGCCAAAACCGGAGATGGAGCAAACGATCAGCCGTGGATGCGCGGCGAGCAATTGCTCGGGGCTGACGCCGAGCCGTTCGGCGCTGTCGGCGCGGAAGTTTTCCAGAACGATGTCGCTGCGGCGAACCAATTCGTGAAAGAGCCGGATGCCTTCGGGCTGCGCCAGATCGAGCGTCACGCCGCGCTTATTACGATTACAGGAGAGGAAATAGGCGCTTAGCGCTCCGAAGAAAGGCGGCCCCCAGCCGCGCGTCTCGTCGCCGACTCCGGGACGTTCGATTTTCAACACCTCCGCGCCGAGATCGCCCAGGATCTGTCCGCAGAAAGGCCCGGCCAACACCCGCGAAGCATCCACCACGCGAACACCCGCCAACGGTCCTCGTCCATCCGTGTCCATGCGCTTTCTCGCACCAGTAAAATTCGGCCAGCCCGAAGCGCGAGCAATGAAATCCTTCGCTCGTCCTTCGGGCTGGCCGTCAAACAAAAGAGTATGCTAATCCGTTTTTAGCTTAAGGAGTTTCCGCCACGCTTGCGGCGTCGGCTCGGTATCGCGTCCGGTCATGTTGCGCAGCGCAACCAGAGCGGCACGGTGATAGGGCGAGAACTCACCTTCCTCGCGCGGTTTCAGTTTGTCTCGATACGTCGTTGCTTCGTCGTCGGTTAAAACGCGCTGGCGAACCAGGAAATCGAACCGTTGCATCTCAGGCCAGGGATTGGCGTCGGCCACGGCTTGTAAGACGGAGAAATCTTGTCGCAAATAGGTAACGTCCACGCGAACCAAGATCTCTTGCCTCGAGGAGTTATAGGGACCGGAGGGCGAGTTTAGCGGTCGATCGGGCAGCGGAACCTCGGCGGAGACCGCGTCCGGCGACACCTTGCCCGTATTGCCCGGCGCATGGCACATCAAACAGCTGCGATGGTGATTGATGCGAACCAATTCGCGCACCGTCGGCACGCGCTTGCCCTGAACCTCTTGCTCCAAAGGTGTCCGCGGATCGGGTTTTTCCAGCATTTCCACAAGAATGGGCAACAGGTCTTTGCGTTCCAGTGTAGCAATGGCCTCGGCGGCGCGTTGGGCCACCGCCGGCCAGGGATAGCGCAATCCGTCGACGAGAATCGCCGTGTAATCGCGTTCACGGCGGACGCTCAGGCCGTCGATCGCGGCCTTGCGCACTTCGGCATCGCCGGAGAAAATCGCCATCCGAGCCAGGGCGCGCGTCGCCTCGGCGTGGGATATGGTGGAGAGATGCTTGACCAATCCCGGATGCATCTCGGCCATCGGCATCAAGATCTGCGATAGCGCGGCGAGGCGAGCGAGGGTTATGGTTTCCTTTTGCTCGCAACGCATGGAACCACGTTCCTTGTCATCTTCGGCACATAGACCGAGATACTGTCGCCAGAAGACTTCGGGTGAAATATCGTTTGGAGCGCTCGCAGGAGTATTCGGCGACATAGAAGAGACAGATAGCCTAGATGCCGACGAGGGCGCAGTCGCCAATGGCGGAGCAGCCTCAGGCAGAGACAGAGGCGGAGGCGGCGGAGCCACAGGCGGAGGCAGACTAGGCATAGGCTGAGTCTGTGTAGTGGCTTGCAGCGCGCGCCGCACCAACGCCACGGCGAGTGTGAACTGTTTGCTGCGTTCCCCCTTGGTGCGGCAGGCATCGCCCATAGCGAACGGCAGTCCCATCAGGTCGGGGCGCGACTCGCGCATTGCTTCGATAAATCCGTCGGGGGATTTTTTGTTGAGATGATTGATGTTGGCGATCTGTTTGGCAATCTGAAAGATAGTTGACTGTTTCGCGCTTTGTTCGATGGAAGGCGATTGGAAGCGCACTTCTGGAACGCGGCTTAAATCGTTCGTCAAGACCGGCCCCTTGCCCCGCTCCTTCGGAGGTGGAGCGGGCAGCAAATCTTTTACCGGAGTTTTGGGATCGATTGGAGGCAGTAAAAGGCGTTCCGCCAATTGGAGAGATCCCGAATTTGGGGCCGATAGTTGATCAGGCAAAATCGTTTGGCGCGGGGCATCCTGAACATTCTTCTCCTCCACTTTCTTGTCCTGACCTTGAACTGGGAGAAGCATCCGATCGGACCAGGCCAAGACGCCTATCAGAAACAAGACCGGAGCCAAGAAACGATACTTCATCATCGGTATCTCCTTGAGTTAGATTGGGGGTATCATACCCACCGACGGCAACCGATTCATCTCATGGCTGAGTTTACCCGATCCGATGTACCGCAACAACAACATTTCCCAGTGAACCCGCAGCGTGAGGTGCGGCCTCGCCGTCAGAGAACCAGTTTCTCACCGGCGCGGACTTGTCGTACTTTTTCCACGATCTCATCGCCGCCGCCGTTGTACACGAGTTGCCCCAGCGCGTGCAGCTTCACGAGGTCGATGTCAGAGTTGCCTCGGATCAATCGAATGAAGTCTCCGGTATCGAACAGCTTTTTATCATCGCCGCGCGTGAGACTAATCATGGCCGAGAACTTGGTGGATAATGCCAATTCGAGTGAGGGGACTTGGTAACGCTCGCCGCCGGATTCCACCGTGTGTCCGTACTTCAGAGCATCCCGATAGAGTGGTTGATTCGGCTTCATCACATCGATGACCACGGTTCCGCTTTCCGGCTCCCGAAAGCGCGTGACGACCTCATTATCCTCCACCTGCAAATGGGGGAAGGTTTCCGACAAGGCTGCAATCGCTTTTTTGTACCCCCGCGCGGCCACCAGGACATCCACGTCCTCGGTGGCGCGCGGCTTGCCCGTCCAGCCGCCGATGCCGTGCGCTCCCAGAAGCATGAAACGCACCTTAGCCGCGTTGAGAATACGAATCACATCCAGAGGAGTAATGAGATCGGGCATGTAATACTCCGAAAGCGCCGACGAAGTTGCCAGGCTGCGAGCGTGAATATCGCGCGTGGGAGCGGCCATCGTTCGCCTTCTCGCATCGACGGGATGCTTAGACTTCATGTCACGTCCTCTCACTTCTCTTGCAGGCAATACAAGTGTTTTGCCCCGCGCAGAAACAGTTGCTTGCCGACGACGGCAGGCGAGGCGTCGATCGGTTCGTTCAGTCGATTGACCGAGAGAACTTTCAGCTTATCGCCGCGTTCCAGCACCATCGTCGTGCCGTCGCGGTCGGTCAGATAGATGCGTCCATCCGCCTCCACCGGCGAAGCATACATGCTGCTCAACCCCGACAGACGCGCGCGGTCCAGGATGACCTCGCCGGTCTTGGCGTTCAAACAGGTCAACAGCGGATCGTTCGATTGCGTGAAATACAATCGGTCGCCGGTCAACAGCGCCGAGGGCACATAGGGGGTGCCGCGCTTGTAGCTCCAGCGAATCTTGTCCGAACCCGTCACATCGTCCTTGGCGTCCAGCGGGATGCTCATGGCCGCCGCGCCGCGATAGCCGCTCATGCAGATCACGCTGTCGCCGAAGTGCAACGACGAGGGAATGCAGTTGATCGTCAGCCCGCCGCACTTCCATAAAACGTGTCCGTCGGCGAGATCGTAACCGCGGATAAACTTGGTCGCCGTTAGAATCACCTGCGTTTTGCCCTTGTGTTCGACGACCAGCGGCGTGTTCCAGGTGGTCAGCTCATCGCGGTCGGCCTTCCAGCGTGTTTCGCCGGTGCGCGTATTGAGAACGTAGAGAGCCGACGCACCTTCTTGATCGCGGTTGACGATCAGCGAATCGCCGTGAACGACCAACGCGCCGCCTTCGCCCCAACCGAGGCGCGTTTCCAGACGCGGCAAATCGGTTCGCTTCCACACGAGCTTGCCCGCGAAATCGTAACAATACAGGCCGAACGATCCGAACGAGACATAGAGATATTTGCCATCGGTAGTGGGCGAATAGGCGGCGTAGGTGTGCGTCGGATGGTGTCCCTCGTGGGGCACGCGCTCGGCGGCCACGCGCTTCCACTGAACCTCGCCGGTGGCGCGATCGATGGCGAGGACGATGAATTGATGGTACGTCGTCGGCGCGGTGGTCTTTTTCTCGAAGCGCGGATTGGGATTGGGGATGTCGGCGGGATCGGCTTGACGGCCGGTGTCCACGGCGGTCAACACGAAGACGAGATCGCCCCATACGATGGGGGTCGAGGAGCCGAGTCCAGGCAGCGGCGTCTTCCAGTTGATATTGGTTTTCTCGTCCCATTTGACCGGAGGCTTGCCGCGCGGCGACGTGCCGTCCGCCGAGGGGCCGCGCCAGTGGTGCCAATGGTCGAGACGCCGTTGCGCGAACTCGTCCGCTCGCGCCGAGATGGAAACGAACACAAAACAGAGTGCGGAATAGACAAATCGCTTCATGGTGAAGAGCCATCCTTTCGCGGTTGCACGTTAGCCGAAGACGAGCGCGATTGCATGCCGTCTATTACATATTTCTGTTCGACGATCGGCCCCCCCCCCCCTCGTTCGCAGGTCGTCTCCGCGACTTTGTGAAATCCCGCCGCCAGATAGAGACGTGCCGCCGCGGTCAGCGCGCTAACCGTCCAGAGATAGACCGACTCGTAACCGCAAACTCGGCAAAAGTCGAGCGCCTCGCGCAGCAGCCGTTTGCCCAGGCCGAGACCGCGCGCGGACGGATCGACGAGATACCAGCGCAGTTGGGCTTCCGCATCCGACGCGGCGACGATGGCGATGGAACCGACGATGCGTTCGTCGCGCTCGGCGATCCACAATCGTTCGCGCTCCGTGTGCGTCGAGACAAACCGCGCCAACGGCTCGGCGACATAGGCTTCAAAGCGTGGATCGAACCCGTACTCGCGGGCATAGAGAACGCCATGCAAATAAATCAGCCAACCGAGATCGCCGGGCCGAATACCGTGGCGGAAGGAAAAAGAAGCAGACGCCTCGGTAGTCGGTGTCATGCGAAACTTCCGAGTAGGACGGACACGAAAAAACCCTCCCCGCCGATCCCACGATACCACAGCGTGAGACCAGCGAGGAGGGATTTTTCGTTGGGCGGATCGGGATGAGATTACGGCAACGGTACGTCTTTGAGCGCGAACGGGATTTCGATCGTGGCATGTCTTCGTCCGAGGAAGACGACCTTGGCCGGTTTGCCCTTATCCTTCTCATGGCGCGTGACGAAGGTGTAGATCATCGTCTGAACGAATGCTCCGCCGCCTTGCTGCTCGAAGCGCGTTTGCACCTGAGTAGTTTGCATGGGCAGCGCATTGCCTTTGTCGTCTTGAACGGTCAAGCCGTTGCCGCCAAATCCGATGGGGCCGCCGATGACGACGTTGCCCCCGCCGCGAATGACCACTTGCATGGCCGGAGCGACTTGCACGGGTGGAGGAGGAGGCGGAGCCACGGCTGGAGGCTGTGCGGCAAGACCCGCCGGAGGAGGAGCGGCTGGCGCGGGGGCAACGGGAGCGGGAACGGGTCGAACCGGCACTCCTCGCCTCGGCAAACGGATGGGGACAGGTGCAGGTGCCACCCCGCCGAAGCCGCCCATGCCGCCCTGGACCTGGACGACGTTCGGCTGAGCCGGTACGACTTTATCCATCGGCGGTTGCTGATACTCCAATCGGATCGTCGTTTGTTCGTCTTCGCCCTTCACTTCCACGATCTTGATGTAGCCGCCTTCTTTGCCCTTCGCCATCTCGCCGGCCTTGAGCTTGTCGGCGACGATCACAGGTTGCACTTCGGTCAGCAGCTGCGCCGTGATGACGCCTCTTAGCTCCTTGAGCGACTTGGCTTGCTTGTCGCCTTTCTTCAGCCGCACGGGCACTCGCGCGCCGAGTTGGCCTCCCATCGAGCTGGGCATGGGAAAGCCGGGGGCGATTGCGATCTGTGGAGCAAAGCCCGGCGCGGCGATGCCTCCGACGACCGCACCGGGAACCTCCACTTGCGGCGTAACCTGCGTCAGTTTCTGTTCCAGGTCGTCTATCGCCTTGTCGATGCGAAGGGATTGCAGACCGTGCCACAGCACTTTAGGTTCGGGCGACACTTCCAAAGCCAAAATCACTTCGCCCTCGCCGGGATCGAACGGCTCGGACTTTCCCAAGGCGCGCACGCGCACAGCGCTGGCATCGTCGGTAGGCAGTTTCTTGGATTTACCGTCCTTGAGGATGATCTGTTCCGCCGAGAAATTGGCAGGCAGCATGGGTCTGCCGATGGGACGACGTACAATGGCAGGCTTGACGACGGCTCCTCCAGGCAGCGCTGGGGCGGGAACGGGTTGAGCTTGCCCCTTCCTAATCGGAGGGAGAGGGGGAAGTTGCTTCGGCAACGGTACCGGCGCTCCTCCCGGTAGATTGACCGGAGGTTGCGGCAGCTGGATCAGATCTTGCATCGTCCCTTCGGTCAGTTCCGCTTTGTCGCAAAACATACCCAGTGCGTGCCAGAATGTGGTTTCCCCGGTGTCGAGTGTTACCTTTCGCTCCTTCAGTTTGCCTTCGGGATCGTGCAGATGGAGGACGTAGCCACTCTTTTTCTGGAAGTCGGCCACGGCCTCGGCAAGCGGCGTATCCTTGTAGATCAGATGAACGCGCTTCGGCGTGAGGATACGGATGCTCTGGGCTTGCCGTTCGATCTTCGGCAGGATGTCGTCGGCGCGTTTGCGTATCTCAGGGTCGTCGCTCTTGGCCGCTTTCCGCAGCGCGTCGAGAGCGGGGAGGCCGATGGTCGTTAACTCTTTGGTCGCTTTCTCGCGCTCGGTGAACGTGCCGCTGCCGAGTTGCTCGATGAGTTTGTCGATTTTCTCTTTTTGGGCAGCCTCCTCGGCTGGGCTAGGCAGCGATAGCAAGAGCGCTAACCCCGCGCCGAACACCGTGGCCAATAAACAACGAATTCGCATCGGAGGGTTCTCCTTCTGATTGATTCCGGGAGCCAATGATTCCTCATCTCCGCAACGGGTCGTCGCCGAAGAGTGCATCGTACCACCACGACACCGCGCCGACCACACAAAACCGAGAGTGCGAGTGGGAGCATACTGCGCAACATCTCATTACGATACCAGACGAGAAACCCATCGGGACGGATTGCACGATTTTTTCGATCCGTGGGAAGATCGAAGCGAAGGGCGGCTCCGAAAACTCCCCGATAGCAGAGGTTCTCAGCCTGCCGCCGAGGAGTCGAGACCAATCGTTTGCAAGGCTTGGCGTTTGAAATCCGCGGCGAAAGTTTGCATGAAGGCGTCGGCCTCTTCGCATTCCCTTCTCCATTCCGCATCGGACGCGGCGGACGGACGCGGCGGGGTACAGACCTCCAAATACATCTTCGCTTTCGGTTCGGTGCCGCTCGGACGCAGAACCACGCGCGCTCGTTCGCCGCAGCGAAAGACCATCACGTTGCGCGAAGCGGCGTCGGTAGCTCCCTTGAGAGGTCCGAATCGTCCGTTTTCGTCGCGCAGATCCTCGAACTCGGTCACCGCGAGTCCGGCGAGGCGGCGCGGCGGCGTTCGCCGCAGTCCTTCCAGCATCCGCGCCATCTGTTGTTTGCCCTCCAAGCCGCGCATGAAGACCGATGCGCCCTCGTTGCGGATGTAGCCGAATTCACGATACAAGCGGTCTAAATAATCCATAACGGTTCGTTGCCGTCGCTTCTGGTCGAGCGCCAGCTCCGCCATCAACAGGGCCGCTCCCGCCGCATCCTTATCGCGGATGTCCGGCGTCGTCAAAACGCCGTGGCTTTCTTCGACGGCCAAGACAAAATCGGCCGGCGTCCCACGAATGTCGCCGTAGGCTCCCTCCCGCTCTAAATGCCAAAGCACATCGGCGATGTATTTGAATCCGACCAGCAAATCGTCCACGATCTGCACCTTGAACCGGCGGGCGATCCGCGTCACCAGACTCGTCGTCACTTCGGTGCGGACGACGAGGGGCGACGGGGGCAAGCGCCCCTGCTGCGCGAGTTTGCTCAGCTTGAAGTGCGTCAATAACGCCGCCATTTGATTGCCATTCAGGACGTGCCATGTACCGCCCTTATCGGGAACCATTGCGCCGAGTCGATCGGCGTCGGGATCGGTAGCCAGAACCAGATCGGCGTTTCGTTGCCGCGCCAAATCGGCGGCTCGATCCATCGACTCGTGGACCTCCGGGTTCGGCGACTTGGTGACATTGGGAAACCGACCGTCGGGCGTCATCTGTTCCGCGACGGGGATGACTTGGAAGCCCTGTTCGACGAGCGTTTTCATGGCCGTCAACGCTCCGACGCCGTGCAAGGGCGTGAAGACGACGCGGAAGTCGTCGAGGTTCGGCGGCGGCACGAGACTGGTTTTGCGGCAGGCATCAATGTAACCGCGATGGGCGGCGTCATCGAGCCAGTGTAGTTTCGGCGAGCGCTGCGTTTCGGCCCACGTCAGCGACTTGATGGTCGTCACCCGATCGACGAGATCGGCCACGATCTGATCGTCGGGCGGCACCGGCTGTGCGCCGCGCTCGTCGTAGAATTTGCCGCCGTTGTCGTCGGGCGGATTGTGCGAGGCGGATACGTTCAGCCCCCCGTGCGCGCCGAGGTGCCGGATCGTGTACGACAGCTCCGGCGTGGCCAAGAAATGGTCGCTGTCGTTGGGCAGAAGGTAGGCGTGAACTCCGTTGGCGACATAGACGTTCGCAGCGTGCTGGGCAAGATCGCGCGAGGAGAGATGCAAAACGGGATTCGGTAGATCGAGATTGTACTGGCGTCGTTGATCTTCAAAGCGGCGCACGTCGTAGGCGAGAACGACGCACAGCGGATCGACGCCGGGGAATTTCTCCTTGAGATATTCGCAATGTCCTTGAACCGAGGCGCGCAGCGTCCATCCGTTCATCCGATTGGGTCCGATGCCGACCGCGCCGCGCCGTCCCCCCGTGCCGAAGGGGAGAATTTGATAGAAGCGATCCAGCAAACCCGGCCATTGTTTCGACTCGATCAGCCAATGGACTTGCGGTCGATACGCCGCGAACTCCTCTTCAGTCAGCCATTGCCGCAAGAACTTTAGCGCCTGTTCCTTCAAGCCTTCGTCCGCCTCAACGCCGCGAAATCCCTCGGCGGCCAATGCCATCCAATCCATAACGCAACCTCATCCCCAGAATAAATGGCAGTCGAAACCGCGAGAATGATACTAGAAACCGAGGGCAAGTGGGAAGGGAGAAGCGCCGGCGCGCTCATCGCCGGGCATGGAGGTATAGATCGCCGTCCACGTCTCGATGGGTCCACTCGGTCCATCGCGGAGCGCTCGCTACGCTGTCGATCCCCTCGCCGCCGAACGCGCTCGTTGCCGTCGTGCCGCCGATCAGCAGCGGGGCGAGAAAAAGGTGCAATTCGTCGAGTGCCGAGGCATCGAGCAACGCGCCGAAGACGCCGCCGCCCCCTTCGACGAGGACGTTCGTAAAACGCCGTCGGCCCAGTTCGAGCAATAGGTCATCGACGCCGACGCGGCCTCGATGCTCCGGCAAAATCAGCACTTCGCAGCCGTGTGCGCGCAGGATTGCTCGTTTCGTTTCCGGCGCGCGCTCGGTGACTGCAAGAATCGTGGGGACCGTGTTAGCGGTTCGTACCAGGTTGGAATCCTCGGCAATGCGACCTTCCGTGTCGAGAACGATGCGGGCCGGGGTGCGCGGGCCAGGCGGACGCGCGGTCAGTTGCGGATCGTCGGCGCGGACGGTACCGATGCCCACGAGAACGGCATCCATTCGGCCTCGCAACTCGTGGACGAGACGGCGCGAGGACTCGTTGCTGATCCAACGCGAATCGCCGCTCCGCGTGGCGATCTTGCCGTCGAGAGACATGGCCCATTTGGCATGGACCCACGGACGACCTGTCGCCAGCAGTTTCAGATACGGTGCGTTGATCCGGCGCGCCTCGGCCTCGCCCACGCCGTATTCGACGAGGACACCCGCTTGGCGCAACAACGCACCCCCTCGGCCAGAAACGGCCGGAAACGGATCGGACATGGCGGCTACAACTCGACGAATCCCGGCTCGAAGAACGGCCTCGGTACAGGGAGGCGTCTTGCCGCGATGACAACACGGTTCCAGAGTGACGTACAAAGTCGCGCCGCGCGCCGCTTCTCCGGCGGCGATGAGAGCGTGAACCTCGGCGTGCGCCTCGCCGTAGCGCTGGTGCCAGCCTTCGCCGACGAGTTGCCCCTGGCGCACCACCACCGCGCCGACGAGCGGATTCGGCTCGACCCATCCCCGACCCCGCTCGGCCAGTTCCAATGCGCGACCCATCCAGCTTTTGTCCGCTTCCATCATCTCCACACTCCGTCGATGGTGAGACCGTCTTTTTAACAGTACAGCGCTACTCCCCTCTCCCCTGTACTCGAGGGAGAAGGGTTAGCCGCGACGCGCCAGCGGAGCGCGTTTGCCCCTCTCCCCCGAGTACAGGAGGGAGGGGAGCTATTCGGATTGGCTCTTACTGGGATTGTATTTCGAGTTGGGCGGCGGTGCGGATCGTGCCTTCTCCGGACAGAAGCCAGGCTTCCTGCTTGATGGCATCGCTCCGGAGGATCCGCAAGCGTTCGAGGAGTCGCGGCGGCGCGTGGACAATCAAACGGTGTTCGAGCCGTTCGAGTCGGCTCGCCTCAATGTCTTCCACATTGAGTCCGCGCGGCTGGGACCAGTCGCGCCAGGCTTGCCGCCATTGCTGAGGCGACGGTTCGTCGAACAGTTCGGGTAAGTCGTCGCGCCAGGCCTTCGACAGCGTCGCCAGCGGCTTGGGATCCAGCGTCCAGTCTTCCGAGCGCGCGGGGAACCCCTTGACACAAGCCTCCTTGTCGACCGGGGAGAAATCGAGGAAGGCGAACCATTGCGTCGTCACGGCATCGACAATCACGCGCCGCCAACTCGATTCCACGTCGGTTCCATCGGGAAGCAACAGAGCCTCCACATCGCTGGGAAAGCGACGGAGCGATTTCCACTCCGGCGATTGGTTGATGCACGTCTCCAAGCGAGCAATCTCGAAACCAGGCGCGGCCGTGTCGGGCGTTGGAGAACTCAAACCGGTGGGCCAGGGTCGATCGAGCGGAAGAAAGGAGGGGGGAAGATTCGCCGTCGCCTTATCGAGAAAGGCGAACGTGCGGCGTTGGTCGAGGATCGCGTCGAGGGTGCCGGTCTCTACGGTCTTCCGTCCCGCCGGGGTCAACCGCCACAGCCCCGCTCCGTTGCGATGGAGCAATCCAAGCGCCGTGAGTTCGCGGACGAGTTGTCCTAGAATCTGCTCGTCCAATTGGAGGTCTTTTAAGGAGCTAATCCATTCTCCACTCAGGGGAACGCGCGCGCTGGCGAACTGGAGGAGCGCTCGCTGCCAACGATCGAGGGGATGGGCGCGGCGAACGCGGACGAGCGCCTCGACCCGATGGAGTAGGAACCGCCCGACGCGCATTTGTCTTGGCTTTCGCTCGGACAACCCGCGCCACCATGCCAAGAGAACGCGACTACCGGGCCAAGCCGGGGCGAGCGCAGCGCTCATACGCCGCTGCCTTCCTGAACGAGAAACGCCGAGGGATGATTTCCTCGGCCTTGGAGGTATTGCACCAGTCGCGTGGCAATGCGGCCTTCGCGCCGGGCAGCTTCGTCGTCGAGGTGATCCAGCGGGCCTCGCCATTGGCTGCGCCGCGCTAGCGTGCCGGGATCGCCGAAGAGAATCAGCCCGGAAGCGGCGCGCGTCATTGCCTGAGTCAATGCCTGGGGATGTTCGCCGTAGGGAACGGCGCGATGGGTGTGGCTGCGCGTCAAACTGATCAAGGCGAGGAGACATTCGCGCTGCGCGAATGCCGAGGGCGATCCGATTTCGATGGAAACCACCGGATGAGCGAGGAACGAAGTCTTGCGCAGCATCTGCCGCAGCAACTCGACTTGAGCGGAATACAGGGCCACGATCGCCACGGCGGAACCGTTGCACCCAGACGAACGGGAAGCCGCGCGGCGTTGCCGCCAGCCCTCGCAAGCCGCGAGGAATCCGTCGTCTCGCGTCAAGACATCGAGATACTGGACCACCGCCCGGGCTTCGAGATAGTTTACTAATCCTCTGGGGGGCAGATGGGCGCGGAGATCGGCAGGAATGGGGTCCAACGGGCGGCGGTCGGATAGTTCGATCTCCAGCCCCGCGCCTCCCTTGAGGGTGCGTAGACGCGATCCGCGCACCGAGACGCCTACGGCGGAAGAGGATTCAGCCTCGCCGCGTCCGCGCTCTCGGGAGTGCGTCGAATACCGAGTGTCTTCGAGAGCCAGAGGTGGAACGGCGACGAACTCGACGGCGCGAAGCGGCCAGGAAGCCGCGGCCTCCGTCTTGATCGGCGTGCAGCTGCCGTCGAAGAGTAGGTCCGAGAGGAAGTGCGCGAGCGACGGATCGAGTCGGTGTTGTGCCGTGAGGCGAATCGTCCGTCCCAACGCGCGCAGTCCAAGCCTTTCGCCGATCCATTCTTCGGCTCGTTGCCGCGTCCATCCCTCGGCGACCGCGAACGCCAACGACCGGGTATGCCAATCGAATCCGCCCACCATCCCCCGATGGGCCGTCGTCCGCGCGAGGCATTCGCACACCCCTTGCGCGAGGTCGATCGTCGTGATCTCGGAGGCGTCGCGGTCGTCCAAATGCAGGACGATCTCCGTCGCCGATTCCGACCAGCGGAGCGATTGCCCGCGCGTCTGCACGGCCAATTCTTCCATCTCGTTGAAGAGGAATTGCTTCGCCTCGGCGACGTTCATTTCTATCGGGAAATGGATGTCGACAAGTCGAGGCGTTTGCCGAGGCAGCGTGAGAATGCGCAGGGCGATTTCCGGTCGATCGACGACCGTTTCGGTCTCGATCCACTTCTCGTCGTCGGTGGAGCAATCGCGCAGGCGGCAATGCAAACGTCCTTCGTGGCGCGTCCACGCGAACGGGAGGTGGCGAGGATCGGCATGGAGATTTTGCCACAGCCGCTCGAAGAAGCTCGGTCGCGGCACGCTTGAGCGTGTCTCTTTGCGGACGGGTATTCGGCGTTCGGCGTCGAGTCGCGGTTCGCCGATCAGCACCCAGCGGCGCGCGCGCCGCGCGGCGGCGGCGAATTCGGCTTCGGTGATCTGGTGCGCCTCTTCCAAAATTAGCAGATCGAACAATAGGGACGGAACGCCGTTGCGATCGCCGAATTGGGCATCGGCAGCAAGCGCGGCGGTGGTGGCGGCGACGAGGTTGGCGCAGTCGGCCAGCTTGCGCGGCAAGGTTCGTTCGCCTTCTTCTACCGTTCGCAGCCACAGTTCGGCGGCATTCGCTCGGTCCTTCTGTTCGTCGCGCAACCGCTGCCAGACCGTATGCGCCGATTGCACGGCGACACGCGACATCTCGGTGGGAACGGCCGCTTGCGGCAGCGTCCGACTCAGCGCTCGACCGCGTTCGTCCGCGACGGCGAGTTGTTGTGTCGCGGCGGCAATCTCGACGTCCAACAAAGAACGACGGCGAGATCGCTCTTCGTCGCACAGCGACTGAAGCTCGAGGGCGTAACGCGATTCGATTTCGACGCGCTCAAGTTTTTGCGCGGCGATGTCCTCCTCTAATCGCCCCTTGGCCGCTTGCATGTCGGCACGGCGCGTTTCCAGATCGCGCATCCGTTCGTTCAGTCCGCCCTGCATCACCGAACGCCACCACGACACCGTCCAGACTCGCCGTCCCTGCCGCGATTCGATCAAAGGGCGCAGTGCCGCGCATTCGTTCTCCAGCTGCGCCTGTTTTCGTTCCGTGGTTTCCAATTCGGCGAGCGCTCCCGCCAGTCGATTGTCGAGTCTTTCCAACGCCTCGCTCCGTTCGCGTTGGCACTGCTGATGGCGGGACCGGATCGGAGCGTCGGCTCGATCCCACTCAAGCTCATCGCCCTCAAGCCTCGCGCGAGCCTGTTGCAACGATTGCAAGCGTTCGCCCATCAGCTCGCACTGACCCGCCGACTCTTCCAGCTGGGGCCAGAGCGATTCTTCGCCGGCGCGCGCTTCCAAGCTCAGCCGTGCGGCTTCCCATGCGGCGCGCGCGGCGGGCAGTGTCTTCTCGCGGAAGTCGCGGAGTCGCTCCGGTAATGTCAGCCGCGCGACGGCGGGAGAGAGTTCAGCCAGTCTTTCGTCTGCCGCTAGACAGCGGACGGGGCAAACGCTCGCATGTTCGCCCACGCGCTCCAGCACGCCATCGACGGCTGCGGCGTTGGGAGCGAGAAAGAGAATGCGCTCGCCGCGTTGGGCGGCCTGCAAGATAATCTCGGCGATCAGCCGCGACTTGCCGGTTCCGGGAAACCCTTGAATCAGGAAGACATCCGGCGTGGCGACGGCGCGCGCGGCGGCTTCGCGCTGATTCTCATCCAACTCGGCGTCGTGCAATTCTAGGGCGAGAGGCTGCAATGGCTGCAACGTATGGGCTTGTCCGTTGAGCAAAGTGGACAACAGAGATCGGTTAGGAGCGGCGGTAGGAGCGGGCACGGCCAGTTGATGGGCGAAAACGACGCCCTGCCAAGCGGCTCTCGCCAACGCTTCTTGTCGTTGGGCGGGCGAGGCGCGCGAATACCATTCGTCCCACAGGGAGCCATTGCTCGGCGGAGCGTGCGTCAAGTCGAGCCCCGCTCGGTCGGCGAGCGGTATCGCTTCATCGGGGGTGTGCCGTTCCCGGTGGCTCATTCAGTTCCTCGTCGGCTGTCGCCTCTCCGCGAAACGATAAATCGGAACACGGAGAGCCGTCCGTAGTATAGACGGATTCCGCCCGCCAAGCTATCGAAACGCCGTCGATTTAATCCAATTCTCTCGCGGTCGTCTTCCCTGCGAACGCCGTGCCGATGCTCATTTCATTTTGCGAACGACGCGTCAAACCGCCTTCAGGCGCGTCGCTTCACCAAGGTTATCTCATTGCCGCGCTCGTTGTGTTCGACGCGATCCATAAAAGTTTGAATCAACAACAGACCGCGACCGCTGACCCGTCCGAGATTGGCCGGATCGGTCGGATCGGGCAGCTGTTCGGGATCGAAACCGTCTCCCTCATCGCGGATGACGAAGACGGCCTCTCGAGGCGTCATGGCGGCGCGTACCGAGACGCGCCGATCGCACCAAGGCGTTTGCTTGCGTCGCTCGGCGATCAGGCGATAGTATTCTCCGTCGTCCGTCTCGCGCAACTCCGAACGGATCCCCAGATTGCCGTGCAGAATGGCGTTGGTCAGGGCTTCATGCAAGGCCACGCCCACCAGAACCAAGCCGCTCGGTTCGCAAAGATGCAGCCGTTCCATTTGGTGTTCGAGATGGCCGACCAACGGGCCGACCAAGGAGACATCGTTCTCCAACCGATAGAGCGTCTCCTGTTGAATGAGACAATCGAGAGCAAGTTGTTCGCGGCGATTGCTCTGACTGGCGGCCAAAACGCCGTCGAGAGTGTCTTCCAAGTCGCGCGCCAGACTCTTCTTGGGAACGTAGCTTGCCGCACCGTTACGCAGTGCTTGAATAGAAAGTTCCTCGCTGCCATGAGCGGTCATCAGGATGACAGGTACCAGCGGATGCTTCGCGCGGATGGCGCGGACCAACTCCAGACCATCCATTTCCGGCATTAGCATGTCGGTGAGAACCACATCGGCGACTTTGTGCTGCAAAATCTCTAGCGCCTCCTTGCCGTCGGCGGCGAAGAGCGTTTGCCAGCCGGAGATTTTTTGCACGATGGCTCCGGCCAAACGTCGATCCATTGCCGAGTCATCCACGATCACGACTGTGTGGGCCGCATCGACGGCCTCGGACTCCGGCACGGTCGCCGGCACTTCCGCGGAGAGGTTGGCTGTACTCATGACGACGCCTCCAGATCGTTTTGGGCATAATCCCTCTCTTTCGAGAGTATCCATCGGCGCGGAGTCTCGCAAGCAGAATTCGGCTTTCCTGGCCAAGTCTTCACCTAAACTAGACCAGAACCTCAGCACGAACGACTCTCTCTCGGCAGCCGGCGAAAGGGAAAGATAACGGATCGTTCGTTCCAAGGGCTTCCGGAAGAACGACTCCTGGGGTGGCCGAAAAGCGGAGCGTCTCGCCTGCGGGTTCACGAATCGGTAGAATGCCTTTTTAGTTTCGACGAGATGCGGCGCAGAGCCACGGTGAATCCCCATGACTGACGAACGGGCCATCTCGGAAGCAATCCGCGACCTCCACCGACCGATCCATCTCCTCGAAAAAGGCGGAACCATCGTCCTCGTTCCTCCCGAATCGCGCGCGGCTTTCTCCGACAAAGAAACCGCGCGGACGGCCTACATTCCTGCCTGTCGCCTCGAAGATCTAGGCGATTCCACTTTTTGCCTCGATCATCGTTTGCGCTATCCGTATGTCGCCGGAGCGATGGCCAACGGCATCGGCTCGGCGGACATTGTGGAGGCGATGGGAGGCGCGGGGATGCTCGGTTTCTTCGGCGCGGCGGGGTTGCCGATCTCGACCATCGAAGCCGCCATCGACCGCATTCAGAAAAATCTCGGCGACGTACCCTACGGATTCAATCTCATTCATAGCCCTGGCGAGCCGAATCTGGAACGCGCCGTCGTCGATCTGTATCTGCGGCGCGGCGTGCGGCTCGTCGAGGCGTCGGCGTTTCTCGATTTGACGCTGCCGGTCGTGCGCTATCGCGTTCACGGCATCCACCGCGATGCGTCGGGGCGGATCGTGACGCCCAACCGGGTTATCGTCAAGGTATCGCGCGTCGAAGTCGCGTCGAAGTTCATGGCTCCGCCGCCGGAACGAATCCTTCAAGAGTTGATCCGTCAGGGAGAGATTACGGCGGAGCAAGCCGCGTTGGCCGCTCGCATTCCCGTGGCTCAGGACGTAACCGCCGAGGCTGACTCTGGCGGACACACCGACAATCGCCCCGCCATCACACTCGTTCCGACGATGCTGGCCTTGCGAGATCGGATGCAGGCTCAATACGGCTACGACGAACCACTGCGCGTCGGTGCGGCGGGAGGAATCTCCACGCCCGCGTCCGCCGCCGCCGCTTTTGCGATGGGTGCGGCCTATGTGTTGACCGGCTCCGTCAATCAAGCCTGCCTCGAGTCCGGCAGCTCCGACGCCGTGCGCGAGATGCTCGCCCAAGCCGAGCAAGCCGACACGATCATGGCTCCCGCCGCCGATATGTTCGAGATGGGCGTCAAGGTGCAAGTCCTCAAGCGCGGAACCATGTTCGCCATGCGCGCGGCCAAGCTGTACGAACTCTACCGCGCCCATCCGAGTTTGGAAGAGCTGCCCGCCGCCGAGCGCGCCAATCTCGAAAAGAATCTGTTTCGCGCGCCTTTAACGGAAATATGGGATAAAACGCGCGCCTTTTTCCTTCAGCGCGATCCATCCCAAATCGCGCGTGCCGACGGCGATGCGAAACATAAAATGGCTCTCGTCTTCCGCTGGTATCTCGGCTTGTCGTCGCGCTGGGCCAACGCCGGCGAGCCGACGAGACGCATGGATTATCAGGTGTGGTGCGGCCCGGCAATGGGCGCGTTCAACGAATGGACCAAAGGCTCGTTCTTGGAGGAACCGCGCAATCGTCGCGTCGTTACCGTCGCCTTCAATATCCTATATGGGGCGGCGGTTTTGCTGCGTCTTCAGACACTGCGCAGTCAGGGTTTTCGCTTACTGCGCGATTGGACTCGGATGTCGCCCTTGGAACTCGCGGAAATCGAACGATTCATTTGACCTTGGTTAGCCGCGAACCGAGGGGGGCGGGATCGTCGCGCTTCCCTTCGGATCGCGGCTTACCGGGATTTGATATTTGGGGATGGCGGCTTGAGTACGACAGAGACGGCGACTCCCTTGGCGATTATCGGCATCGGTTGTCTCTTCCCCGGTGCCGACAATCTGAATGCGTATTGGGCGCGGATACGCAACGGCGACGATGCCATCACCGATGTGCCGCCGACCCACTGGCGCGCCGAAGATTACTACCATCCCGATCCCAAAGCGCCCGACCGCATCTATACGGCGCGGGGCGGTTTCTTGGATGCCACCCCCTTCAATCCCGCCGCGTTCGGCATCGCTCCCAACAGTCTCGAGGCCACGGATACCGCGCAGCTGCTCGGCATGGTGGCGGCACAGCAAGCCTTGAACGACGCCGGTTATGGCGAGGATCGCTCGTTCGATCGCAGCCGCGTCTCCGTGATTCTCGGCGTGACGGGTACGCTGGAGCTGGTCATCCCTCTGGGAGCGCGGCTCGGTCATCCGATCTGGCGACGCGCTTTGAACGAAGCGGGCGTGGAGGAACGGATCGCCGAGGATGTGGTGCGGCGCATCGGCGATTCCTACGTTGGCTGGCAAGAGAACTCGTTTCCGGGATTGCTGGGCAACGTGGTGGCCGGACGCATCGCCAATCGTTTCGATCTGGGCGGCACCAACTGCGTCGTCGATGCCGCCTGCGCCTCCTCGCTGAGCGCCATCCACCTTGCCGCCTTGGAATTGACGGCGGGCCGCGCCGATATGGTGCTGAGCGGCGGCGTGGATACGTTCAATGATATTTTTATGTACATGTGTTTCAGCAAGACGCCGGCGCTGTCGCCGACGGGCGATGCCAAGCCGTTCGATGCCGCCGCCGACGGTACGATCCTCGGCGAAGGGTTGGGCATGGTGGTGCTGAAACGTCTCGCCGATGCCCGCCGCGACGGCGACCGCGTCTATGCGATCCTGCGCGGCATGGGATCGTCGAGCGACGGTAGAGGCAACGCTATCTACGCTCCCCGAGCCGCCGGGCAAGTCGAAGCGATTCGCAAAGCCTATCGCATCGCGGGGGTCGAGCCGGACTCCATCGAGATGGTGGAGGCCCACGGAACGGGCACGCGCGTCGGCGACGCCACGGAAGCAGCCGCGCTCGCCGAGGTCTACGGCGAGGCGGAACGCGAAGGCCGATGGTGCGCTCTCGGATCGGTAAAGTCGCAAATTGGCCACACGAAAGCCGCTGCCGGCGTGGCGGGACTCATCAAAGCCGCAGCCGCGCTGCATCACAAAGTATTGCCGCCGACGATCAAGGTGAGTCAACCCCTCGAACCGCTTCAGTCCGCCGACAGCCCCTTTTACGTCAACACCGAGCCGCGTCCGTGGTTGTCCTCGCCGGGCCATCCGCGCCGCGCCGCCGTCAGCGCGTTCGGCTTCGGCGGCAGCAATTTTCATGCGGTACTCGAAGAGGCGCAACCCGGCAAGGAAGTCGTCGATTGGGACGGCGACACGCAGATTCTCGCCTTCAGCGCATCGACCCCGGCAGACATCGAACGACAATGGAAGGATTGGCCGACGCAATTGGAGTGGCCGATCTTCCGCGCCCGAGCCGCCCAGACTCGACTCGCCTGGGACGCGACGGCGGCCTGTCGCTTGCTGCTCGTCGTTCAGCGCCACCGCACCGACTTGCCGCGACTTATGGAGAGCGCGCGAACACTCCTGCACGATCGCGGCGACAAGAACACCTTGCAGAGTCCCGAAGGTGCTTTCTTGGGCCGCAGCCCGCGCTCCGGCAAGTTGGCCGTCCTCTTTCCCGGACAGGGAGCGCAGTATCCGGGGATGCTGCGCGAGTTGGCGTGCCGCTTCCCCGCCATGCACGAGGCACTTTCCCAGGCGGATGCGAGTGCGGGAGTTACGTCCCCCGCTCGCCTTATCGACTGCGTTTATCCGCTGCTTACGTTTACCGACGACGATCGCCGCGCCAACGACGAAGCGTTGCGCGCCACCGACATTGCTCAGCCCGCTCTCGGCGCGGTTTCTCTCGGCGCGTGGCGCATTCTCGAATCGTTCGGCGTCCGCGCCGATGCCGCCGCCGGACACAGCTTCGGCGAGTTGACCGCCCTTTGTGCCGCCGGCCGTCTCAATGCCGAGGAATTCTACCGGCTGGCTCATTTGCGCGGACGACTCATGGCCGACGCGAGCGGTGCGGACGGAGCCATGCTTGCGGTGCAGACGACACCCGAAGCGATTCTCGATGTCCTCCGCGCCGAACGTCTCGACCTCATTCTCGCCAACAAAAACGCTCCGCAACAGACGGTATTGTCCGGCCCTAGCGATCGCATCGAACGCGCGGCAGCATCCTTCGATTCCCGTAACATTCGCACGCAACGACTGAGCGTCTCCGCCGCGTTTCACAGTCCACTCGTGGCCGCCGCCGCCGAGCCATTTCGGGCCGCTCTCGCCGAGATCGCGTTTCATCCCGGCTCCACGATGGTGTACGCTAACTCCACTGCCCAAGCGTATCCCGACGATCCGCACTCCGCCCGCGATCTCCTTGCCGGTCAACTCGCTCGCCCCGTCGAGTTTGTAAACCAGATCCAGAACATGCACGCCTCCGGCGTTCGCACCTTTCTCGAAGTCGGCCCCGGCCCTCGCCTGACCGGCTTGGTCTCGTCCATTCTGCAAGGGCGCGAATATACGGCGCTCGCGCTGGATCGTTCCAACGGCCAACGCTCCGGCATGTACGATCTGGCGTCTTGTTTGGCGCAACTGGCGGCGCTGGGGCATTCCGTCGATCTCGCATCTTGGGATGCCGAGGCCCCGACACCCCCTTCCGCCGAGACGCAAAAGCGCGCGCTCATCGTTCCGATTCACGGAGCGAACTATGTGAAACCCAAACCAAAGGCGACGCGCCAACCCGCCGCGCCCGCGACGCCCTCGCATCCTCGAACCTCTAATAACGGAGTTTCCGACTCGACGATGAACGGAACCCACTCTCCCGCCATCAGCCACGCGGCGGCCCCGCCGGTTGCGAACAACGCCGCTCTCGAGCAAGCGCTGCAATTGACCCGCGATAGCCTGACCGCCCTACAAAAGATGCAGGATCAAACGGCTCAGCTGCACCGACAATTCCTCGACGGACAAGACACCGCTCAACGCACGGTGCAATTTCTCGTCGAGCAGCAGCAACGACTGACGCAGATTTCGCTGGGCTTACCCGTCTCCGCCGCTCCCGTGGCTCCGCAGCAGGCGGTGGTTGCTCGCGCGCAGCCGACGACTCCGCCGGTTGCAGAAGTGCCTCCGGCGTTGTCGATACCCGCGACGCGGAGCGTTGAAGAGGTGCGCTCCCAAGCGGAACGTGGGAACGAGAGCGACAGGCGGAACGAGAGGGTGGAAGCGGTATTGCTGGAGGTGATCTCGGAGAAGACGGGGTATCCGACGGAGATGCTGGAGTTGGACATGGCGCTCGACGCCGACTTGGGGATCGACTCGATCAAGCGCGTCGAGATCCTCTCCGCCTTGCAAGAACGCCTGCCCGATGCACCCGTCATCGAACCGGAACACCTGGGCACGCTGCACACTCTACGACAAATTGCCGCGTTTCTTGGCAGCGCGCCCCCCTCACCCCCAGCCCCTCTTCCCCGAAGCGGGGGCGAGGAGAACCCGATTTCCCCCCTCTCCCCCCTAGGGGGGAGAGGGGTTGGGGGTGAGGGGGGGACGGACAGCGAACGCATCCAAGCCATTCTCCTCGAAGTGATTGCCGACAAAACAGGCTATCCGACGGAGATGCTAGAGTTGGACATGGCGCTCGACGCCGACTTGGGGATCGACTCGATCAAGCGCGTCGAGATCCTCTCCGCCCTGCAAGAACGCCTTCCCGATGCACCTGTCATCGAACCCGGACAGTTGGGAACCTTGCACACGCTCCGACACATTTCCGAGTTTTTGCAGAGGGCCGAGGCTGGATCAACGCCGAAAGCCCATGATGTCGGGCTTCCAGTGAGCCACGGAAACGAGGGAACGGAGAACGATGCGCGGGGAATCGAACGCAGTGTCTTGCGAGCGGTACCGCTGGCAAACGACGAATCGCGTCAACCTCTGGCATTGCCTCCCGGCTCGACCATTTGGATCGGCTCGGAGGATGCGGAACTCGCGTCGGCGCTGGATCGTCATTTGCGAACGCGAGGGTATCGACCTCGATGCGTCTCGGTCGCTGCCCTCCGCGAAATGGAGCGTCCGCCGACTCTCGGAGCGTTACTCATTGTGGCGACACGTCAGCCCGAAGACGATGGGTTTCTGAAACACGCGTTGTTTGGCCTCCAGCATGCGGGACCAGCTTTGAGAGCCGCGGGCAAACAGAACGGCGCGCTTTTCGTCACCGTGTCGCGGATGGATGGAGCATTCGGCCTGATCGATCTCGATGCCGGACGCGATCCCATCGACGGCGGGCTGGCGGGATTAGTCAAGACGGCGGCGCGCGAATGGCCCGAGGTTCCGTGCAAGGCCCTCGATTTGGCCGACGATTTCCGCACCGACGACGAGGTCGCCGCCGCCATCGTCGAAGAGATGTTTCTTGCCGGCCCCGTCGAAGTGGGGTTGGCGCTGGAGCAACGCCGCACCCTGGAGCGCGTTGTCGAATCGTTGAAACCCAGCGCGTTTGCTCCGTTTCAGGCCGGAGATCTCGTCGTGGTCTCCGGCGGAGCGCGCGGAGTAACCGCGGAAGTAGCCGTGGCTCTGGCGCGGTCGTTTCAAGCGACGCTCCTTCTCTTGGGCCGTACTCCTGAACCGGGGCCAGAACCCGCCTGGCTCGCCTCTCTCCAAACCGAAGCGGACATCAAGCGCGAACTCGGCAAGCGCGCCAACGGCGGTGCCGCCCTCAAAAACATCGGCGAACAATATCGGTTGCTAACCGCCCATCGTGAAATTCGTCGGACGCTGACGCGCATTGAGGCGGCCGGCGGTCGCGCCCTCTATCGAAGCGTGGACATCCGCGACCCCGCCGCCGTCAAGAGCGCACTGACGACGGCTTGTCAGCAGGCGAGGTCGCCCGTTCGCGGCATCGTTCACGGCGCGGGCGTCCTGGCCGATGCCCGTATTGAAGATAAAACAGATGCCCAATATCGCAGTGTCTACGAAACGAAGATCGACGGCTTGCGAGCCTTGCTGCGCGCGGTGGAACCGGACGATCTGCGCGCATTGGTATTGTTCTCGTCGTCCACCGGGCGATTCGGACGAACGGGGCAAGTCGATTACGCGATCGCCAACGAGGTGCTGAACAAGCTAGCGCAACAGCAAGCTCGGAGTCTGCCGCGCTGCCGGGTCGTGTCGGTGAACTGGGGACCGTGGGACGGCGGCATGGTGGGGCCGGCCCTCAAGAAAGTCTTCGCCCAAGAACAGATCGGCCTGATTCCTCTGGAAAGCGGCGCGAATTATCTCGTCGACGAGTTGCGTTCGCCGCCGGGCGACGCGGTCGAAGTCGTCGTGTTGGCGGCCGGTTCGGCGCTGCCGGAAGGCGCGGCGCGGAGCGGCGTCGGCGTGCCTTCTCACCCAGAGAATGGCATCGAGAAAGCCAAATTGTCGCGTTCCTTCGAGCGCGTTTTGGAGCGCTCGACGCATCCGATCCTGGAATCGCACGTTCTCGACGGTCGGCCCGTGCTGCCGACCGTGTTGATCCTGGAATGGTTGGCCCACGGCGCGCTGCATCAGAACCCAGGCTTGCAATTCCACGGCTGCGACGAGCTGCGCATTTTGCACGGCGTCATCCTCGACGGCGACAACGCGCCGACGTTGCGCGTCGATGCCGGCAAAGCCAGCAAACGCGACGGTCTGTACGTCGTTCCAGTCGAGTTGCGCGGCAGCCGCGCCGATGGGCGCGACGTGTTGCACGCTCGCGCCGACGTCGTGTTGGCCAATCAACTGCCGTCCGCTCCCGCTCCTTTCAACGCTTTCCACGCCAACCCCTATGCCCGAACGACGGCGGAAACGTATCGGCACATGCTGTTTCACGGTCCCGATTTTCAGGGGATCGAACGGATCGAGACGTGCGGCCCCCAAGGCGTCGTCGGCGTCGTCCGCGCCGCGCCGCCGCCGAGCGAGTGGCTGCAACTACCGCTGCGCCAGCGTTGGCTCACCGACCCCCTCGTTCTCGATTGCAGTTTCCAAATGATGGTTATTTGGAGTCAAGAAGTCCACAAAGTTCCCTCGCTGCCGTGCCGCCTGACGCGCTATCGCCAATATCAGCGCAGTTTTCCCACGGGTGATGTCCGCGTTGTCGTTCGGATAGCGCGCGACCACGACGCCCTGGCCTTGGCCGACATCGACTATCTCGACGAACGCGGCCAGCTTATCGCGCGTTTGGAAGGTTACGAGTGCGTTCTCGATGCCGCGCTGCGGCGGGCTTTCGCCCGTCAACCTCTCGCTTCCGCCGCACCTTGAAACGGAGTAGCCACGCATGGGCATCGCGTCCCATAACCGCCGTCCGCCCTCTTCACACGAAGAAGGCGGACGGATAGCCATTGTTTCGCGGAGCGGGTTGTTTCCCGGTGCGTCCAGCCCCGAACGTCTGTGGCAACAAGTCCTGGCCGCTGCCGACGCTTCCCGCGACGCGCCGTCCGAACGCTGGCTGCTCGATCCGCGCGACGCCTACGACCCCGCCGTCGCTCGGCCCGATCGCGTCTACTCGCTGAGAGGCTATTTCCTCGACGACATCCCGTTACCCAGCGACGGACTCGACCTACCCGCCGAGTTGCTGGCGCAACTCGATCCCGTCTTTCATCTGGCGTTGCACGTCGGACGCCAAGCATTCGCCTCCGCCGTCACGCACAGCTTGGATCGCCGGCGCATCGGCGTGATCCTCGGCAACATCGCGCTGCCGACCGAGCGCGTCTCCGAACTGGCTCGCGCTTATCTGGGGCGAACTCTGGCCGAGAAGATCGGCGCATACAGTCATGCCTGCAATCCTCCCCATCCTCTCAACTGCCGCGTTCCCGGTTTAGCGGCGGGAGTGTTGGCCAAGGCGCTCGGTCTGGGCGGCGGCAGCTACACGCTCGACGCCGCTTGCGCGTCTTCGCTGTACGCCATCAAACTGGCGGTCGATGAACTGCGCGCCGGCCGCGCCGACGCCATGCTGGCCGGCGGCGTGTCGCGCCCCGATTGTCTATACACGCAAATGGGTTTCTCGCAGCTGCGAGCTTTGTCGCCGAGCGGACGCTGTTCGCCCTTCGGCGCGCGAGCCGATGGGCTGGTGGTCGGCGAGGGGGCGGGCATCTTTTTGCTCAAGCGACTCGAAGACGCCCTGCGCGACGGCGACGCGATTTTGGCGGTCATCGCCGGCATCGGTCTCTCCAACGATGTAGACGGCAATTTGCTGGCACCCAGCAGCGAAGGACAGCTGCGGGCCATGCGCGCCGCCTATCGGCGGGCTGGGTGGAAACCCAGCGACATCGACCTGATCGAATGCCACGCCACCGGCACTCCCGTAGGCGACTCCACGGAGTTTCAAAGTCTTCAATCGCTGTGGGAGAGCGAAACGTGGCGGCGCGGCCAGTGCGTCGTCGGTTCGGTGAAATCGACGGTGGGGCATCTGTTGACCGCCGCCGGAGCGGCCGGCGTCGTCAAGGTGCTGGAAGCGTTGCGGGCGACGACGTTGCCGCCGACGGCCAATTTCACGACTCCGGCCAAGGGCGTGGATGTCGAAGCGTCTCCTTTTCGCATTCTTCCTCAAGGCGAACCGTGGCATCCGCGCGACGAGCGAACGCCGCGCCGCGCCGCCGTCAGCGCCTTCGGCTTCGGCGGCATCAACGCGCATCTGTTACTCGAAGAGTGGATTCCTCCGAGCGGGGGGCGTAAGCCCCCTGAGCCGACTCCGAGCGGGGGGCGTAAGCCCCCTGAGCCGACTCCGAGCGGGGGGCGTAAGCCCCCTGAGCCGACTCCGAGTAGGGGTGCGCCCCCTGAACT
>JAJXWW010000228.1 GCA_021781415.1 Planctomycetota bacterium
CTCTTGCTTGTACTCTACGGGATCGATTTGCTCGTGCATATCGCCTTTTCGGATCGTCCGTGGATACCCTTGTGCGTCAAGCTCGCGGTGACGCTATCGAGTATCTTCGGCGTAGTGTGTTGGATGATCCAGGCGGTTCGAGACGAGGCACCGGACGAGCGCCGAGTCTTTTTGCGTCGCTTTGCCGTTTTGGCCGTCGTCGTGACGGCCATCAACACGACCTGGCATTTCTTCCGCGCGTGGCTGCCTCTGTTCTTGCAGACACAGCACGGCTACGATCTGAAGGAGTGTAACGTGTTCATGTTCTTCTACTATGGGGTCGCCGGTGTCGGCTGTTTGGCGTCGGGGTACGCCACGCTGCAACTCGTTCGACGCGGGTGGAGAGTGCATTCGAGTCGCACGTTCGTTTTCGCACTGTGTGCCGCGCTGACCACCTTCAGCGTCGCGGCCGCAGTTTTGCCCGCCGGTTGGCCGCTGTTGGCCGTGCTGCTCGTCATCGCTTTCGCCAGTCTCGGCGTCTTTCCCAATTACTATTCGTTTACTCAGGATCTATCGAGCAAGCATCAGGGAAAAGTGACTGGGGCGCTGGGTTGTATCTGTTGGTTGACCATGTCCTTACTGCACGAAGTCATTGGCGACATGGTGGAGCGAACCGGGTCGTACTCTTCGGGGGTGGCCATCGCCGGACTGTTGCCCCTCCTTGCCATCGCCTGCTTGACCCTGTTCTGGCGTAGCGATTCCGAATCGCCGACGACATCGTTGCTTGCTTTGAAGGCAAAAGATGTCGAGTCTTCGGGCATCCAGAGAGTGTCTGAAGAAGTTCCAGGTTAAGTTCCCCATCGCAACATCTTATCTTGAAACGAATAAGGTCGATTTTCTGTTCGGCCATCTCTCCGGCATCCGACTTGCTTGGGGTTGTTCCCATTCATTATTTCAAGGGACGCTAACCATCCCGCTCTCGCGGTTCTCCTGAAAGGCGGTCGGTACCGTCGCTTCGAGGTTACGTTTCCCACCGAGGTCTCGTCGTCGTGAAAAAAACGATTTGCAAAAGCCTACTCCTTGCGGGGATGGCCGTATCGCTCCTCGTCCATCTCAATCTTCTGTGGTCGCAGGACACACCGAAACCTGGCAGCGAGCCTAAAACTCCTGCCGCAGAAGAGAAGCCGGTGGCGGAGCCGGACCCCTCCGGGACGAAAATGGGCGATCGTTCCAGCCTGGGAACTCCGCCTACGCTGACTAAAATCGAAGTCTCGACCACCAATCCCGATCCGCACGATGTTGCCGTCAATCAAGTGATGGAGGAAGTCAAAACGCTCGGCAACGAGATTGGAAAGAATCGTATCGCCGTCAACATGATGTGGACGCTGCTAACCGGCTTCCTCGTCATGTTCATGCAGACTGGCTTCGCCATGGTGGAAACGGGGCTGACGCGCGCCAAAAACGTCGCCCACACCATGGCCATGAATCTCGGCATCTATGTCATCGGCATGCTCGGATTCTGGGTGTGCGGCTTCGCCTTCATGTTTGGCAACTACGGCTCGATCTCGTTATTGGGCGGCGGCGAATTGCTGAACAAGGGATTGACGCTCACCGTGGGCGGCAAACCTTGGGGCATCATCGGATACGAAGGCTTTTTCTTGGCCGGACGCGGGTTCGATGCCAGTGTGATGACACTTTTTCTCTTCCAAATGGTGTTCATGGACACCGCCGCCACCATTCCCACCGGCGCAATGGCGGAACGCTGGAAACTCCTCGCTTTCGTGATCTACGGTTTCTTTCTCAGCATGATTATCTATCCCATTTATGGTAATTGGGTATGGGGAGGCGGTTGGCTGGCGAAGCTGGGCGCGAACTACGGCCTGGGACACGGGCACGTCGATTTCGCTGGTTCGTCGGTCGTTCACATGGTCGGCGGCGTCACTGCGTTGGTGGGAGCGTGGATGCTCGGCCCGCGCATCGGCAAGTACAACCCGGACGGCACGCCGAACGTGCTGCCCGCCCACAACGTACCGATGTATGTCGTCGGCACCCTGATTCTGGCGTTCGGATGGTTTGGGTTCAATCCCGGCAGCACCAACTCCGGCGCGGACCTGAACATCGGCCGCGTCGCCACCAATACCATGTTGGCGTCGGCTGCGGGAGCGCTGTCGGCTTCCGTCTATATGTGGTTGGCTTACAAGAAACCCGATCCCAGCTTCCTGTGCAACGGACTGCTCGCCGGTCTGGTAGCCATCACGGCTCCGTGCGCGTATGTCACACCGTCCGTCGCCGTGTTCATCGGACTGTTCGCTGGATTGCTCGTCGTTTGGGGATGTCTATTCGTCGAGCGCGTGTTGAAAGTCGATGATCCCGTCGGTGCGGTCGGCGTCCACGGCATCAACGGAGCATGGGGAGTGCTGGCGTTGGGACTGTTCGCCGACGGAACCTACGGCATGGGGGCCAACGGCAGTTTTTGGTACAAGATGAAGGACGGCAGCATCCGCTGGTTCGCCGAAGAGCTTAAGGAACTTCCCGACAATGTCCTGGCTCCCCAAGGTGTCACCGGTCTCTTGTACGGCAACCCCTCGCAGTTCGCCGCCGAGCTGATCGGCGTGGCCGCCAATCTCGTTTGGGTCGGAGCGACGGCATTGTTCATCTTCTGGCTCGTCAATAAGCTGATCGGCAATCGCGTAAGTCCGGAAGTCGAAGTGCAAGGTCTCGACATCCCGGAAATGGGCGTCTTGGGCTACATCAATGAAGATCCCAAGAACCCCGAGGGGCACATAACCCATCCGTCGATGGAGCCGCGCCGAGCATTGACGCCACCCAACGGCAAACGCTTCACCGTTGTGATCGAGGGATTGGAAGCGCGCATCCTGCGCGAGATCTGGTCCGATCTCTGTCAACCCGGCGAGCAAGAACCGACCGCCGACTTCCGTGCCGTCTATCCCTATATCACTACTCTGGAGGGCAAGACGTTCACCTTCCGCGACGGCGACCCCGAAGCCTCGCGGGATGCCTTGGCCCGCTTGCTGCGCAAGAATATCCGTGGAACGGCGGTCGGAGCGCGCGTCGAGCGTCTCTCGGAAGGTAACTCCAATCGAATCCCCCAGTTGGTTTGAAGTCCTTGCCGTATCCGAATCCCGCAAGTTCGAGTTGAATTGAGGAACCATCCATGGATCGCACTCTCCCAGGTATCGCGCCGCTTACGGCTATTTTAACAATCTCTTGTATCCTTTTTCCCTCGGCTCGCGCCGCCGATGAGGTGGCGGACAAGAAGCCGGCCGTGGTCGTCGTGCGCCTGCCCGCAGAGGCCGAGCTGACCGTCTCCGGTCTGGAATCGAAGCAGAAATCCGCCGTGCGCGAGTTCGACACGCCGCCTCTCCCTCCCGGCAAAAAGTTTTCGTACACGATCAAGGCCAAATGGAAAGATGGCGACAAGGATGTCGAGCGCGAGACGAAGATCGTCGTTCGTGCCGGTGAAACCACGGAGGTCAATCTGCTGGAAATCAAGCCGCCCGTCCTCGTGGCCGAGAAGATACCCGCTCCAGAACTGATGCCAGAGATTGAGGTCAAGCCCAAACCGGAGCCGAAGC
>JAJXWW010000205.1 GCA_021781415.1 Planctomycetota bacterium
GCGCCTGGGTTATCGTAAAAAAATGTCCCGCGAAGATGGACGTTGGAAACGCGAACCTTGAGGAAGCGATGACCGAGGGCGACAGAACGACTTTTCGAGATACTCTGCTGGCGTTGCGCCATCGCCTGACGGGCGAGGTTTCGCATCTCGCCGACGAGGCGCTACGAGGACGAGGCGGCGAGGCGAGTGGCAGCCTGTCCAATGCGCCCTTGCATTTAGCCGACCTGGGAACCGACAACGCCGAACAGGACTTCACCCTCAAACTCCTGGAGAATCAGGAGCAGGCGTTGACGGAGATTAACGAAGCGCTCGAGCGTCTTCGTCTCGGCACGTTTGGCCGTTGCGAAGAATGTGGGGCGGCGATTCCCAAGGGGCGCTTGCAGGCCTTGCCTTATACGCGCCATTGCGTCGATTGTGCCCGAAAGGTTCAACAAAGTTTGTGAAGGGTTCTATGCCGGATCGCACCTATCGCACGTTGTTGTGGATCTTGGCCCTCACGGGGCTGGGGTTGGATCAAGCCAGCAAATACGGTGTCTTCTCGTGGTTGGGCGACAAGCCGGATCACGAACACGTCGTATTCCGGACGGATAAAGGCGGCTTTCAGTTGGTCGCTCAGTTCGAGCGCGACGAATACGGCATGGAGCGCGTCGAGAACGGCAGCCGCGTCCCGCACGTCAATCAGGGCGCGTTGTTCGGTTTTCTGCGCGATCACAAGTCGTTGGCCAACGGCGGGTTCGCGGTCATCAGCCTGTTGGCCGCCTTCGCCATTGTTTATTGGAGCCGGTTTAAGAGTACCGCCCAAGACGCCTGGCTGTGTTCCGCGCTCGGCCTGATCTTGGCCGGCACGCTCGGCAATTTCTACGACCGCGTCGCCTTCAACGGCGTCCGCGACTTCCTGCACTGGAACTATTTCTTCGATTGGCCGGTCTTTAATATCGCCGATTGCTGTTTGGTTTGCGGCGCGGGCCTGCTGCTGGTACAGGCGTTTGTAGCACAACCGGCCAAAGACGAACCAAACGTCCAAGTCGCATCCGTACCCCTGTCGCGCACGGCGGAGTTGAGCGCCGCGCCGAAAGGATAACTTTATTTGCCAGCCCGCAGCGCCAGCAAGGGATGTTATTTGCCAGCCCGCAGCGCCAGCAAGGGACTCAGGCCAAATGAACTCACGGTGCCAAATGCTGCCGCAGCAAATCTGGCCCGTGTTCCTTCAATAACAACTCGAAAATCTGTCGATCCGTCTTGCCCTTGTCGATCTGCTCGGCGAGCGTCTTACGCATGTGGCGCGGCATCCCGCAGCCGTTGGGATTGCAGCTCGCCAACGTGTAGAAATGGCCGGTACACACATCGCCGGCCACGCCACACGAACAGTATATGCTCGCCAAAAACCAGTCGATACGTTCTTCTTTGCGGCGCGGTCGGTCCAGATCGGGCGGCAACTGCGCTTCGTCCACCTCTTTCGAGATCGGCGTCATTTTCAAATGGATGCGCTGCCCCAGACGCAACTCCGTCTGATCGAAGCTGTTGACCACGAGCCGCAATTGCGTCCGTTCGCGCCACGGTTTCACCTCCTTGACCACGGCGGCGATGGGCGGCTCGGCGACGACGCTCACTTTGTCGCCGAGTTTTAGCGAACGTCCCCAACGCATCGCTTCGTGGTCGAGCATTAGCTCCATTTCACCGCTGAAACGGTGCAAAAACGTGACCGCACCCGGCAAGCCTTCGTCTGTCCAAATGTTCCGCAGACATTCTTTCTGTTCGCGGCGCAGCGACTCGAAGTCGTGGGCATCGACGGCACGGCGCACTTTGTCGCCGCTCGATTGCACATAGATCGATTGGCCGACGGGCAGAAAGGCGAGATCTTTTGGAATGGCGAGGGTGTACTCTTGTTTCGCTCCCTTGATGGTAATGCTTTGCACGCGGGCACTGACGAGGGTGACGCCGTGACCGTGGATGTCTTGTTCGCTCATCTCATCGGCGAGCATGGCCACGGCCACGGCCTGCTTCTTGCGGTCGGTCTGAAACCATACCCAAACTCGGTCGCCGAGTGTGAATCGATCGAGCCGTCCCCACCAGCCGTGAACCTTGATCTCGGCATCGTCGGCAAGGGGCCACACTTTCGGCAACTTCTCGCCCTCGATCAACAGGGTGACGCGCCGATGCGTGACATCGACGGCCTTGAGCGTGGCGAAGTGTTTGGGGACCGAGCGTAAAAACTCGGCGGTGCCGGCGACTTCAATGATTTTGTCGTTGACGCGCTTGTGTTCTTCGTTTTTCGGATACGCTTTCTTGTCGGCATCGGCGGCGATAAGCTGCGCGTGCGCGAGGGCCATCCCAATAAGACATATGAGGAGTCGGTGAAGGATCATGAGGAGGTTCCTATGGATTCGCCTAATTTACGCATCGGCTACGGTTCGTTTATCCCCAAGTCGCGGCAGATTTTCCGCGCCAGAAAGTCATTGATCTCCCGATGACGGGGTACTGCGGAGGTCTGATTATTCGCCGGATTCGTATATACGCTATGCTTTCCTCGGTCGCGGAGCAAACGACATCCCATCGCTTCGAGGTGCCGAATCAAATCGATTCGTTTCATGGCATGCCCGAGTCAAAAGGCTCACGAATCACCGTTTGGCCCACTAGCGATTCTTCGGCCAATTCTCGGTTGGCTTCGAGTACCAATGCGACGGCCTCGCACAGATTCTCTCGTGCTTCCTCCAACGTATCCCCTTGGGTGTTCGCCCCCGGAAGCTCTTCCACGAAGGCGATATACCCTTCGGGGACTTGCATGAAGATGGCGGTTAATCTCATACTACGATACCTCAAATCGCTTATTCGCGGAATCCTTGGGTCACGGGTTACACGATCTCGCTTTTCCGTGGAAAAGAGGCAACATCTTTCAACACTTGTACTTCGCGGCACAAGCGGTCTCCGAGCCGATCCTTTTCCACTTCCAGGTCGTAACGGGCCTGGAGATTGATCCAGAACCGCTCGGACGTGCCGAAATACCGCGCCAAACGCAGGGCGGTATCGGCGCTGATGGCCCGCGAACCACGCACAATCTCATTGATGCGGCGCGGCGAGACGCTGGTGTCTTTCGCCAATCGACACTGGCTTACGCATAAGGGAGTGAGGAACTCCTCGCGCAACACCTCTCCGGGATGGATCGGCGGGAGTTTGTTTTGCGGCATGACAGCTCCTAGTGATAATCTACAATTTCGACCTCGTAAGCGCTTCCCTCATTCCAATGGAAACAGATGCGCCACCGATCGTTGACGCGGATGCTATATTGTCCCTCGCGATCGCCAGCCAACTTCTCCAAGCGGTTCGCGGGAGGAATGCGTAGATCTTCCAACGACTCGGCGGCGTCCAAGAGAAGTAGCTTCCGTAATGATAATCGCCGGAGAGACAGCGCGAATCGGCCCACCCTCTCGCGTTGGAAGAGACGTTCGGTATCGCGGTTGCGGAAACTGCGAATCATGGCATGATGATAACGCAACGCGCTAACAACGTCAAACGTCCTATCCGAGCTAGGAACGAGTTTCGGCCAAACCTATTCTCGTTCCCAAGACAACGGTATAGCAGACTCGACGCCGACAGGAACTTGAGCAACCCGGTTTGTTTGAGGTTTGACGCTTGAGGCGTGTGTCTTGAGCGCTTGAACCTTGCATCTTGAAGCGGCATCGCGCTCGAGAACAGTACGGGACAAAGTAATACCGAGGCTGTTCCCATTCCGGCGGCCACCCGCCGGCGGCGGTTCCCACGAACCACCCAGCTCTCGGAACCAGAATCGCAAAAGACTGCCGGCGTCGTGTCTGTTTCCTCATGCCCCCGCTGGGGGAGGCGTGGTCTCGATGGCTGTCAGTAAAGCCCCGTCGATGCCAATCGGCGTCCGATGATTGAACCGATCGAGTTCTTCTTGCAAGCGATCGATGACGGTCTCCAGCCGTCGTACTTCGAGGTCGATGTCGCGTTTGCGAAACTGCGCGACATATTCGACTTCGCTGCCGTGATAGCTTTCGACAACCTTGCCGTGTTTGGTGCTTGTTTTGGACAACAGTGCCACCAGCGATTTCGCCTCTCCCAACTCGAAAATAGTCCGCTGCATCGGTTGATTGGCCAGGTTGAGGGCGAGTTTCAATTCGATCAGCCGCGCCACCAGTTCGTTGCGCTCCGCATACAGTGCGGTGATGTTTGGGCCGTCCGTACCGGCGGGAAGGCTGTTGTAGGTCTCGAAATCGCTATCGAGTTTGGCCAACCGTCCCGCGAGCCGATTTTTGAGCTTGAGCGCTCGTGCCAGAGTGATTTCCACGCGCTCCACCATGGAGAAGTCCTCTCGGAAACAGGATGCGGAATCTTTCAACGATTTTGGCGTTCTTTCTTCGCGCCGCTTCGCTTGGTTCGTCGCTTTTTCGTTTCCGTCGCTTCGAGGAAACGCCGTAACGAAGAGAGAACCTCGCTCTCGCCTGATACGGTGGCGGGTCGGCCGATGGAGAAGCTCATGCGTTCTTCGAGCCGGCGGATAGGGTCGTCCCCGGTGGCTGTCAACGCTGTATGCAACTCTTCACGAACGGTGCTGAGCTTTTCGGAACCAATCATAACAGGGTCTCCAAAAGGTTCCACCCTTTGCAACGCTGGATCATGGTTCCTCCTCGATCCGGTCGGCGGCGTTGCGCAGGCCAACGGCGCGGATGGCTCTTTGCTGGCGTTCCTCTTCCAGCAATTCGCGCACGGCCTCGTACCGCGGTACCGCGACGAGATAATAGGCCGCGTTATTGCGCGGGTCGATGACGCGGAGCGGTTGCTCGCTTTGAACGTCCAGGGCGTGTTGTTGTTGCTCGGTTAACTCGATGTTCATAGCTCACCTCCTCACAGATCATTGTAGCTCTGGTGCGCCGAAATCCATGCGTGGGTCTGCTATAATCGACATGGGTTAACGGCTAGTTACAGATTGGAAGCATTTTCTCGTTCGCAGGAGATCATCGTGGCGCTTGCACGTTTTGTCGTGGGTATCGACTTGGGAACCACCAACAGCGCACTCGCTTACGTCGATACCGGCGTCGGCGAAGAGGAGGACGTTCGCCCGACGCATCTGTTCGTACCGCAAGTGGTGCAGCCGGGCAGCGTCGAGGATAAGCCTCTTTTGCCCTCTTATTTGTATCTTCCTGGGCCGAACGAGCTGCCGGCGGGGAGTCTGCGTCTGCCGTGGGACGCCAACCGCGATTTCGCCGCCGGCGAGTTCGCGCGCCAACAAGGCGGCGTCGTGCCGACGCGCGTCGTCGCCTCGGCCAAGTCGTGGCTGTGTCATCCGGGCATCGACCGCAAAGCGCCGGTTCTGCCGTGGAAGGCACCGGATAACGGACGCCGTGTGTCGCCGTTGGAAGCCGCCACACTGTATCTGAAACATCTTGCCGAGGCGTGGAATCACAAGATCGCCAAGGATCGACCGGAAAATCGTTTGGAGCATCAGGACATCGTGCTGACGGTGCCGGCCTCATTCGATGCCGTGGCCCGCGAGCTAACCGTCGAAGCGGCCCGCGCCGCCGGTTTCGAGCATGTCACCCTGCTGGAGGAGCCGCAAGCCGCGTTTTATGCCTGGATCGATGCCAACGGCGACAAATGGCGCAAACAGGTCGAGGTCGGCGATACGGTTCTCGTCTGCGATGTCGGCGGCGGAACGACCGACCTCACGCTCATTGCTGTCAGCGAAGATGCCGGACAGTTGGCGCTGGCGCGCGTGGCCGTCGGCGATCACATCCTGCTGGGCGGCGACAACATGGACTTGGCCTTGGCCCATGCCATGGCTCAATCGTTCGCATCGCGGAATATCAAACTCGATGCCGGGCAAATGCTGATGCTGTGGCACAGCTGCCGCGCCGCCAAGGAGCGACTCTTCAGCGATCCGAGTCTGGCCAGCGCGCCGGTGACGGTCTTGGGCCGCGGCAGCAAAGTGATCGCGGGAACGCTCAAGGGCGATCTGACGCGCGAACAAGTCGAGCGGGTGCTGATCGACGGCTTCTTTCCGGAGGTGGCCGTCACCGACGAACCGAAGCGCCAGCGCGGCGTCGGTTTGCAGGAGTTGGGGCTGCCCTATGCCAGCGACCCCGCCGTGACCAAGCATCTCGCCGCGTTTCTGCATCGCCAAGCCGAGGCGCTGGCGGAACGCTCGCGCGGTGGACGCGGCAAGAAGAGAGGCGGCGGCGTGTCGGCCATTCTCTTCAACGGCGGCGTTTTCAAAGCCGAACCGCTCCGCGAGCGCCTCGTATCCACGCTCAACAAGTGGGGCCATGCCGTTAAAGTGCTGCCCAACGACGATCTCGATTTGGCGGTGTCGCGCGGAGCGGCCTACTACGGTTTGGTACGGCGCGGTCGCGGCGTGCGCATTCGTGGAGGCGCGGCGCGCGTCTACTATGTCGGCATCGAGACGACATTGCCCGCGGTCCCCGGCGCGCCGCCGCCATTGAAGGCATTGTGCGTCGTGCCGTTCGGCATGGAGGAAGGCACCGAAATGGACGTGCCCGGTCAGGAATTCGGACTCATCGTCGGTTCGCCCGCCGAGTTTCGCTTTCTCGGCTCAACGGTTCGGCGTTCCGACACGGTCGGCACGATGGTCGAAGAATGGGAAGGTCAGATCGAGGAACTAAGCCCCTTGGCGACGACGCTCGAAGCGCCGAGCAAGGAAGGACAAATGGTCCCGGTCCATCTGCACAGCAAAATGACCGAGATAGGCACTCTGGAATTGTGGTGTCTCAGCCGCGATGGCAAGCAGCGCTGGAAGCTCGAGTTCAACGTCCGCGAACAACCGGAGTGAGTTGCCGAGTCGGTCCACCCGATCGATCCCTAACCCGCCGACGCAGGCGTTTGGATGGGTTCCAGGCTTACGATGTGGTCCAATGCAATCGTTTCGTTGCGGTCGAGATAGCCATCGGGAGCGAAAATACCAACCACGGCCACATGAGGACCGACCCATACCATTTTTACGATGGAGTACGTCGAAAATGCGTCCGTCAGAGGAGAGATGGATGCGGAACGGAGCGAATGGCTGTTGCATCAGCATGTTGCGTCGTCCTTCCGCAGACACGACGACTTCCTTTGCAAAGCGCGTAAGCGACGGATGCTTCTCCGTCGCTTACGCTTCCGGCTCCGAGGGGCGTTCCCGTCGCTTACGCTTCCGGCTCCGAGGGGCGTTCCCGTCGCTTTAGATCAGCGCCTTCTTGCCGGGGATGGCGAGCGGCGTAACGGGCAGGCTCATGTCCATCGTCAAGTTTTGCGGCATGGTGTCTTCGGCCGAGTTGAGGGCCTGCTCCCAACTGACTTCCTTACCGGTGTAAGCCGACATGCGGCCCATGATGGCCGTCAGCGTACTCTCGGCCACCTGCTTCAACTCGTTCATGGGCTTGCCGGAGCGGATGCTCTCGATCAGATCGGTATGTTCCTGAACGTAGGGATTTTTACCGTTCTGTCGCGTGACGCGCTTGCCGTTGATGCTGTAGGCGTTGACGTGGCACATGCCCTTGGTGCCGACGAGATGTTCGCCGACTTCGTTGGCGCAATTGCTGATTTGCCGGCACATGCTCAGTGTGTGAACGCTCTTGGGATACTTGTAGTCGATGGCGAAGAAGTCGAAGATGTGCCCGAAGCGGGGATCGGTGCGGGTACGGTAGCCCATGCCGACGGCGCTTTCGGGATGTGTGCCGAAGGCCCAGTTCATCACATCGAGATTGTGAATGTGTTGCTCGACGATGTGATCGCCACACAGCCAAGTGTAGTTGTACCAGTTCCAAATTTGCTTGGCGACATCGGATTTCATTTCCGGCTTGGGATCGCGCGCCCACAAGATGCCCTGATTCCAGTAGAACTGACCGCCGACGAGATCGCCGATCGCGCCGTCGTGAATGCGTTTCATCGTTTCGATATAGGGGAGTTGATGGCGGCGTTGCGTGCCGGCGGCGATGTGCAATCCCTTCTTCTTGGCTTCTTCGTAGGCTTCGAGAACCTTGCGGATGCCGGGACCATCGACGCCGACCGGCTTCTCGGTGAAGATGTTCTTGCCCGCGGCGACGGCGGCTTGCAAGTGAATGGGGCGGAAGCCCGGCGAGGTGGCCAAAATGACGTAGTTGATGCCGCTGTCGAGAACCTGCTTGTAGGCGTCCAATCCGCTGAAGCAACGCCCCTCAACATCCACGGAGTTGCCAAGGTCCTTGATTTCTTTGCGCTCGGCCGCGTTATTCAGCCGATTGCGCGCGCCGTCGGCTTGGAACTGAAAGACATCGCCGAGGGCATGGATGGTCACGCCTTTGGCGGAATGCAGCACATCGTCCGCCGCGCCGCTGCCGCGTCCGCCGCAGCCGATGACTCCGACTTTGATGACATCGCTGCCGGCCGCATGAACGGTCGGTACGGTCAGCTGTGAGGCCACGGCGGCACCCGCCGCCACGGCCGTCGTCTTCAAGAAATCGCGCCGCGAAGCGCTGCCGCTGGGAATGCTCTTGTCGCTCATGATCTACGTCTCCTGGTGCCTTGGGAACGATCCGCACGCGCCCGCACCGTGTGCATCGCGCGGATGGGGAGAAACGGGATTTCACTAGCCCGCAGCGCAAGCAAGGGCAATTTCTCGTCCTCGATTGCGCTCCGGGGCGGCAATCAATCTTCAATCGTCCGAACTCTGACGAGTTATGTGCGAGCGGAACTCTTTCAAATTGTCCTGTTCCTCGACGGCGCGCACAACCCGAAAACCGACAAAATCGGCGTCGGTCATCCACCAGATACTCTGCGGCCGCTGCGGATCTTGACGCAGCCAATCGCGTTCGGAAGCGAGTCGCGCCGCGCTGCGACAGTCTTTGGCTTCGTCGCCCCACGAGCCGCCTCGCGCCACGTTGGGATAGCGCACCTCGTTGGGAATCAGCACCGGCCACAACGCCGGCTTTTTCTTGGCAAACTCGGTGTAGGCGTCTTTCTTGTAGCGGTCGATGCACCACTCGGCGACATTGCCGTACATATCGTACAGCCCCCAAGGATTGGGCTTCTTGCTGGCCACTTTATGCGTCTTTTCATCCGAATTATCCGCGAACCAAGCATAGTCGCCCAGCTTCTTCGGATCGTCGCCGAAGGAATAGGCAGTCTTCGTTCCGGCGCGGCAGGCATATTCCCACTCGGCCTCGGTGGGTAGGCGATAGTGCTTGCCGGTCTTCAGCGACAGCCACCGACAATACTGCATGGCGGCGTGCCAGGTGATGCCGAGAACCGGATGGCCCTCGCGTCCCTTCTTAAACGTCTCGTCGGCATAGGGAGGCGTGGGGCGCGTGACGGCGTCGGCGTTGGCTGGCTTTTCCGGCTCTTTGTCTTCCTTCTGTCCCGGCTTGCCGCGCCAAAACTGGTCGAACTCATCCCACGTCGCCTCGTGTTTCTCCATCCAAAACGGACGAATCTTGACGGTGACTTGCGGCCCCTCGTCGTCTTTGCGATCCTTTTCGCCGGCGGGACTGCCCATCACGAACTCGCCGCCGGGAATAGCAATCATCTCGAACTTCACCTTCGTGCCGGGGATCGTCTCGGTGTAGGATTTAGGCTTGGCGGCCGGTTCGTCGGCTCGGACGGCGGGCGCATCCGGCACGGCATCCCAGAGAAGTAGCGCCGACAAGAGGCAGCACGCGCTTGCGAAAACGGTAAACTGTATCCATCGCCTCATCTGTGATAAACTCCACAAAGTTGTCGAATCGTTCGTGCGGGAGAATCGAGTCATGCGTTTATGCTTGTTTATCCTCTGGGGCCTTTTGTTGCCATGCCCCTCCGTGGGGTGGGTCGAGGAACGAGACCCACCGCGCGGGCAGGGTGAACCTCGATCCTCGACTCACCCCACAAGAGCGACGAAGACCGAACCGAGCCTCGATCGCTATTCGTTCACCGAGCCGCACATGGGCACGCGCTTTCAGATTATCGTCTACGCCCCCAGCGCGGAAGCCGCTCGCATGGCCAGCACGGACGCTTTCGCGCGCATCGAAGCACTGAACGCGATGATGAGCGATTACGACAGAAACAGCGAGGTTATGCGCCTCTGTGCCCAAGCGGGCGGACCTCCCGTACCTGTTAGCAAGGAACTATTCTTTGTTTTATCCACGGCGCAAGAAGTGTCTCGACAATCCGATGGCGCGTTCGATGTGACGGTCGGTCCCGTCGTGAAATTGTGGCGAAAAGCCCGCAAACAGCGCAGGCTGCCCGATGCCGAAAAATTGGCCGAGGCGCGCGCGTTGGTCGATTGGCACAAGGTCCGCCTCGATGCCGACAAACGCACCGTCCAGCTGCTCAAAGCCGGCATGTTGCTCGACCTTGGCGGGATCGCCAAGGGCTACGCCGCCGACGAGGCGCTGGCGGTGTTGAAGCAGCACGGCCTCGAACGCGCGCTCGTGGCCGCCGGGGGCGACATCGCCGTGGCCGCCCCGCCGCCGAACGCCGACGGCTGGAAGATTGCCATCGCCGCGCTACCCGGCGAGAAAGACCCCGGACGGCTGATCTTGCATCATGCCGCCGTGTCCACTTCCGGCGACGCCGAGCAATATGTCGAGATCGACGGACGGCGTTATTCACACATTGTCGATCCGCGAACGGGCTTGGGATTGATTGGCCGCATGAGTGCCACCGTCGTCGCGCGCAGAGGCATCGACTCCGACAGTCTGACGAAAGTTGTGGCCGTATTAGGAGCGGAGAAGGGAGTGAAAATTATCGAGGCGCGAGATGGGGTTGCAGCACGCATGGTTCGCAAGAAAGGCGAAGCATTCGAGACAATCGTGTCGAAGCATTTTCCGAAACTGCATCCAGTCGAGAGATGAGAGCCCCACGATCTCGCCTGGAAGGCGATCCGTTCTTTCCTTTGAAAAGGCGAGGCAACCGATGGAGATGACGATGGGCAAGGTTGTGGTGACGGCGACGATTGAGAATCCGGAAGACCTTTTCAGCGTACATAAAGGGCTGATGAAACCGGAAGAGGCGCGCCGCATCGAAGTGACCGACGCCCTCGTGGATACGGGTACAACAACGCTTTCGCTGCCCAAACGACTGATCGCTCAACTCGGATTGCAGCCGCTCCGCGCGAGACGGGTACGGACGAGTGGGGGGCCGACCACCCTCCAGGTATATTCGTTGGTGCGATTGACGATCCAAGATCGGGATTGGTCCGGCGAGGTGGTCGAGGTTTCGGACGATTGCCCCGTACTCGTCGGTCAACTGCCGTTAGAATGGCTCGACTTCGTGGTCGATCCCCTCGGCCAGCGCTTGATCGGCAACCCCACGCACGGCGGCGAACAGATGGTCGAACTGTATTGAAAGCCGCGAGGTCGAGTCGAGCAGAGGCGAAAGAGATGCGGTACCTTGCTACGAAGGAAGGGAGATCTCGGCGAGAGGCATGTCGGCGCTCAATGAGTCGGCTACGTCCACGGCCCGTGCGAAGGCGTATTGATCCAGCAGAGCCGTCAGACGATGGCGCGAACGATGCACGCCGACGTAAGTGCGGAAGTGGCTTAGGCGCGACAGCGGCAGGCGTTCTTGGTCGGGGTCGAACTCCCAAGGATGGAAGTAGAGCATGGCCACGGGCGGCTGGCCTTGACGCATCGTTTGAGCGAGGCCGCGGCGCATCAGTGCCAGCGGGAAAAGGCGAAAATAGCCGCCGCCGCCGACCGCGAGATTCGCTCCCAGAATACGCCACGTCGCCGGGGGTATTTCCAACAGAGAGTGCGTTTTCCCCTTTGCCAAGAACGGCCAGCGCGGCGCGTCGGGGATACCGTAGCGATCGTGCCGCACCGGATAGATCGATGAATCGTATTTCATGCCCAGCTCGGCCAACACGTCGAGGGCCCAAAGTGTGGAGCGGACGATGCTGAACGTCGGCGCGCGGAAGCCGACGACCGGGAGGCCCGTCACCTGTTCCAGGGCGTCTTTGCTGCGGAGAACGTCTTCTCGAAAAGTTGCCGGGGTAAAGTGATGAACCCGGCGATGGTCCCAGCTGTGGCTGGCGACTTCGTGGCCGGCACGGGCAATGGTGCGAACGAGATCGGGATGCGACTCGGCGATCTGCCCGACGATGAAAAACGTCGCCGAGACGCCGCGCTCGCCGAGTCGATCGAGGAGCCAGCGCGTCGCATATTCCATGCGCTCCCGATAGTGCGTCTCGCGCCGTTCGTCGATATGTAATCCCCGCGCCGCCTCAATGCGGTGGTGTTCCTCCACATCGAAACTGAGGATAATGCGAAGAGATTGCGAAGTCAAATCACACTCTTTCCGGCGAACCGGCGGCGTGAGTCGCCGGATGTCCCATCGTACCGGCGAACCGGCGGCGTAAGCCGCCGGGTGTCCCATCGTACCGGCGAACCGGCGGCGTAAGCCGCCGGGTGTCCCATCGTACCGGCGAACCGGCGGCGTAAGCCGCCGGGTGTATTTTCAAGGGATGCCACGCACAATCCTTGGGCCGATCCAGCGCGTCAGCCTTACGGGCAGACGCTGCCAGATGCGGATGAGACGCTGATAGCGCGGATTGTCGGGACGCATCTCGCGGGCGTCACCGTCGCGGACATAGTATTGCCACACCGCCGGTTCGGGTCTAGCGCCCCACTGTTTCTTGAACTGATAGGTGCCGCCCTCCACGGTCGAACGGCCAAAGTCGAACACCGCTTGTCCGCGTTGCACGGCGCGCTCGAGAAGATTCCAATACATGAGCATGTTCGCGCAGGTGGAATTGAACTCGCGCAGCGACGATGCGCTAGGCACTTCGGTGACGCCTCTTCCATGCAGGAGCAGCGCCCCGGCCACCGGCGTCTTCTCGGATCGCAACACGCACAGTTCGGCTTCTTTGGAAAAGTGTTCCAAGATACCGGCAAACAGCGATCGACCGTAGACCGGCGTGCCCAAATCGCGCATGTTGCGACTGAAGACGGAGTAGAAATCGTCCAGCAACTCGTCCCCGCCCCATACGATGTTCAGCCCGCTCTTTTCGCCTTTGCGCACCTGGTTGCGAACCTTGGCTGGGAATTGTTCCCATAGAGGACCGGGGAAGTCGGGTAATTGCAAACGCATATGGACTTTGCTGTCCATGCGAGCGTTCAGCGCCGGATGTTCTACGGCCTTCTCGTGCCGCAGTTCCATGTGGCGGACGTCCAACTCGTCGGCAAGGAGCGCGGCTCGATCGATTAACCTTTGCCGAACCGTCTCGTCGTCGGCAACGACGCCGTTGGAATTGAGGTACGGCAGACTCACGAGATAACGGCCAAACAGATAGCTGTGAACGAAGGCCAACGGCAGAATTCCCGTTGTCTTGTCGCCATCGAACGCTTCGAGCATGTACACGCTGTGGCCGAGGCTCTGTTCCAACACATTCAACCAGCGCGGATGTCTACTGAGTGGCGTCGGCTTGTCACTGTGCAGCCACTTTTCGAGATGAGGCAACCGATTGGCCAATTCTTCGGCGTGGAAACACCGCACGCCGGCAGTCGTATTCGCCGGCACCGAGGGGGCAGAAAGCATCATGAGGTAGTTCTCGAGTGTTGCTGGGTCGGACTTTCCTGTCTGACGGACACAAATGTCGGGCAGGGTAGCTCCGATTCACATGGCTGTCGTTTGATAAGAGCCGTTATTCGCGGTCGTGCCACCATGAAGTTTAGCTTGCCATTCCCACTGGTGCGATAAACCTTCGTCGAGCGACGTTTGCGGCATCCAGCCGAGTTGTTGGCATATCTTGGTGGTGTCGGCATGGGTGTGTTGTTGATCGCCGGGCCTTGCGGGCTTTTGGAGTACGATGAACTTGCGACCGGAGATGTCTTCGAGTTTGTGCAAGATGTCCCAAACGCTGGCCGTCTCGCCTCCGCCGACGTTATAAGTTTCGCCAACCGTCGCCTCGGCGGCGGCGATCGTCGCCTGCACACAATCACTCACATAGGTGTTGCCGCGCACCTGTGTTCCGTCGCCGAACAAAGTGATCGGCTTGTCTTCGAGCAGGGCCTGAATGAAGCGATGATATCCCATATCCGGCCGTTGCCGCGGGCCATAAACGGAGAAATAGCGGAGAATGACGATCGGTATTTGATAGGCCTCGGCATAAGCCCGGCACATATGCTCGGCGGCCAGTTTCGTGATGCCGTATGGGGAGATCGGTTGCGTCGGCAGCGTCTCATCGCCGGAGGCCATGCGCCCATAAACCGAGGAAGTGGAGGCGTGAACGAGGCGATTCAAGGGAATACCGGTGCGTTGAATGGCCTCCAACAATTTTTGTATCGCCAGCACGTTGCACGTCCAATAACCGTCCAGGTCGGTCCAACTCTGCGTCAAGCCCGGCATCGCCGCCAAGTGGAAGATAACTTCCGCGCCCACCAACAATTCGTCGATGGGATCGCTGCGCAGATCGACGCGATAGAAGCGCAGATTGGGATGCCGCAGC
>JAJXWW010000229.1 GCA_021781415.1 Planctomycetota bacterium
GCCTCCAGCACGGCAAACCGCGCGTCACGCTGGCGACAGCCTTCACACATGGGAACATCCATACCGACAGTTTACGAAAACTCGGCGGCTACAGCTGCGCCAGTTTGGGAGGGTGAACGGTTACGACCAATCAACCTTCGAGATGGTATTACACCCAACACGGGAGACCGCAGCAAGTTCCGGTAAGCTGGCAAGAGATTTGTCGAATGGCGAAAGAGGGAAGGATTCGTCCGGATGACTTTATTAAAGAGGAAGGAACATCGGAGTGGGTGCGGGTAGACGCTTTCGCTGAGCTATACCCTAAAGCGACAAAAACCGATGAGACAGTAGAAGTGATAGATGAACCCAACCCGCTGCCGAAATCCAGACGACGAAAAGCATCGACTCAGGATTCCCCACTAACAGTCTGCAAGGCTTGCGGCCAAAAGATAGCTAAGGAGGCGGCTTCCTGCCCCGGTTGCGGCGCTCCTAATCATTGGACACATCCAAGAATTGTCCACTTTTTGAGACGAAGACACTTGTTCAATCATATCCCTAATTTCACGGTCGAGGCTCGTGGGTATGTTCTTGCGGGTAAATCCACACGCCCAAAGCAGTTTCTTGACGTAGCGGCCGATGCCGTTGGTGGGTTAAGCCTTCACGGACCATTGACAGGAAGGGGGATCCTCAAGCTCTTGGGGCTCTCGATCGGCGCAACTTACACTTCAGACGCGTTGAGAAGGAAAGCAGGTAGAGGACAACAGGTTTTTGTTATCGACTTTCGTCACGGTCAGCCTATTTGGCAATCAACAGATGATGAGTTCTGCGCTGACGTAATGGATTTCTTCAAATTATAGGTCTCTGATCTTATTTTATTCCACTGCGTTCGACTGTTGAGTAAGATGATAGGATCTGTGAACCAAACCTTCTCTAACGGTAGAAACAACAAGTTAGGTGCGTTCGGCGAAAATCAAATAACCTGTCAGTTTTTGGCAAAATCGTTTCATCCTTTGTATAATTGGATCGCTCAAAAAATCGTTTGATGTCGTGAATTATCACTTTGAGCTGTTCTTTCCAATCGTCGCGGCCCTCTCCAGTCGGCATAAAAAAATTGTCTACTACCGTGAACACGAGGTTTTTCTTGCCCGGGCCAATTCATCAAGTTTCCGGTTGATCTCCTCGGCATTGACGACAATTTGACATACAGAAATGAGAAGCCGCTCCGTGCTCTCTTCACTGCGTATTATCGAGAGAATTGCCTGCATGAGCGGACGACGTCGTTCAAGCGGGATGGGCCATTCTTCCTTAACGGCCCTGCGAAGCAAAATCAGGTCGCTCAGAGAAGCATATCGCCAATCACTGCGAAAGCCCCCCTCACCCCCAACAGCAGATACGCGGGTTGAGGATTTCTGGCGGTCGCCTCGCAGTCCGGCGTTAGCGGCCAGTCTGCGTTCTCGTTTCCGCACTCGTCGTGACGGCATGTTTTGTCCTTACAGTATATCGCACAGAGTTTTGCGTGTGTCAATTTTGCCGTTTTCAGGAAATTCCTTCAAGGGGTACGGGCGAGTAACCCCACCCCCCTTAGCTTAGGACATCTACGTCCGTTCTACTGAGCAGCCTTTCGCAATGTTGCCCCAATGGCATACCTTACCGCCTCTGTTTGGCTAAGATCCAGTTCCTCCGGATAGCATCGCAGCGAGGCGGGCGCGATCCTCTGGCGTTAACGCTCGCAAGATCGCGGCGAGTGCGTCGAGGTCCGGCGCGTTGCTCGTTTCGGGAAAGTTTGTGCAAGCGGGAGTGCAAGCGTTCGCGTCGTTCGTCGCAAGTCCTTTGTTTTTCGTACTTACGTCGGATGAACCCTTGCTCGACAAGCTGGGGGGTCACTGGTTCAAGTCCAGTAGCGTCCAAACACGGAGGACGGTTGACAGGATTTGTCAACCGTCCTTTTTCGTTGTCATGGCAACGAGTTGTGGCGACGGGTTCGGTCGGACGGGTCGTCGAGGATAACGCCGGACGCGGAGCCTCCGGGCTTTCATTCCCACGCGGAGCGTCGGAGCGAGAACGCGAAAGCGACGAGGAAAGCCAGTGCAACAGCGAAAAACCTGCGTGGTTTCAGCCGAATGCTCGCCACGTCGGCGGGCCGAATACGACGCACTCGGCGGAGTGGATGCGAGTGACATCTTGCAAGTCGCTCCGCGCTCCAGTGTACTGAGACAATTCAGAACTAAAAAGGACTTTCGCCTCGGGCGCACGATTATCGGGCAGTGCGAGAGCGTGTGTGCCGAGGTTGAAAAAGATGTGGGCCTGGTCCGGCGAAGCCGCGGAGCCGCGCCGTAGTTCCAAGATGGGGCCACCCTCGGCATCGGGCAGCAACCGTGCCGCGCGCCGTTGGGAATGGCGCAGCGCGGGCCACTCACGGCGGGCCGTCAAGAGATCGTGGTACAGTCGCCTCAGTCCGGCGCGCAGCGATCCTTTCGGCCACGACCAACTCAAGCGCGCCGACGCAAATGTGGCCTCGGCCTGCGGATCGGGCACCGATTCGCCACCAACCAACTCGCTGAACTCTCTTTTTCGTCCCTCGCGCACCGCCTCGATGAGTTGCTCGTCGCCGAACGAGCAGAAGAACGGAAACGGGTTGTCCTCGCCATATTCTTCGCCCATGAACAAGAGCGGCAAATACGGCGACAGCAGGAGCAGACTGGCCGACATGCGTACCTTCGCCGGATCGCGTAGCAGCGACGACAAACGGTCGCCGCGCGCGCGATTGCCGACCTGATCGTGATTTTGCAGACAGACGACGAAGCGATCGGAGGTCAATCCTTCCGGCGACGCGCCGTGCTTGCGATCGCGGTGCGGGCTGTAATCCCCGGCGTAGAGAAACGGTTGCTCCATGGCGCGGGCGATCTGCTGGATCGAGCCGAAGTCTCGATAGTAGCCGCGCCGCTCGCCGGTGAGGTGGGCGTGGATGGCATGGTGAAAATCGTCGCTCCATTGGCCGCCGAGCGCGTGCCCACCGTGGTGGCGCGGATGCAGCAATCGCGGATCATTCAGATCGCTTTCGGCGATAATGTGAATCGTTCGCCCCGTTTGTCGAGCCACCGCCTCCGCCGCTTCTTGCACGTCGCGGAGAATGTGACGCGCGCCGAAATCGTAAATGGCGTGGACGGCATCGAGGCGCAGGCCGTCGAAATGAAAGTCTCGCAGCCACATGCGAACATTGTCGAGAACGTAGTCGCGCACGGCGTCGCTGCCGGGGCCGTCGAAATTGACGGCCAGGCCCCAAGGCGTTTTGTAGTGGTCGGTGAAGTAGGGGCCGAACTCGGCAAGATAGTTGCCTTCCGGGCCGAGATGATTGTAGACGACATCGAGAAAGATCGCCAAGCCGACGGCGTGGCAGGCATCCACGAGTCTTTGTAGACCGTGGGGTCCGCCGTAACAATTTTGAGCCGCATACGGAAGCACGCCGTCGTAGCCCCAATTGCGTGCGCCGGGGAACTGCGCCACCGGCATCAATTCGAGGGCCGTCACGCCCAGAGCGCGCAACTCGGCCAAGCGCGGAACGATTGCCTCAAAAGTGCCTTCGGGAGTGAACGTGCCGACGTGCAGTTCATAAAACACGAGATCGCCGCGCTCCGTGCCGCGCCATGCACCATCGGTCCAGGCAAAGCGTTCGGGCAAGACGACGGCGGATGGACCGTGAACCCCTTCCGGTTGCCAACGCGAACGAGGATCGGGACGCTCGGAGCCGCCGTCGAGACGATAGGCGTAGCGTTGTCCTTCGGCGACATTCATCTCGGCGCAGTGAAAATAGCCGCGCTCTTCGCGGGACATGGCGAGGCTGCGTTGTCGAGCGCCGTCGAACAGCACCAAATCGACCCGTTTGGCTTTTGGTGCCCACACGCGCCAAGACAAGGAGCCATCGCGTCCAGAAACGACGCCGCATCCGCGCGCCTCGGAGATTTGCATGGGTGCCTCTTTCTCTCTAATTTGTGATATTACCGAGTGGGAACCCGAACCGTATCACACTCCACCCCTCTCCCCTGTGTACTCAGGGGAAGGGGGTGGAGTGTGGGGAAGGGACCGATTGCGACGCCGGAGATGATGTGTTGCAAATGTGGTGCCAGCCAATGCTCGTTCGCACGGTCTATGCTTGCGGATGCACCCACGGCTCGCGGTACGGTCGGCTGAGCAGCTTATTCGCCTCATCGTCGCGGGCGATCCGCTGCTTCTCGGCATCCCACGTCAGCGATCGACCGAGTTGCATCGACAGATTGGCGAGGATGCAACTCGTCGTCGAAATGTAGCCTTGCTCGATGTCGGCCACCGGCTTGCCGCGCGTGCCGATGGCGTGCAAGAAGTCGCGCATGTGGCCACGCACCGCCGAAGCGACGTGGCGTTCCAGATCCTTCTCGCGTTCGTCCTCTGGATATTTCTCGTACTCGTACAGCGCTTTGCCCGTCAGCGTCGGCTCCTTGCGTCCCAAGGGTGTATACTCGTATTTGTGTACGTCTAGTTTAAGAGTGCCTTTGTCGCCGTATAGTGTCGCGCCCCAGGGGAAGCGCGGATCGTCGGCTTCGCCCCAACTGCGATGTTGCCATACCACGGGGAGATTGGGAAAGTCGAACGTCGCCGTTTGCGTATCGGTAATGTCAGCTTTACTCTTTTTGTCCACGAAGATGCCGCCCGTGGACGAGACGCGCGTCGGCCAACCGAGATCGAGCATCCAGCGCACCATGTCGAGCATGTGAACGCACATATCGCCCACGATGCCGTTGCCGTAGCGCATGAAAGCGCGCCAACTTCGCGGATGAACCAATTTGTTGTACGGTCGCTTCGGCGCGGGTCCGGTCCACATTGCGTAATCGAGATGTTCCGGCGGCTTCGAGTCCGGCGGATTCTCGCGAGCCCGCATGTGGTAATAGCAATAAATCTCGACGAAGGCGAGCTTGCCGAGTTTGCCTTCCTTGACGACGCGATCGCGCGCTTCGATAAGGTGTGGCGTACTGCGTCGCTGCGTGCCGACTTGCACCACGCGCTTGTGTTTGCGGGCGGCGGCGACCATCGCTTGCCCCTCGGACACGTCCACACTAATCGGCTTCTGCACCCACACATCGACTCCCGCCTCGACGGCGGCAATCATCGGCAAAGCGTGCCAGTGATCCGGCGTATCCACCAGCACGATGTCGAGATCCTTTTCCTTAAGCATGTCGCGGTAGTCGGCGTAGGTGCGCGGTTTCTTCTTCGACTGTTGCCGCCCGGCCACAATGTCGGCGGCCTCGGCCAGCATTTTCTTATCGACATCGCACAGCGACACGACATCAACCGGCGCGACCTGAATGAGACGCAGCAGATCGACTTTGCCGTACCAACCGCAGCCGATCAGTCCGACGCGCGGCGGCTTGCCATCGGCAAAGGCGGCGGCTTGGGACAGAGCCAACCCAGCCGCGCCGGTTCCCAGAAATTGACGGCGATTCATAGTAACAATCTCCCGAAGTGTGAGAGGGGACAACGTGGAGAATAGTCTAGCCTATCGGGAGCGGCGCGGCGAGAAGAGGCAGACACTCACAAGCGCGGATCGACCGGCTCGCTTTCCAGGGCGAGGACGGCGAAACAACACTCGTGAACGCGGCGCAGCGGTTCGCGGCGGACGAAACGCTCGAGTGCCTCAATGCCCAGGGCAAACTCGCGCAGTGCCAAGGCGCGCTTGGCTCCCAGGCCGCGCGAGCGCAAACGCTCCAGATGCACCGGCTCGGTGTACTCCGGCCCGTAGATGATGCGCAGATACTCCGGCCCACGACATTTAACCGCGGGTTGAACCAAGCCGCGCTTGCCGCGCACCGCGAAATCGAGCGGCTTGACCACCATGCCCTCGCCCCCGCGCTCGGTCAGTTCCCGCCACCAACGAACTCCATCACCGAGCTGGGCTTCTTCTGAAACATCGACGATCTTAAAAGATGTTTGTTGAAGCAGCCCTTCACCCGCTCCAACAACGCGCGCCAACTCTTCCATGTGCCAAAGGTGCGATTTGTCGGCATGAACGACGCCCTCGGTGGCCAGCAGATGAAACGGCGCGAGTTTGAAATCGGCGATGGAACTCGTCGACCAACAGTAACGGCGATAGGCGGCGGTGAATAGCTCCGAGGCCTCGGCACGGCGACGATGGCGCTCGTACAGCAAAGCCGCCTCCGAGGTCCGCTCGGCAGCCCGTTTCAATACCGATTCGACCTCCGCCAGCGCCGCCCGCGATGCCGCGCCCACGGCAGCGTACTGATGGCGAAGCAACTCCTGCGCCTTCGCCGACCACGGCATCAATTCGCAGTCCAAGCAAACCCAGTTCGTTTGCCAGCGTTCCCAGGCATTCGCGGCATCGAGCGCGGTTCGCACGCGCGCCAGCAACTCGCCCTCCAACGCGACATCGTCGAAGAAGCGCCGCCCGGTGCGCGTCAACAGAATCCCCGTCTCTTTCTCGACTCCGAACGTCTGCCGCGCCGCATCCACATCGCGACAAACGATGGCGACGCATCGAGAACCCATGTGCTTTTCTTGACACACGACACGCTCGACGCCCTGATGGCGATAGTACGCAAACGCCTCGGCGGGATGTTCGAGCAGACCGGGTTCGCGGCTGGTCTCGCACGGCGACATCGTGGGCGGGAGATAGATCAACCAGCGCGGATCGGCAGCGAATCGGCTCATGACTTCGAGAGCGGCGGTGCTGTTCTCGGCTCGGATCGTCACCTCGCCCATCAGGCGCGTGGCGATGCGGCGCGGCCCCGACACGTCGGACCAATCGAGCATATCGTCGGCCCGCTGCTGTGCCGACAATTCGAGAGCGGTCGGCAAAAAAGGACGCCCAGGATCGCAATAGGTGCGTAAAGCCGGTACGGACACCCATTCGTTTTCGGGATAGCGCAGCGCCGTCAACTTGCCGCCGAAGACGCATCCGGTATCGACATTCATCGTGTGATTGAGCCATTCCGGCTCCGCGACCGGCGTATGACCGTACACCACCATCGCCTCGCCGCGATAGTCCGCCGCCCAGTTGAGGCGCACCGGCAGTCCTGCTTCGTCCACTTCGCCGGTCGTCTCACCGTAAAGGGCGAAATCGCGCACGCGCCTCGAAGCGCGGCCTTGCAAATGCTCCTTCAGTCCGGCGTGGGCGACGATCAGCTTGCCGTCGTCCAAGACGTAATGGCCGAGCAGCTTTTCAAGGAAGATGCGCACCCTCTCTCGGAAATCGTCGTTCTCTCCCTCCAACTGCGCCAGCGATTCGGCCAGGCCGTGATTGACCTTCACATCGCGCCCATTGAGTTTGCGCAGCAGCTTATCGTCGTGATTGCCCACGACGCACAGCGCGGTCCCAGCGGCAACCATGCCCATCACCAAACGCAACACGCCCGGCACATCCGGCCCACGATCGACGAGATCGCCGACGAAAATCGCCTTGCGTCCCGCCGGTGGCTCGACCTGGAGATCCGGCCCGACGCGATAGCCCAACTGACAGAGCAATGTCACCAGTTCCTCGCGGCATCCGTGAACGTCGCCGATAATGTCGAACGGCCCGCGTTCGTCGCGGCAATCGACCCACAAACGCTGCCGTTCGACCGTCACCGATTCGACCTCGTCCGGCGAGGATAGAACGTACAAATGCCGAAATCCTTCTTTCTCCAATCCGCGCAGCGATTGCTTCAACAGATTCGCATGATTGCGAATGACGTGGGGTCCGACGTGGCGCGTCGGACGCCGTTGGTCGTATTCGAGACAAACCTCTTGCGGCAGATTGAAGACGATGGCCGCGCTGAGATAGTGATAGCGCTTGGCCAAATCGAGAACCTGCTTGCGCGCGGCGCGCTGCACATTCGTAGCGTCGATAACGGTCAGCAAGCGGCGCGACAGCCGTTTGGCCGCGGCGGCATAGAGCAACTCGAAGGCATCCCTGCTCGCGGCCTGATCGTTCTCGTCGTCGCTGACGAGCGCGCGGAAGTAGTCCGACGAAAGAATCTCCGTCGGCTTAAAATGCTTGCGCGCAAAAGTGGACTTCCCACATCCGGACGGGCCAACGAGCGCAATAAGCGACAATTCGGGGAGAATAAGGTTCATTCGATGGTTCCCGCCGCCAAAAGCTTTCCGAAGGAGAGCGCGATTTCGCCCGCTCGATCCACCCTACAAACCGCGTGCCTCACATGCAACAACAGGACAGCGGGGAAAGCGTTCGTGTTCGCGGTCGTCGCAGAAAGCGAAACCCCTATGGCAGCGGGACGAGTCCCAGGCGCGCTCCGAAGAGGCATAAACAGCGCGCATCAACATCTGTGGACCGGACTTGGTTACCCGCGACACACACCGGAGCGCCGGGCAACGCGCCTCCTCCGGACAAACGCTGCAACAATGTACTCGATTCGGTACGGTCGATGGATTCGAGTATGACAGGAAAATGCAGGATATGCAACGCTCGGCGAAGACAAACAGAAAGCGAGAAAACGGTTGCTTCGCCGGTGCCCCAGCATTCCTCACACCAATCCCTCGACGAATTCCCGTGTGGCGGAAAAGGCATCGTATCCGCATTCGGCGATCAACCAGGCAGGCGCGACGCTAAGTCCGATCGACAGTTTGGCAGCGCGATACCGGCAGGAACTACATGGGGTTAATCGGTAAGCAAGTAAAGCCAGTGTTTCGCAACGCGCGGCGGGATTATGTTCCAGCATCTCGATCAGATCCATTAGCAAGTAATGCCGGTTATCCGCATCGTCGGGGATGGAGAGAGTTTCGAGGATTAAGTCTTCATCGCTCGGAATAAAATTGTTGATGAATAATTTAGGACAATAGATAACGCTTTTACTATCCAGCAAATGTTCGACCGCATATTTGCGAATGGAAGGATGTGTATTCTGCGCGATCGCACATAAAGCCCGCATCCGCACGCGTTCGTTCTCGCTATCGAGCAAGTTGAGAATTCTTTCGTCGAACCGAGGAAGGGGACGGTTGGAGAATACTCCCAAGTAGTTCGCAATCGCCTTCGCATCTTGGCAAGCGAGTAATCTCTCTAAAATGATCGCGAGATCGGCTTCAGCGGCGTACATTCCCCAGCCGCGGAGCAGACCGGCTTGATTTTGTGTGCCTTCCGCCGCCCGAATCACATCGTCGAGGGTATATTTGCGCATTCGGCTTGCATGGGTCTGTCTGGGGTTGTCGTCTTTTTTCTTCTGCGCGGCGACGAGCCAGTTCTGTCGAAAACGGTCGATTTCCTTCGAGGACGCCGAAGCGCTTTGAAGCGCGTCGAGAATCTTTGGCTCACCAAGTTGGTCGATGGCCGTGTCGATCATGGCTTCGTCGTCCATATCCCACTCCCATTCGCGCAGAAGCAAGACCGTGCCTCGAATTTTGGCGGCGAAGAGAAAGCCCGTCTCACCCTCTAATTCGATCAATTCTTGTTCGCCAAGCCACGGACAATCCGGAACGGGTTTTTCGGCGACGATCCGCCGGAGTTGACGGCGAAACTGATCGTCGCCCTGCTGAGCGTAACGGACACAGAACTGGCAGAGCTGCACGGCGGCGAGGCTATCGTGTACTTTCTCTACCGCGTTGAGGAGAGGGAGCCGAAATGCCTCAGCCACGCGCGCCTCCCGCATCATACGCCACAGCCAAGGACCGCGCTCTTCCTCACACTGCCGGTCGTAGCGAAGATCGGTCAAGCAGGCTTCGAGGAGAATATCCTTGTCTTTCCACACGCCTTTCTCCGCCCACAATAGGGCGCGCCCCAGGCCTTTCCGGATGGCGTCTCGGCATTGAATGCCGCTCGGAAGATCGGTCGGTTCCATGTCCCATTCGGTCATCGCTATTTCCTCGTCCTTATAGCCTCAATGCGCATAAAAATGGCCATTTGCGTTGGAGATCCCACAACCTCATCCTCCGGCCCAACTGGAGCGAAGCGAACCGCGTAGCCGAAGCGCTGGGCCACGCCGTTGGTCCATGCCTGAAACTGCGACCGCGACCACTCGAAGCGGTGGTCTTTGTGGCGAAACGATCCCGCCGGCAGCGTCTCGAAGCGGACGTTGTACTCGACGTTGGGCGTCGTCAATACGACGGCGCGCGGGCGAGCGAACTCGAAGAGAACGCGCTCGAAGGCGGACAGACGCGGTGGATCGAGATGTTCGATCACCTCGACCACGGCGGCGGCATCGAATCCCGATAGCCGACCGTCTCGATACATCAGCGATCCATGAAGAAGACGACAGCGCGCTTGCACGTCGAGGGGGAGACGATCCAAGCGCAGCCGAGCGATCTCCAAAGCCCGCGGCGACACGTCCACGCCGACAATCTCGGTGAATTGTGCATCGCGCAACAGAGCGCGCAGTAGCTTGCCTTCGCCGCAGCCCAGATCGAGAACGCGCTTCGCCCCGCTCTGTAGCAGTGCCGTCTGCACGGCATCCAGCCGTATATCGTTCAAGCGCACGCGCTCCTCAATGACCTCTTCGACCTGCGTACTCTCCTCGTTGTCGCTCTCGCCCTCGTCTTGCTCGATTCGGGCCAGGGCCGTCTTCGCCAATTGCCCTTGATGTTTGAGATAACGCCGAGTGATATTCTCGCGTTCGGGATGCGCGTTCAGCCAGCCTTCGCCGTGACGCAGCAGCTTTTCGACCTCGGCATCGCCGACCCAATAGTGCTTGTCGTTGTCCAATACGGGCATCAACACATACAGATGCGACAGCAGATCGTGCAATCGGCACCGCCCGCTCAGCGTCACGGTGTAGTACGGACTGTCGCCCCATTCGGGAAACTGCTCGTCGAGCGGATGGCGCTGCGTCGCCACGTTGTAGCCCAACGGCTCGAACAGTCGCCTGAGAAAGCTCTCGCCGCCGCGGCAGGGCAACACGGCCAGTCTGGCTTCGTAGGGCAACGCCGTCTCGGCCAATTGCGGACGTTCGCGGCTGCGTCCGCCGAGGGCGCTGCCGAACACTTGAGAGATGGCCACGCTCAGGAACGACGAGGCGACATACGGACGGTCGTTGACATACTGTTGCAAGGAGTGCCCTTCGCCACTCGGCCCGCGCCGATTGCGCACCAGACCGACCGGATCGATGTCGAGCAACAGCGCCGCCGTGCAGCGCGACGGCGACACTTCGGGAAAAAAGACGTGCGCCTGTCCGAACGACAGCGGAAACGACTGGCACCGCGCCGGATTCTTACCGAGCAGATAGCCGAGATCGGCCGCAGGCTCGTGCATGACTGTCAGCGTCAACAACATGGCATCCCATCCTCCCGATGAAACGGACACGATGGCAAGGAACGAGGTTCGGAACTCGATTGGCAACAATTCTTCGACGGCGATGGATAAGATTCTACCGTTGAGAAATGGACTCGGAGCCCCGTATGCCGAGCGCGAATAGTGGGTGGCCGGTAATGTCGAGTCGCGGAGAATCCGAACGAGAATCCCTCGCTGGGTCGCGCTCCGCTTCGATCCACCCTCAATGAACTCGACACGAACGAGCGAAACGTCTGCGACGCGATTAATACTTCAACATGGTTCGATCGATGCGATCGGCCCAGGCGAGGATGCCGCCGGTGAGGTTTCTCAGGCGCGAGAAGCCTTGTTGGCGGAGGAAGTGGATCGCCCGCTGGCTGCGCATACCGCTCTTGCAGTGGACGATGATTTCACGTTCGCGGTCGAGTTCGTCGAAACGCTGTGGCAACTGGGGAAGCGGGATGACGAGACTTTCGGAGAGGCGACAGATTTGTATTTCCTCCGGATTTCGCACGTCGAGAATCAATATGTCTTCGCCGCGTTCGAGCAGGAGTTTCAATTCCTCAACGCTGATGTCGCCGCCGGTCGAGACTGTAGGAGACGGCGACTCTTGGCCGCGCATGCCGCAGAACTGTTCGTAGTCGATGAGTTTGGTCACGGTCGGATGGTCGCCGCATACCGGACAGCGCGGATTGCGGCGAACCTTGAATTCGCGGAAGCTCATTTGCAGCGCGTCGTATAGCAGCAGCCGACCGATGAGCGGCGAACCTTGACCGAGTAACAGTTTGACGGCCTCGGTCGCCTGAATGCAGCCGATCAGACCGGGGAGAATGCCGAGGACGCCGCCCTCGGCACAGCTCGGCACTTCGCCGGGAGGCGGCGGTTCGGGATAGAGACAACGATAGCAAGGGCCGCGACCGGGATAGAAGACCGATGCCTGCCCATCGAAGCGAAAGATGCTGCCGTAGACGTTCGGCTTTTGCAGCAGCACGCAGGCGTCGTTGACGAGATAGCGCGTTGGGAAATTGTCCGTGCCGTCGACGATCAGATCGTAAGGCTCGAATAGTGAGAGGGCATTGGCCGAGGTCAAGCGGGTGTCGTGGAGATCGAGGCGAACTTCGGGATTGATGGCCTGCAAGCGATCCTTGGCCGATTGCAGTTTCGAGCGGCCCACGTCGCTGGTTCCGTGCAGAATCTGGCGTTGAAGATTGCTGAAATCGACGACATCGAAATCGACCAGTCCGATACGACCGACGCCGGCGGCGGCGAGATACAATCCGAGCGGCGAACCGAGACCGCCCGCCCCAATTAGCAGAACGCTGGCCGCCTTGAGGCGCTTCTGACCCTCCATGCCGACTTCGGGCATGATGAGATGCCGACTATAGCGAGCGGCTTCTTGTGGCGAAAGTTGCACGCGCGCCGCGCGGGCGGGAAGCGAATCGAGGGAGACGGACATGATGGGGGTTCCTGGCGTTTGGCTCCGAGGGATCGTTCCGCGCGCTGAAGCGCGCCAGCCCACGGAGTTACGTGATCGCGGCGACGACGAGGGTGCAGTTGTGGCCGCCGAAACCGAAGCTGTTGGAGATAGCGTGACGAACGTGCATCTCGCGGGCCGTGTTGGGGACATAATCGAGATCGCAGGCGGGATCGGGGGTATCGTAGTTGATGGTTGGATGGACCGTGCGATGGCGCAAGCTCAGCGCCGTGACAATCAACTCGACGCCGCCCGATGCGCCGAGCAGATGGCCCAGCATGCTTTTGGTGCTGCTGATCGCCAACTTGTGGGCGTGACTCCCGAAGACTTCTTTGACCGCTTTGGTCTCCGCTTCATCGCCGAGCGGCGTGCTGGTTCCGTGGGCATTGATGTATTGAATGTCTTCGGGATTGAGCTTGGCATCGCGAAGCGCCAACTCCATCGCCTTGGAAGCTCCCGCGCCGCAGGGGTGCGGTTGAGTGATGTGGTAGGCGTCGGCGGTACTACCGCAACCGATCACCTCGGCGTAGAGCGTCGCGCCGCGGCGACGGGCGCGTTCCATTTCTTCCAAAACGACAATGCCCGCGCCTTCGCTCAGGACAAAGCCGTCGCGGTCTTTGTCGAAGGGCCGGCTGGCGCGCGGCGGATCGTCGTTCCGCATCGACAGGGCGCGAGCGGAGGTGAAGCCGCCAATCCCCATTGGGGTGATGGCGGATTCGGAACCACCGGCCAGCATCACATCGGCGTAGCCCCATTGAATGGCGCGAAGGGCGTCGCCGACGGCATGGGCGGCAGAGGCGCAAGCGGTCGAGACGGCCGTGTTGGGTCCGGACAAGCCGAACTCGATGGACACGTTGCCCGCCGCCGCGTTGGGAATCATCTTGGGAATGACGAACGGACTGATACGGCTTGGCCCGGAATCTTTGTAGCGACCGTGCTGTTCTTCGAATTCGTTGAGTCCGCCAATACCGCTGCCGACGATGACGCCGCAGCGATACGGGTCTTCTTTGCTGAAATCGATGCCGCTATCCTTGACCGCCGCGTGCGAAGCCACCAAGGCGAACTGAGCGAATCGGTCGAGTCGATGCGCTTTCTTCTTTTCCACGAGCGGTTCGGGATTGAAGTTCTTCACCTCACCGCCGAAGTGGACTTTGAAAGCGGACGTGTCGAACTGCTCAACGATTCCGACGCCGCTCTCGCCCGCCAACAGCGCGGACCAGAAGCCGGGGAGGTCGGAACACAGAGAGTTGACCGTGCCCATGCCCGTGATGACGACGCGACGGGTCATTTCTTGGCTTGCTCCCGCTCGATATAGTCGATGGCCTCGCCGACGGTTTTGATCTTCTCCGCTTGATCGTCGGGAATGGTGATGTCGAACTCTTCTTCCAGTTCCATGACCAATTCCACGATGTCGAGCGAATCGGCACCGAGGTCTTCCTGAAATGAGGTTTGTCGCGTGACTTGTTCCTTATTCACGCCCAGATTCTCGCCGACAATGTCGATAACACGTTCTTCCACGGAAGCCACGGTGGGGGACCTCCCAAATGCAATCGTTTCCGGAACCCCATGGACGAGAATGCTCGAAGTCGATCGCGTTTCCGATCCGACCCGCTCACATCGCCGTCTTTGGGTTATGTACCACAGCGCACGCGCGCCGGGCAAGGGGTAATCGTTGGATGCTCGGCAAGCCGAGACACATTCGTTCGAGGCACCCCTCACTCCACCCGCGTCACGCTGCCGTCGCGCACAATGCGACGGTCGTAAAATGAATAACTACAGACAACTAGAGAAAAGGGAAAGGCCAACTCGACACAAGAGAGCAATTTGCCGGTACGAGACCGCTCGCGGCCCTTCCCCGACTTAGGCGATGCCGCTGGAAGAAGTCGCCTGATTTAACAACGAGTTCCGACAAACTCTGAGAAAAGGATCGCGATGGCCCACAAAAAGACGGTCTTCATCGTGCAAAAGGGTCGCCTACTCGAAAGAGGTGGTCGATCGCATTCGAGGAAGCAAGCCGCCGGGAGACTTGGTGCCGCCCGATATTGCGACTTCGACGATGATTCACTCGATGTGGGCGCACCACCACCGTCGAGACGCGCCATGGGAGATCTCGATGATTGCTGGGAGTGCCTATTGATGAAAGAGAATTGAAGAGCGGGTGATGGGGCTCGAACCCACGACAGCCACGTTGGCAACGTGGCGCTCTACCACTGAGCTACACCCGCGCGAAAGATTCGCACAACCTGAATTATAGACGCGCTTCGATCGCTTTCAAGGGCGAAAAATAAATCCCGCTGCAAATCGAGTTCTACTTCTCGACCACCGAATCGAAGACGCGCACTTTCTTCCAGTTGTCCTTGTTTTCGTCGATGAACTGCTTGTGCCGTTTGTCGTCTTGGTACTTGTCGTGCGCGGCTTGGTCCGCGAAGACGATATGAAGCGCGACATCGAAATCGCGGTCGTTGACTTCGCGGTTCAGATCCTCGGCCAGCGTGCCGGCGGCGAAGAATACCTCGCCGGGGTGCCCAGTCAAGTATTTCTTGCAGGCGTCCACTAGCTTTCGCTTGTTCGCAGCCGAGTGGTCCTTAAGCGCGAAATAGACGTTATGAGCCAACATGGTCCGCTTTCCCTCCGCCTTCTTCTCGGCGTCTCGCCCCCGCACCGTGGCAAACGATGCGATGGTGAGAGCGAGGACGACGCCGCACACGAGTGATTTCCGCATAACTCTCTCCCGTGGGATGTAGAACGTCGCTTGTTCTAGCAGGCGATGTCTCATCGTCAAGTGAAGATCAATAAATGCTGGAGGAGGGACTCGAACCCTCACGGAGCTTTCGCCCCTTCGGATTTTCGTACCACTATGGCTTTCGCCACCCTTGCGGTTTGTGGTCTGGACTTTCCCTTGGCCATAGGTATCCTCCGTAGGCCTCAGCCACCAAGTCTCTACACCTTCTTCTTCCTGCCTCGATAATTGCCGGTCAAAGCATGGCAATTAGGACACAAGAGTTCGATGTTCGCCAGTGAATTATCCCTCCGGTCACCATTACGGTGATGGATTTCCAGGGGGATTGGTATTCCCAACCATCGGATTCTGCCACAATGCTCGCACTGATGCCGTTTCAATCTTTCATTGAGAAGCCGGTTTTTCAGTCGCCAAGTATTTTCCAGCTTCCCATCGACCAACACCTCGGCTAATGGTCGAGTACGATAAGTGTGGTTTCCGCCTCGCAGGTGTCCTTGTCCGGTGAAATGCGACGTATCCAGATTCATTTCTCGGATACGCTTCTTCACCACTTCGTAGTTTCCGCCAGCCGGAACAAGACCAATGGTTTGGATCACTGCACGCAACGAGAAGCAACTTTCCACGGCTCGCCGTAAACATTGATCCGTGTACCGCCTCATCTTGATTTTCTCCTGAATTGGAGAGATTCACGAAGAAGCTGCTTCCAGGAAGAAGCTTGGCTCGGGATTGCCGCCACCGTCGAACGTGCTGCGGTTTCCCCGAATTCGACTGAATTCACATAGGAAGTTTCCTATCCCAGTGCTCAAATCCACCAAGTCCGATGCGTCTGCCGATTCCGCCACTCCAGCATGGTGGCTACTATATCGTTCCGTAAGGCCATCAGCAACTCAATCCCGCAATCCGGCCTGGCGTAAAAGTTGAGCCGTCGCCTCGTAAGCCTCGCGCACCCATTCGACGATGCGCTCCGGCTGCGGCGAGTACTCCAACTCGATGCTGATGACACCGTCGATGGCTAACTCCTTGATCTCGCGCAGATACGGCAGGAAATCGACGACGCCGCGTCCGGGTGGAAGATCGCCGTGAACCTTGCCGTCGCAATCGCTGAGGTGAACGTGGGTTGCCAGGCCGCGAAGCTGGCGCAGTTCCTCCGGTGGGACACCCGAAAGTTGCAGGTGCGAAATGTCGATGTTGGCGCGAACGGCGGGATGGTTCACCTCTCGAAGGAAGCGCGCCATCGTCTCGACATTGCGGATCAACGAAAGCCGGAAAGGTTCCAATTCCAAGGCGATCAGCAGATCGAGATCGGCGGCGTACTTGCCCAGTTCGCGGACGTTGCGGACGGCGGTTTGCCATTGCTCCGACGCCGAGATAACTTGGCGTTCCCAGATGTATTCGCCGAGAACGAGCAAGACGTTCTTGGCCTCGTATTCGTAGGCGAGATCGAGATACCGACGGCAACGCTCGAGATGAAAGCGCTGCACGCTGGGGTTGAAGTCGATGAGACCGACGGCGACGCAGGCAATGCTAATAATCGGCAGGCCGACGCGCTGGCATTCGTGGCGAATCTGTCGTCGTTCGCGGGGATCGAGGTCGAGCGGATCGGCAAAGATGTCGATGGTATCGAAGCCGATTTCCTTGGTCGCGTGGATGCCGAACGCCGTGTCGCGTCCCGCCTGCGCCCACGCCGAGTTGATGAGTCCGAGTTTCAAGGTGACGACTCCAGAGGAAGAGTGGACGAAGGATCTCTGATCAGCGTATCAGGATCGAAGAAGTGGGAACACGCCTCTTTCCGCCTTTGCCGTCGCTCTGGATAATGCTCTAATAGGTCGCTCGCGGAAACGCGGACGGCGGACGACAACGCACGTAAGTATGTCGAGGAGTGTCCCTATCGTGTCCGTGGGCGAAGTCTGGATCTATCTGGGTTTTTTTGTGACGCTGGTGGCAGCTGGACTGGGTCTGCCCGCGCCGGAGGAGCTGGTAATTAGCGGAGCGGGCGTCCTAGCGGGCCAGCTGCCATCCGATCCAGATGTCTTCGACGTGCCGGTCGCCTACCCCAACCCGGCCGATGTTGCCGGCCTGCTGGCGTTCGATCCGCAGGCGGGATCGGTCGGCGGTTTGCCTTGGGCCGCATTCGTCTACTCGGGCGCGCCGCACGAGTTGGAACCGCGAGATGTCGCCGCTCTATTGGCCTTCGATCCTCAAGCCGGCTCCTTGGCCGCCCTGCCCTGGGGCGCGTTGGCCCGCGCTTCGCCACCCGTCGAATCGCGGATCGACCTCCCTCCCGATCGGATTCGCGTTCGGTGGTGGATTCTTCTGCCGGTGTGTATTGTCGGCGTCGTCTTCAGCGACATTGTCCTGTATACGGTAGGTCGTCGTCTCGGCGGTTGGCTCTTTGAACGTCCGTGGATGACGCGCATGCTCCCCATCGAAAAAAGGAGGCGAACCGAAGCCAACTTTCATCGCTACGGCGTTAGCATCCTCATCATCGGAAGGCTGGTCCCTGGCATTCGCGCGCCGTTGTTCCTCACCGCCGGGTCGATGCGCTTGCCCTTGCCTCGTTTTTTGCTCGCCGACGGACTTGGCGCGGTCGTTGGCAATAGTCTCTTCTTCTTCTTGGGTTTTTGGCTGGGCAAGTCGATCGAATCGTTGGTGGGACAGGCCGAGGAGAAACTGAAGCCTATTTTGATCGTCGTGGTAGTGGGATTGTTGGTAGCCCTGTCGTTGTGGCTTTTTCTCCGCCACCCCGTCCCTGTGGGCGATCCGCAAGAAGTGCCTCTGATCGGCTCGCAGGTGGCCTCGCACATCGATCAAGCGGACGCTTCCGAGAAAGCCGAGGGCAAGGATTCGCCGAATCGGAAGGAGACACCCCATTCGTAGCGTCGGGAACTGTCACTTTCCCGATCCCGCGCGGCCATCGTCGTGCAGGTGGTTGAGATAGCGTCGAAAATCGGCCTCGAACTTCGTCACGGGCTGCCCAGTCAAGGCGACGAACGCCTCCACCGGATCGGTTCCACGCTTCAGCTGGCGCACATAGGCATCGAGTGCCGGAGTGCCGATTAGTTTGCGGTCGAAGGTGAGATAAAAGGCCAGCCCCCACGATGCGAGATAATAGCGATCTGAAACGAGCTTGTCGCCGTCGTGAGCCACCAGAAACTGTTTGGGTCCGGATCGAAGCAGGTCGACGAGCGAGGGCCAATTCTCCTTGCCGAGCGCTTGACGAACGGCCTGCAAGCGTTCTTTGTCGGCGTGTCCGATGCGCAACTCTCCCACCTCGAATACGGCCGTCTCGAAGATTTGCGCCAGCCCTTCGTTCAGCCAACGGGGCAACTCCCCATCGCGGGGCGGATAGACGAAGTTGAGCAGATAAGCGTGGAACGCTTCGTGGAACAATCGCTGAAACAGTCGATGGTGAGCGCGCGCGAGCGTTTCCCGATTGCGCGACTCGGCCGCTTGAATGCTGCGGCGCTGTCCCGCCAGCGCCGCTTTGAACTCGGCGGGGATCTCGCCTTTATACGCCTTGCGCAAGTCCGCCTCGCACTCGTCTACCTTGACGCGCAGCTTGACGTGATCGCGGTGGATGCGCTCGATCTCCTCGCTCATGTGACGCCAATCGAAAGCGCTGACGATTTGATTCTTTTCGGGATCGAAAAAGGCAGGATTGAGGAAAGAAACCCCTCGACCGCGCACCAGCTGTCGATAGTCGTCCAACGATTGCGGCAACAGAACGCGGGTGGGTAGGCCCTTGGCGCGCGGCGGCAAACTGCGAAAGTAGGCGGCGTAGACTTGTTCCAATTGCATGGCCGCCACGATGACCACGCGGCGCGGCGCGTTGGATTCCAACTCAAAATACGTCGAACGATAAGCTAGCGCCTTGCTCTTGCCGTCGCCCGGCCAGACGGTTTCGTGCAGCTCGATTTTGTCGGCCCCCGGTAGCTCCGATTTCTCGGACACCAGTGCTTTGAACGGATCGGGGCGTTGGCGATGCTCTTCCCGCAGGCCGAGAAAACGCCGACGCAAGATCTCGTGTTCGAGATCGGGCAACATTTCGACGCGATCGACCTCGGCCCGGGGTAGCGTTATGCGATAAAAAATGGTTGGCCGACCCGGATTGCGAACGATGCACCACATTCGCACGTCGCCCCCATCGCGCGCCTCGACCAGACCGCGATAGAGATCGCCCTTTTTCCGATAGACGACGTCGTATTTCCAATCGTCGCCTCCAGGCACGCCATCGGCGGCCCGAAGCGAGACCGGCGAGGTCGTCGAGCAATCGAGACAGGTGATGAGGATCAGAAGTAGGAACCAAACGGAATGCTTCATGGGGCGGATCGGCCTCCTCGATCCAAAGATAATCGCCTTCGTTTTACTATATCGGCTGAGAGGCGATCCGAGAAGTGCTTCGGCCTTCTGTAGAGCCACTTGCGTCGTTCGACGATTCCCGTCTCTCACGACGACCTAGACGGCGTTCGGATCGGTTTCGCAATCCCTTCCCGAATGGAATGTTTCGTAAGCCGCTCCTCATCAACCCTGCCAACGCCTCGGAACGCAAACCTCTCACTGGCGTAATTCCGACCGGGAAACGGTTCGTGCCGGTAAACGACAACGCCACCCGTTGGGGTGGCGTTGCTGAATCGAATCGTCAAAGCCTTTGCCGAGCAATTACTTGGCGTATTCGACCTTGCTGACCTTAATCGTGCTTTTGCCGTCTTTGGTCGTGACGGAGCCGGTCACGCTTCCTTCTTTGGCCTTCTTGCAGGTATCCGCGTGATACTTCTTGTTGCTGGCCGTGTCAAACCAGTACAGTTTGTCCTTGACCTTGATGACGGTGTGGCACTTCGGAGATTCACCCAGATCGCACTTGGCGCAGGTGATCGTTCCCTTGAGCTTTTCTTCCTTCTTGTCGTCCGCTTTCGCCAACGCCAAGAAGCTCAATACCACTACCAAGCTGACGCCCACCTTCAACGCTGCCTTCATCGCCGAACCTCCCTTTTACCAATACCACGAGTTATGGAACAACGGTTACCCCGTCGCGGTTTGGGGCTTAGCTAGTCTACTCAATCCCGAACCGAGAGCAAACCGCGACCTCTGGAGATGCAGACGAATATAAACCGGCGAGCTATTCAAATCAATGTTCTTCTTTTGTCTCCGATTGCAGGGGAGCGTCTTCCTCGTTCGTTTGACCGACCCAGCCATTGACACGCTTCCGTTACGCTTTAGAATGTTCTTTTCCCATACGCCCTTCTCATTACCCTTGTTTTACCGAGGGGAGCGGTGATACGACCGTGATGGACGACGCCATCCGCAAAGCCGAAGCACTCATCGAAGCGCGCAACTACATCCGGATGTTCCGCGATCGGCTCACCGTTATCAAGCTCGGCGGTAGCGCCATGGAGGATGCCGGCGCGCTCGAGGCGACCCTGCAAGATGTCGTCTTCATGGAGACGGTTGGGATGCGCCCCATTCTCGTTCACGGCGGCGGCAAGCCGATCGACCGAGCGATGGCCCGCTCCGGTTTACAGCCGCGCAAGATTCAGGGACGGCGCTACACCGACGAAGCCACGCTCGCCATCGTTGTCGATGTCTTGCTCCGCGAGATCAACGAAGACATCGTTCGCGCCATTCGTCGTTTGGGGGGGCGAGCGGTTGGATTGCACTCCGGCTCATTGCAAAGTCTCTTCGGCGAACGCCTGACTTTGCCGGGTTCGGAGGGCAAACCGATCGACCTCGGTTTCGTCGGTCGTGTCACCCGGGTCGATGGCTCGCTTATCGAGTCGTTTTGCGCGGGCGGAGTGGTGCCGGTCATTCCCTCGGTGGCATTGGACACGGCGATGGATCGACGGGAAGATTGGTTGAACGTCAACGCCGACACCGCCGCCGCCGCCGTCGCCGCCGCTCTTCGCGCCGAAAAGCTGGTCTTCCTCACCGATACGCCGGGCATTTTGATGGATCGCAACAAGTCCGATTCGCTGTTGCCTAGCCTCGACGCGGCTCGCTGCCGCCAGCTGATCGAAACGCGCGTGATCGACGAGGGGATGATTCCCAAAGTCGAGGCGTGTCTCGACAGCCTTCGCTCCGGCGTTCGTAAGACGCACATGATCGACGGCCGCCTGCGTCATTCCCTCTTGTTGGAGATTTACACCGACCGAGGCGTCGGCACGGAGATTACCCTCAATTAGCTTAGCCGCGACCCGAAGGGGAGCGCGGGAGTCTCGCGCTTCCCTTCGGGTCGCGGCTAACCGAAATGTTACCGCCATGAAACAAGCCACACTCGAACAATTTCAGCGTTACGTCATTCCCAATTACACGCGCTATCCGGTGTGTTTGGTGCGCGGCGTGGGTTCGTCGGTATGGGACGATGAAGGCAATCGCTATCTCGATTTCTTTCCCGGCTGGGGTTGCGATCTGCTCGGCCACTGTCCGCCGCGCGTGGTCCAGGCCGTGCAAGCGCAGGTGGCCCAACTCATCCATGTACCCAATACTTGGTACATGGAAGCGCAGGGACGCTTGGCCGAGGCATTGAGCGAACGCACCGGCTGGGGAGGCCAGTGCTTCTTCTGCAACAGCGGAACCGAGGCGAACGAGGCAGCCATCAAGATCGCCCGCCTGCACGGCAAACCGGGGCGTTACAAGATCGTCAGTATGCTCGATAGCTTTCACGGCCGCACGCTGGGAGCGCTGAGCGCCACGGGGCAGCCCAAGTACCATAAGGGGCTCGAACCGCTGCTGGCCGGTTTCAACTACGCTCCCTACGGCGATCTCGACGCGGCGGCCAAGCTCATCGACGGCGAGACATGCGCTATCATGGTCGAGCCGATTCAGGGCGAAGGCGGCATCAATCTCCCGCCTCCGGGCTATCTGCAAGGATTACGCGAGTTGTGCGACCGCCATAATCTCTTGTTGATTTTCGACGAAGTGCAAGCGGGCATGGGACGAACGGGACGTTGGTTTGCCGCCCAACATTGGGACGTGCAACCGGACGTGACGACCTTGGCCAAGGCGTTGGCCGGAGGCGTGGCGGCGGGCGCACTGATCGCTCGCCCAGAGGCGGCGGAGAAACTCCGACCCGGTACTCATGCCGCCACGTTTGGAGGCAATCCTCTGGCCTGCGTCGCCGCCTTGGCCACCATCGAAACCATCGAAGCCGAGAAGCTACTCCAACGCGCCGAGGAACTGGGCGCGTATTTCCAACAGCGATTCGATGCGATTCGTTCGCGCTGCTCGCTGCTCCGAGAGGTGCGCGTCAAGGGCGTTATGATCGGTTTGGAACTAGCGGTAGATGGCGCGCCGGTTGTCGAGGCGTGTCTGAAGCGGCGCTTGCTCATCAACTGCACGCATTCCACGGTTCTGCGGCTGCTCCCGGCTCTCACGCTCAGCGACGCCGAGCGCGACGAAGGCTGTGACATTTTGGAAGACGTTTTAGCGAACATTACGGTGTAATCATGAAGCACTTTTTAGGTCTGACCGATGTGTCGGCGGAAGAGTTGACTCATCTTCTCGAAGATGCGGCGCGGTTGAAAGCTGACGCCCAGCGCGGTTCGCGTCCCCCGCTGCTGGCCGGGCGCGTCCTGGGCATGATCTTCGAGAAACCCTCGCTGCGGACACGCGCGTCGTTCGAGGCGGCCATGGCCCACCTCGGCGGCGCTTCCATCTTCCTCAGTGCCAGCGACGGTCCCATCGGCCAGCGCGAGAGCGTTGCCGACTTCGCTCGGACGCTGAGCCACTACGTCGATACCGTCGTTCTGCGCACCTTTAAGCATTCGACCATCGAAGAGTTCGCCCGCCATGCCAGCGTTCCGGTCATCAACGGCCTCTCGGAACTGTGCCACCCGTGTCAGGTTCTCGGCGATTTGCTGACGATTCAAGAGCATTTCGAAGGAGGAATCCGAGGCAAAACGCTGGTCTTCGTCGGCGACGGCAACAATGTCGCTCGCTCGCTGGCACTCGGCTGCGGCAAGCTCGGCGCGCGCTTCATCCTCTCCGCTCCCGAAGGCTATCGCTTCGATGCGGGTTTCGCACAAAGGTTCCAGCGCGTCTGTCCCAAGGCCGAGTTGATTCAAGACGGCATTCCTTCCCAGGCCGTCTCGCAAGCCGACATCCTCTACACCGACGTTTGGACGAGCATGGGGCAGGAGAGCGAAAGCGAACAGCGCCGCGCCCAATTCGCTCCATTTCAGGTCAATGCCCAACTTCTGGCGCAAGCGCCGTCGCACGCGCGGGTCATGCACTGTCTACCGGCCCATCGCGGCGAAGAGATCACCGGCGAGGTGATGGACGGGCCGCGCAGCATCGTCTTCGAGCAAGCCGGCAATCGCATGCACGCCCAAAAAGCATTGCTCAAACGGTTGATGGCGTGAGAACTCAGGAAAACGCTGCCCATGTCGCCTCGGCGCGTCTCGTTACCTCGAATTCGCGGCACGTAAATCGGACTTCGAGACTGGTCTCTCGTCGATCGAATCGAGTCCGACATGCGGGCGGGAGTGTACGCTTTCCAGGAGAGACGGGGACAGATTGGTGGTGTGCGTGACCGGCATGGCGTCTATTATGTGATCGAAGGACATCATCGAATTGTTGCTGCTTTAGAATGGCTTCTCGAGAGCGGTGACGCCACGGCGGTTTTCAGTTTGTTGCGATGGGGATGGTGGACGGAGTTGGAAAAACCGCCCTCGGATCGTCGTCCCTTGCAGGCCCGTGATTGGTGGGGAGCCTTTCGCAATTGGATCGGATTTTGAGAGGAGAGCGCATGGACTCTCTATTATTATCGAGCGATGGCTTTGAGGTTGGGAGATATGCAGTTCCAGCATTTCACCTCCGGCTCGGTGAATGCGTTTGCCTGCACCTGCGTGAAGAGATTACTTCGTCTGAAGTCGAGGCGCTAATTGGCGTACTTACAGGCAAAAAGTCATTGGGGGCTATGCGCCTATTTGCCACGGTTCACTGGGCCGCTCCCCTGCGCAATCGTCGTCACGGGCCACTGGGTTTCTTCCGTTCGAGACGCGTCGCGGATTGGCTCCTGCGAGTTGCCCGCGCTTCACGCACACAAGCGCAAGCTGTTCTTCAACGATTGCATCCCCAAGACCGCGAGTGTCCTGTAGATCGGCTCGCCGGTACGCCGAAGGCTCTCTTAAGATTGGAGGCAGCTTGGCTCACCGGAGCGCGAGTCGTCGTCTTCACAACCGCTGGGTTAGATCCACTCGGTATCGAAGCCGTTTATCGAGCGGTTTCTTCTCACTTTCTCCACGGCAGCGCCATCCATCTCTCCTTTCCCTACTCTCAAGATGGGCGGTTGCGGCGCGAGTGTTTGGCAACAGCAACCTGCCTCGAACTGAGGGAGATAAAAGTCTCCGTCGATACCCGTTCGCACGGTGCGCGCAATCGGCGTTGCTCAAATGGTTGATGGCGTGAGAACCGAATGGCATTTCAGATCAATTTAGGGGGAGAAGGTGAAATCTCCGGTGTTTTGAATCAACAAGGGCGCTGGGTCGTCACCGCGTTCGGCTGGCGATCGAGCCAAACAGGAGAGTCGATTGCGGAGCTAGTGCGGTCGCGTCACGACTTTCTCATCGCCGATAATGTCGCTCTACCCCTACCGGATCGTGTCGCCGACGAAGTCATCACAAACAATATCCCACCCGTCGACTCCATCACTTGGCTGGGACCGACCGTGCAATCCAGTGAGATTCGGCGTATTCTAAAGAGTGGCGGGCGGTGGATTCACAATGGCGTCGTCCGGTTCATCAAACCATGACAACCTTCTTCGATCTGTTCGTTGCACATTCCAGCGATCCAGACGTTCGGGACGACCCGACGTGGGCGGATCGTCGATTTTTGGAGTTGGTCGCGACTAGCCCGTTTCATCCGTGGCGACCGGGCGAGCCGGTTGCCGCGAAGGGCGAGCGTATCTTGATAGGCGTGGCCACTTGGTCCGGATACGACATGCGCTTGCTCGACGCGATCGCCGAGGCCTATCTTCAAACTCAGGTCGATTTTACGACTATCGACGTATTTAATGTAGCCGACTGCGGAACCTCAAACGATTTCGCATGTTACTACCCAGGACCGATTCAGATAACTCAAACTCCGACGGCTGGATTATGGAAGGAAGGGCAATTCGATTCCTTCCTACAAGGACAAGCCGCTCGACAGGAGTTGATTCGGTTTTTCGATGTTGGCTCGGTTGAGATCGTTGGTTTCGTGAACGATTGGATCAAGGGTCGAGCTTTGGCACAATGAATTTTCTGGAGTACCATGCGCAACGACGGCCGACAAGTCGATGAACTGCGACCCCTTCGTTTCAAACGCCGCTACACGCGCCACGCGCCCGGCAGCGTGTTGGTGAGCATGGGACGAACGACCGTCTTATGCACCTGTTGCGTCGAGGCGGTGGTGCCGCCGTTTCTTCTCGGCAAGGGGAAGGGCTGGCTGACCGCCGAGTACGGCATGTTGCCGAGCAGTACGAATACCCGCAAGCCACGCGATCGTGGCGGAAAAATCGACGGGCGCAGCGTCGAGATCCAGCGCCTCATCGGTCGCGCGCTCCGCGCCGTCGTCGATTTGGAAGCGCTGGGCGAACGCACACTCTGGATCGACTGCGACGTTCTCGAAGCCGACGGTGGCACGCGCACCGCAGCCATCAACGGCGCGTTTGTCGCATTGATCGACGCCCTGAATGCCGAACGAAAACATCAAAAGTCCTCTCTCCTGCCGCCCTTGCCTCGTTCGTCCTCCCTCGTTCGCGGCAGCGTGGCCGCCGTCAGCGTGGGTCTCCTGGATGGCCGCGCGCTGCTCGATCTGGACTACAGCGAAGACAAGGACGCCGATGTCGATTTGAATCTGATGATGACCGGCGACGGCGATCTGATCGAAGTGCAGGCCGGTGGCGAAGAAGCGACTTTTCGACGTCAACAATTGGAGCAACTGCTCGATCTAGGCAAGCGCGGGATCGACGAAATCACGCGCGCGCAACGCGCCGCCCTCGGCGCGAATTGGCCTCTGGACTAAATCGTTTCCCCTTGCTATACGCCTCCCACGAACACGATGCGCGACGGGTAAGTTCAAAATCGTCGTCGGATTGTCGATCCATCGCCACACGAGGAGGTTGGGGCAAATGCGGAGGTTTACCTTGCTGCCGGCCGCGGGACTAGGGCTGGCATTGTCGATAGGCTTGGGGCAGGCGCAGTTCCCGAACGCACCACAGCCGAACGCGGCGGGACAAGCGAGCGGCGGCTTGAACGGTCTGATCGAATCGAGTCGAGAAGACATCAACGCGGCCTATGCCGTGACCCAACAAGCGGGCGCGTGGATGGTGTGCGCGGGTAGCTATCAGGGTGAAGCGGCTTCCGAGTTGGCCTTCCTGTTGTGCGGCTATCTGCGGCAACGCGGGCAACCCGCCTACGTCTACAACCGCGCGAACCTCGAACGGAAAAAGCTTCAGGACGAGCTAGATCAATGGCAGCGCGAGCATCCCGGAGCGCCGCGCCGCCGCACCTTGGCACACCCACAAGAAGATCAATTCGTCGTCTTGATCGGCGGATTCCGCGACATGGATAGTGCCAAAAACCATCTCAAAAAGGTACAAAGGTGGGATCTACCCGACTTGCGGCTGAAATCGGGAAAACCGGCGTTCGACACCATCGATCATTACGAACCGGTTCCCGGAAAGAAGGCGTTTGAGGTCAAACGCTATCCGGTCAATCCATTCCATTCCGCGATGGTCGTGCCCAATCCGACCCTGCCGCCGCCGCCGAAGCCCGTGGTCAAAGTCGATCCACTTTGGAAGAAGCTCAACGCCGGCGAACCGCGCAGTCTGTACAAGAACCCGAAACCGTGGACGCTCGCGGTTCAAGAGTTCCGCGGCGCTCAGGTCATCCAATCGGGGCCGGAATCGAGCGGCTTCTTGGAGAAACTCGGCTTCGGCGATCATATGGGCAAACGCCTCGACAACTCGGCGGGCATGGCGCAGAATGTGTGCGATATGTTCCGTCGCTTCAAATTTAAGAGCTACGTTCTGCACACGCGTTACGGCAGCGTCGTCACCGTGGGCGAATTCAATTCGCCCGACGATCCCGAACTGCTACGGACTCAAAAAGAACTGTCGAGATTCAGCTTCAAAAAGGGCGTGCAGTCCGGACAGGCCGCCCGACCAACGGGAGAAACGGCGTTCAATCTCTTCTCCAAAGCGATGCCGATGGAAGTGCCCCGTTGAGACCGAGTTCGGAAGAGTTCTCCCAGGACACCACCCGACGGCTTTCACCGCTGGGTGGTGTCGATTCGTCGATACTTTCGAGCGGGCGATTGCGGAGTTGTGGGACCGACAATTCGTCATCGACATCCGCTCCGTGGCAACCGTGGCAGAAGATGAGGTAGCCCGCCAACAATAGCGAACATGCACCGTTGCCCCAGCGACGAAAACGTCTCACGCAATCCGATTCGAGGCAACCGCATTTGATCGAAGAAGCCGCGTTCATTTTTTCAGGTTCTCATCGAAGAATAGCACGGCGTCGGCGAGGCTCTTCCGCAAGCTCGAACTCGTACGATTTAAGCCGTGCCCCTCTTTTTCTATGCGAATCAATCGCGCCGACACTCCCGCCTTTTGGAGTTTCTCAACCATTTGCTCCGATTGCTCAATCGGCACAATGGTGTCAGCCGTGCCGTGAACGAAGAGAAACGGCGGGGCATCCTTGTGAACGTAGGCGAGGGGCGAAGCGCGGCGATAGGTGTCGGCTTTCTCGGCTAAGGTTCCTCCCAAAAACGGCTCCAGCTGCTTTTCGCGCAACTCCTTGCTCCAGACGGGCCGCGTTAGGTCGGTAGGTGCGAAAAAACTGACGACGGCTTGAACTTCGCTCGATCGATCGGCGTTGCCCCCGTTCCCTTCCAGGCCGTCCTCTTTCCGAGTGACGCCGAGAAGACACGCCAAATGCCCCCCGGAAGACACGCCGAACGCTCCGATCCGCGAAGGGGCGACGCGATAGCGTTCGGCGTTAGCCCGAAGCCAGCGCACCGCCGCTTTGCAATCTTCGATCGGAGCGGGAAACCGAGAGCGCGGTGCCAAGCGATAATCCGGACTGATGGCCACGAAGCCGCGGCGCGCGAAAGCCGCCAGCGTGGCCTGCATCTGTTGGCGTTCGCCGCGAATCCATCCGCCGAAATGGATGCAGACGATGGCGGGAAAAGGCCCTTCGCCCTCGCGCGGCGCTGCCAGATCGAGCTTCAATTCGGTGTCGCCGCCCTTGCCGAAAACGATGTCGTTTTCCAAGCGAATTGCTGGGTCCGCCGGCTTCTCTTGCGCCTGAATCCTCCAGCCGAGCAACCAACACGCCCAAGCTGCCGCGATTCTCAATCCAATCGACGAACCTTTCGGCATCGATAATCCTCCTTGCGTTGATGGGCTATCTCTTTGCCTCTCCGCTCCGACGTGGTAATATCGCTTGGCCGCCGACGAATTACAATAGAGGGAGAACGAAATGCCCGTACTCCACGAGACGAGATCCATGAAATCCGCCGTCACTCCAGCCGTCACTCTCGCCGAGCGCCTGTGCCGTCCGCGCCGGATTGGTGTGTTCGGTCATCGCGGCGCGGGGAAAACGACGCTGTTGACGATGTTGTACCGCGAAGCCGTCGGCGGTCGAATGCCGGATCTTCGCCTCGCCGCCGCCGACGCGCGCACCGCCGATTATTTGTCCGACAAGGTGCTGCAACTCGAATCGGGGCTCCCGTTGCCCGCGACGCTCGGCGAGACGGAATTGCGCTACCACCTCTATTACCGAGATTGCCGACTCGACCTGCTTTTCAAAGATTACCAAGGCGAACACGTCGCGCTCGGTCGAGAGGAGCCGATTCGCGATTTTCTCCGCGATTGCGATGCCGTCTGGCTCTGTCTCGATGTGCCTATCGTCGAGACTCCCGCGGGCTGCCTGCAAGCGCAACAAGAAGTCGAGCAAATCGTCGAGGACTATTTGACGGACGAGACGCCAGGAATGCCGCCGAGGCCGATGGCGCTGGTACTCACCAAGGCGGATTTGATCCAACAAGGATCTTCTAAATGCGATATAATCGAGCGTTATCTCGGCATGACGCGGCATACACTGCAACTCCATTGTCCCGGACACGGGTTGATGGCCGTCAGCAGTCTCGGACCTCGTCGCGCGGACGGTCGAGAGGGCAATAGGCCGTTTGACCCTCAACCGATCGACTTGGCCGAGCCGTTGATTTGGCTGGCCGAAACCCTGCAATCGCTCGATGAGGCTCGGCTCAATTTTTTGTGGGATTTGCCCGATGCTTCTCTGCCTCTCTTGCAGCGCTGTGTTGCCGCCTACGTTCGACGCTATCCCGGCACGCCCGCCGCCTTGGGGTTCCAGAGAAGACTGCGCCAATGTCGGCAGCAACGCCGTCGTCGTCGCGGCCTCGTTGGAGCGCTTCTCGTCGCGAGTGTGACGCTCGCCCTGTGGACTTACGATGTGTGGGGCGAGCATCGAGCCGCGCGCTTCGCCGTGGAAAACGCCGACCAGCCGTTGGCCGTGAAAGAAAACTGGCTCTCGTTTCAACGCTGGCATCCGTCGCGGCACTGGCTCCGTCCCGCGTCCGCGCGCGCCGAACGAATCCGAATACGCGAACTCGACGACCGCGTCCGAGGCCAGCAATACGATGAGCGATTGGCCGAGCTGCGCCGCCGCGCCACCGATCCCGACGCCGACGCCGAGACGCTGTGGCGCGACCTCCAGAGCTTTCACCGAGACTTTCCGGAGCGCGATATCGACGAGGAGTGGCAACAGTTTCGCAACACCCTCAAGCGGCGCGCCGACTCCGAACGCGAACGCCGCGCCGAGGTCTCGTTTGCCGAGTTGGATCGGACGAACGATCGAATCGATCTAAAGATGAGGATTGAACGCGCGGATCGATTTCTCCGCGATTATGCTGGGACCGCGCGCGAGTCCGAGGTTCGTCGCCGTCGCGCTTCCTATGGGTTGCGCCTCGAAGAACGCGCGATCGAAGCCGCGCGCATCTACTCGGCCTCCCATCCGCTGAACTTTCAGACGCGGCGCGAACACTATCAACGCTACCTCGAAGGCCATCCCGACGGCGCGTTCGCTTCGGAGGCTTCCGTGGCGCTGAAGAACATCGACGCCGATTGGGATAAGCACGACTTCCGGGCCGTGCGCGATCGTTTTCAAGAGCAACCCGGCGACGTGAAAGAGCTGCAATTGCTCTGCCGCTCGTACCTTGCCGTCCATGCCGAGGGGCGCTTCCGCGACGCCGCCCGCGATCTGCTGCGTTGGACGGAGCGCGTCACGCAACCGGGCGAGTATCGAATCGTGCTGAAAAGCGGCGACTTCGATCGCAAGGCGGCCCATCTCATCAGTCGGGGCCTGTCTCTCTCCGTCGAAATCGAGGTCAATGGAGTTCGCCACGGGCCGAGCAACATCGTCGCGCGCAGCTACCAACCGGAGTGGAACTACGAGTTTCCCCGTCGCGTCCGTTGGAAACTTGGCGATAGTGTCCGAATCATCGTAACCGATAATTACTATTGGGACCGCAAAGTCGCGGAGATCGCTTCGGAAGAAAACGATTCGCTGGCCATTCGCTTGCTCGACGGCGAACTGCATTCGGGAAAGAACACCCTGACGTTCGAGTCGGATTTCAAAATGCCGGTGCTGCCGAAGATTGAATAAAGATGCCGGTTCGCCTTGGTTGCTGCATCGCGCGCCTCCTCGTAAAATCACTGCATCGTAATCCTAGGCAGGCTCTCCGCGAGCGCCGATTTCTTGCACGAGTCGAGTTTTTCATGCTGGACGCCGCTTTCATTCGTGAGCATTTGGATGCCGTGAAGACCAATTGCCTTAACCGCAACGTCAAGGCCGACGTGGATCGCGTCGTGCAATTCGACGACGAGCGCAAGCGATTGATCCAACAAACGCAAGTGATTCAGCAGCGGCAAAACGAGTTGTCGAAGCTCATCCCCAAAGAGAAAGACGCGGCGCGGAAGCAGGAATGGATCGCCGAGGGCAAACGGCTGCGCGAAGAAGCCACGACCGGCGAGAAGCAATTGAAGGAAATCCAAGAACAGCTACACGCCGTTCTCAACACGATCCCCAATGTGACGCATCCCGATGCGCCCGTCGGAACCACCGCGGAGGACAACAAAGTTATCCGCGTTTGGGGAGAGCCGCGCAGCTTCGACTTCGACGCCAAGGACCATGTGGCCCTCGCCGAGGCGTTGCAACTCGTCGATTTCGAGGCCGGCGCGTCGGTGGCGGGCCAGAAGTTTTATTACCTAAAGAACGAAGCCGTACTCTTGGAATTGGCGCTCGTCCAGTATGCCATGCGGACGTTACTCGAGGAGAATTACACGCCGATCATCACGCCGGATGTGGCGCGCGTCGAAGTGTTGGAGGGGATCGGCTTCATTCCGCGCGACCCCGATCCCGAAAAACGACAGATCTATTCGCTGAGCGACACCGACCTCTGCTTGATCGCCACGGCGGAGATTACCTTGGGCGGGATGCACCGCAATCAGATTTTCGACGAGTTGGATCTTCCGAAAAAGTACGTCGGTCTGTCGCACTGTTTCCGAACCGAAGCCGGCGCTCCCGGACGCGACACGCGCGGATTGTATCGCGTTCACCAGTTCACCAAAGTCGAGATGTTCGTCTTTTGCACTCCCGATCAAAGCGAGCAACTTCATCTCGAATTGTTGGGCATCGAAGAGAAGATCTTCCAGAGCCTCGGTCTACCCTACCATGTTATTGACACCTGTACGGGGGATTTAGGAGGTCCGGCTTATCGCAAATACGATCTGGAAGCATGGATGCCGGGCCGAGGACAGAACGGCGAATACGGAGAAGTGACCAGCACCTCGAACTGTACCGATTATCAAGCCCGCCGGTTGAACATTCGTTATAAGACGCACGGACAGAAGGGCACGCGCTTCGTCCATACGCTCAACGGAACCGCCGTCGCCGTCACTCGCGCGCTGTTGGCCATTCTCGAAAACAATCAGCAAGCCGACGGCTCGATCGTCGTTCCCGAAGCGCTGCGTCCGTGGGTGGGCAAGGATCGCATCGCTTCGCCGAAATAAGAAACATGCGATATACAGAGGTGCCACGCCATGCCGCACGCCACGCAGCTATCGCCCGCCGATACGGCCTTGCTCGTCATCGACGTGCAGGAAAAACTTGTCCCCATGATTCTCGATGCCAATGCGCTGGTTCGCAATATCGCCTTCCTTCTCGACGCCGCCCAGCTGCTCCAGATGCCGACGCTCTGTACCGAGCAATATCCGCGCGGCCTCGGTGCGACCGTTTCTCCACTCATCGAGAAGTTGCCGGAACGACTCGACAAAGTAGCCTTCAGTTGTTGTGCCGTGCCGAACCTCGTCGAATCGCTCCATCGAGAAGCCCGGCCCAAGGTCGTCTTGTGCGGCATCGAAGCACACGTTTGCGTGCTGCATACGGCTCTCGATTTACTCGCTCACGATTTCCGAGTGTACGTCGTGGCCGATGCCGTCGGTTCGCGTTCCGCCATCGACCGCGACATGGCCCTGCGCCGTCTGGAACAAGCGGGGGCCGTTCTGACCACCAGCGAAATGTGCGTCTTCGAGTGGATCGGCGGCGCGGGCCATCCCCAATTCAAGGCCGTGAGCCGACTGGTGCAGGATCGTATGAAGACGTTGTGATATATTCCCCCGTTTAGCCGCGACGCGCAGCGGAGCGCGCGCGGGTCTGCCGCGCTCCGCTGCGCGTCGCGGCTAAACGAAGTTGAGGAGAGCCATGAACATTCCCGGACCATTGAATCCGCCGACTCGTTTGCTTCTCGGTCCCGGTCCCAGCGACGCGCATCCGCGCGTACTCCGCGCCATGAGTACGCCGCTGTTGGGCCATCTCGATCCGCAATTCCTGGAGATTATGACTGCCGTTCAGGAGATGTTGCGGAGCGTCTATCAAACGAAAAATCAGGTCACGTTTCCCGTTAGCGCTACGGGCATGGCCGGCATGGAAACGTGTCTGGTCAACCTCATCGAACCGGGCGATCGCGTCGTCGTCTGCGCGGTCGGATTTTTCGGCCACCGCATGGTTGAAGTGGCGACGCGCGCCGGAGCGCAGGTGACGGTACTCGAACGGCCCTGGGGCGAAGTGTTCGATTTGCAGCCGATCCGCGAGACGTTGCAGCGCGTGCGGCCCAAGGTTCTCACCATCGTTCAAGCCGAGACTTCGACGGGAGCCTGTCAGCCGCTCGAAGGACTGGGCGCTCTGTGCCACGAATTCGATACACTGCTGGTCGTCGATGCCGTCACGGCGCTCGGTTGCATCCCCGTGGCCGTGGACGATTGGCAGGTCGATGCGATCTACAGTTGTTCGCAGAAAGGGCTGAGTTGTCCGCCGGGATTGTCGCCGGTGTCGTTCAGTCCGCGCGCCGTCGAAGCGTTTACCAAACGCAAGACGAAAGTGCAGAGTTGGTATTTCGATGTTAATCTCGTCGAACACTATTGGGACAGCGATCGTTTTTACCACCATACCGGACCCATTACGATGGTATTTGCTCTGTACGAAGGGTTGCGGCTGGTTTTGGAAGAGGGCTTGGAGAACCGTTGGGCGCGCCATCGCCGCAATCACGAGGCACTCAAAGCGGGACTGAATGCTTTAGGGCTGACGTATACCGCCAACGAGAAGTATCAATTGCCGCAGCTCAACGCCGTGCGCATCCCCGCCGGAGTAGACGACCTGGCCGTTCGCAAGCGGTTGCTCAACGAGTTCGGCATCGAGATCGGCGGCGGCTTGGGCGAGTTCAAGGGCAAGGCATGGCGTATCGGACTTATGGGACACAACAGCCGACCCGATGTCGTCCTGTTGTTCCTGGGGGCGCTGGAACAATGTTTGATGAGCCAGGGAATCAAGGTGTCGCCGGGAAGTGGTGTGGCCGCGGCCAACCGCGTCTATTTGGGGTGAACCATGAGCCATGAGTTTCCTCGAATCCGTCTCCGACGCCTACGGCATCATCCGCTGATCCGCGGTCTCGTCCGCGAAACGACATTGTGCGTGGACGATCTGATATTGCCTTTGTTCGTGCGGCCCGGTCGCGCCATCAAGAAAGAAATCGCTTCGATGCCGGGCAACCATCAACTCAGCATCGATTGTCTGGTGGAAGAAATCGGCGCGTCGCTCGATTTGGGCATTCGCGCCTTTCTCCTGTTCGGAATCCCCTCGCACAAGGATGCCACCGGCAGCAGCGCGCTCGATCCGGAAGGCATCGTGTCGCAAGCTCTGCGCGCCGTGCGGAAGGAGTACGGCGAACGCGCCCTGTTGATGACCGACGAATGTTTCTGCGAGTATACCGATCACGGACATTGTGGAGTGCTGACAGAGGCAACGGGACGGCTCGATCTCGACAACGATGCGACGTTGCCCCTCTTGGCGGAGCAGTGTGTCGGTCACGCTCGCGCCGGGGCGGATCTCGTGGCACCGAGCGGCATGCTCGACGGCATGGTCGGCGCGATTCGATCCGCTCTCGATGTCGCTGGCTTTTCCCATGTGCCGATTATGAGCTACGCGGCGAAATACGCATCGGGGTTCTACGGTCCTTTCCGCGATGCCGCCGAATCGCCGCCGCAGTTTGGCGACCGCAACAGCTATCAGATGGACCCGGCCAACGGCGACGAGGCGCTGCGCGAGGTCGCACTCGATCTCGCCGAAGGTGCGGACATCGTGATGGTCAAGCCGGCCTTGGCCTATCTCGACATCATCCGCCGCGTGAAAGAACGGTTCGCCGTGCCAGTCGCCGCCTACAATGTCAGCGGCGAGTTCGCGATGGTCAAGGCGGCGGCCCAAAAGGGCTGGATCGACGAACGCCGTATCGCTCTGGAAATCCTCACGAGCATTAAACGCGCCGGCGCGGATATGATCCTGACGTATTTCGCTCGCGATGCGGCGCTTTGGTTGAAGTGATACAGGTGCAAGCATGTTGGTCGGGCAATCCTTTGGACCGTTCACCGTCGATAAGGAACTCGGTTCCGGAGCGATGGGGACGGTGTATCGCGGTCGATTCACCAAGACCGGGCAAATCATGGCCATCAAGATCATGGCCCCCGGCATCGGTTCGACGAACTCAGGTGCCGTGGATCGTTTCGAGCGCGAGATCGCCATCCTGAAACAGCTCAATCATCCCCACATTGTCCGCTTTTACGGCGCGGGCAAGGAAAAGGGCATGCGCTACTTCGCCATGGAGTACATTCAGGGCGAGTCGCTCGACCGGGTGATGGCGCGGCGCGGGCGCATGACCTGGGAAGAGGTGGTCGAACTCGGACAACAACTTTGCTCGGCGTTGAAACACGCGCACGACAAGGGCATCGTCCATCGAGATTTGAAACCGTCGAACATCATGGTTTTGCCCGACGGCACGTTGAAGCTGACGGACTTCGGCATCGCCAAGGCCGCCGATCTCGAAGCGTTGACCTCCACCAATTGCACGGTCGGCACCGCATCCTATATGTCGCCGGAACAGTGCAAGGGCGTTGCCGATCTCACTCATAAATCCGATCTGTATTCTCTCGGAATCATGTTTTATGAGTTGGTCACGGGGCGCAAGCCGTTCCAGGCCGAGAACGCCATGGATATGTTCGTGCTGCACGTCAGCGGCACGTTCGAGCGACCGTCGCACCTCGTGTTGGAGATGCCCATTTGGCTCGATACACTGATTTGTCAGCTTTTGGAGAAGCAGCCGGACAAGAGACCTCTCGACGCCGATATGGTGGCCAAGGCGCTCGGTTCCATTCAGGAGAAAGTCGAATCGCAGCAGAGCGCGGGGGTCGATGCCGTGCGCCGTCGCTTCATCGATCGCACTCCCGGTCAGAAGCGATTGGCAGAGGAAGACAAGGATGCCGTCCGCCTTCTGCTGACCGGCAAGGGCAGGGGGAAACGCAAACCGGCAAAGCAACCGTTCCATCAAAGGATATGGGTGCGGGCCGTTGGCTTGTTGTTGGCGCTCGGTGTCGTTGCCGGCCTGTTGTTCCTTGTCTTCCGCCCGCCGTCGGAGGACAAGCTCTATCGGCTGGCCAAATCGGCTGCGGATTCCCCCAACATTGAGGAGCAAGAGAAGGGGGTCGAGCCCGACGGGGCGATTCGAAAATACATCGATCGTTATGGAAAAGCCAAAAGCGAACGAGCCGACGAGGTCCGATCCTGGCGCGATCGGATCGAGTCGGCGCGATGCGAGCGCTTGCTCGACAATTATCTACAAAAAGAGAGCAAGAGTCTCATTAAAGTGCATGCCCAAAGCCCGACCGAGGAGAACGCCTTTGCCGCCGTGAAAGCGGAAGAAGAAGGCGACCGCGAAACGGCCGTGAAAAAGTGGCTGAGCGTCCAAGAGAGCGGCACGCTGGATTGGCAGCGCGTCGCCACCGCTCACTTAACCGAGTTGAATGCGTTGGATCAGATCGACGTCGATTTTCAAAAACTGTACGACAGTGTCCGCAACTCCAGCGAGGAGCCGACGCTGCCGGAGGCTCGGCAGGCCAAGGCGTTCCAGGCCTGGCGGATGGAGCATTCCAAGCTCGGCGACGCCGGCTTGGCCAAATCTCTTTATAATGCGCTGAAGGACGAGTTGGCCAAGGAACCGAGGCCACGCCGTCGTTGGTATCTCTACGCCGCATTCAATGCCCGGCGCTTAACGGACAAAGATACGATCAAAGACACTCTCGAAAAATCCGTGGATTCCAGTTTGAAGCTGGTACGCGAGCAATGGGCGAAGAAGCCCCCGGAAATTCGCTCGCTCGACGCCCGATTCGTATGTCTGGATGTACTGGCTCTCTATTCTCAGGAGAGTTGGATGGAACGCGTCGTGAAGGAGGCCCAGAAGCTCCTTCACGACATACCCCAATAATGGTAGGAAGGGCGAGATAACGCCATGCCCCCGTCGCACGTCCGCAGTCGAGAAGCGTTCCAAAGGGCCTGTCGCCTGATTCCGGGAGGCGTAAACAGTCCCGCACGCGCCTTCGGAGCCGTCGGGGGGCAGCCGCCTTTCATCGAACGAGGCGAAGGCGCGTATCTGCACGATATCGACGGCAATCAATATGTGGATTACGTCGGTTCCTGGGGACCGCTCATTCTCGGTCACGCCCATCCGCGCGTGGTGCGCGCCGTGGAAGACGCCATGCGGCGTGGAGCGAGCTTCGGCGCGCCCACCGAAGCGGAGTCCCATCTCGCCGAGTTAATCGTCGATGCCGTCCCGTCGATTGAAATGGTGCGGCTGGTCAGTTCGGGCACCGAGGCTTCGATGAGCGCGATCCGTCTGGCTCGAGGCTTCACTCGACGCGATGGGATCGTCAAATTTGCCGGTTGCTATCACGGCCACGTCGATAGTCTCCTGGTGCAAGCCGGTTCCAGCGCGACGACGCTGGGCGTACCCACCAGTCCCGGTGTTCCCGTCGGCTGCACCGCCGATACGATGGTGCTGCGCTACAACGACGTACAAGGAGTGGCCGACGCGTTTGCCGCGCATGGCGACCGACTGGCCGCCGTCATTCTCGAACCGGTCGTCGGCAACATGGGTTTGGTTCGTCCCACCGATGAATTTCTCGAGACGTTGCGCCGCCATACCGAAAAGTACGGCACGCTGCTGATCTACGACGAAGTGATGACGGGTTTCCGGCTGGCGTATGGCGGAGCGCAGCAGTTGTTCCATCAGATGCCCGATCTAACGGTGTTGGGCAAAATCGTTGGCGGTGGCTTGCCGGTGGGAGCCTACGGGGGTCGCGCCGATGTGATGAAGCACGTCATGCCGTCGGGGCCGGTGTTTCAAGCCGGCACGCTGTCGGGCAATCCGTTGGCGATGGCCGCCGGAATCGCCACGTTGGAAGAACTGCGCGATCGTCCGCCCTATGCGCGTTTGGATGAATTAGGGGAGCGATTGTCCACCGGGCTTGGCGAAGCGGCTCGGTCGGCGGGACTGCCGCACTGCGTTGCCCGCGTAGGCAGCATGTGGACCTTGTTCTTTGCCAACGGACCCGTCGTCGATTACGATTCGGCCAAGCAAGCCGACACCGCGCGCTTCGCGCGCTTCTTCTGGGGCATGATGGATCGAGGATTCTATCTGCCGTGCAGCCAATTCGAGGCAGCTTTTCTCTCCACGCGGCACACGGAGAAACACATCGATCAAACCGTGGAAGCGGCGCGCGCGGTGCTGGCCGAGATCGCCCGCGCGTGACTTGTTGGAAATGCAATTTCCGTCGCCAGGCTCAAGTCACATTCTTCCTAAAGCCGAGAGAAGAAGCGTGATGGTATGGACGGAGTGTAAGCATAGGTCCGGAGACTCTCGCTCATGGACAATTTCTTGGCGGCGGCGAAGGCTTATCAGGAGGGACGATTCGAGGATGCGGAGGCGGGTTGCCGCGCCGTACTCTCGCGCATGCCGAGTCATCCGGATGCCCGCTTGTTATTGGCGTCGATATTGCTAGGGCGCGAGCAGTTCGCCGAGGCGGATACGATCGTCGCGGAGGCGATGGCGGATCATTCCAATGACCCCGATTGGTTGAATCTGCGCGGTGTGGCCCTGGCTCGATTGGGCCGACGCGAACAGGCGCTGGATTTCTTCGATCGGGCTGTGGAACTCCGCCTCCTCTTTCCCGCCGCTCAAGCCAATCTCCTGGCGTTGCTCGCCGAACGCCGTGATCCCACGCCGCGCTTTCGCGTGTCGATTATAACTTCCACCATTGGTTCGCCGCATTTACCGCAGACGATTGCGAGTGTGCAGGAGCAAACCTATCCCTTCGTCGAGCATGCGATCGTTGCCGATGGGCCGGAATGTCGTGAGCGCGTCCGCGCTTGCTTGCCCGACAAGCCGCGCCATCCGGTCTACTTGTTAGAGTTGCCGTTTAACGTGGGCGGCGGCGGCTATTGTGGACATCGCAGTTACGCGGCGCTCTCCTTCCTCGTCGGCGGCCATTATATCGGCTATCTCGACGATGATAACTGGCTGGAACCCGATCACATTGCTTCGTTGATGGCCAAGATCACGTCGGAGGGGTTGGCATGGGCCTATTCGCTGCGAAAAATTGTCGACCGGCAAGGGGCGTTTATCGCCAACGACGATTGTGAAAGCCTGGGACTTTGGCCAACCTGGTACGATGCCAACGTCCATCACGTCGACGGCAATTGCTATCTTTTTCGTCGCGATTTAGCCGTGACGACCAGTACGATCTGGCATCGTCGATTTCGAGACGGGGAAAGTCCGGATTTTGTGGTCTGTCGCCAACTCCTGAAGGAGCATCCCCGGTGCGGCGGCAATGGGGCGTACACGGTGAATTATCGCGCGGGAAACACCGCGGCTTCGGTTAACGCCGATTTCTTCTTACGAGGGAACGCGGTCATGAAGCAGCGATATGGCGATGCGATGCCTTGGAGAGCGGCGCTGACGTAAACCCGTTCAGCCCGGAGCCAGCCGAAGGGCGTTCCCCAAGGCGATCGCAACGGTTTTGACCTGCTCCGAGGTCATCTCAGGATACAAGGGCAGCGAGAGAATCTGATTGGCTTTCCGCTCGGCCACTGGAAAGGAACCCGGCGCGCCGAGATTCGGATATGCTTCCTGAAGGTGAATCGGCACAGGATAGTGAATGCCCGCGCCTATTCCTTGGTTGTGAAGATGTTGTATCACACGATCTCGATCCGCAAACCTGAGGGACACGACAAAGAGGTGATAGATGTGTTCTCGACACCAGGAGGCTTCTTTGGGCAAAACGAGTTGATCCGACACACAATGGAGTGCCTCTCGATATTGGCCGGCAAGCTCGCGTCTTCTCTGATTCCAATCGTGCAGATGTTGGAGTTTAACCAGTAACACTGCGGCTTGTAACGTGTCGAGCCGGCTATTATAGCCTTGCACGCGATGAATGTATTTCACCGTTGAACCCCAATTGCGCAACAATCGGATCTGCTCGGCCAACCTATCGTCGTTCGTGCAGATCGCTCCCCCGTCGCCATACGCACCGAGATTCTTTCCGGGATAAAAACTAAAGGCGGAAGCTCGACCGAACGTGCCGACACGACCGAGACGATGAACGGCCCCATGTGCTTGTGCGGCGTCCTCGATTACTATAAGCCCATGCTTATTTGCGAAGTGCTGGATTCCCTCCATATCGGCGGGTTGTCCGTAAAGATGGACCGGAATGATAGCTTTCACACCGGAAATGAGCGCCCGCTCGGCGGAGGCGATGTCCAAGGTATAGGAATCCGGATCGACATCGCACAGAACCGGAGTCGCTCCAGCATCACTGACGGCCAGGGCAGTCGCGATGAAAGTATTGGCTGGGATTAATACCTTATCGCCGGCACCGATACCCAACGCTCGTAGGCTGAGAAAAAGAGCATCCGTTCCACTGCCGACTCCGATGCAATGCCGCACTCCAATAAAGCGCGCGAAAGCCTCCTCAAACTGCGTTACTTCTCGACCGAGAACAAAATCGGCCCGCCGCACTACCGACAGAAGTGCCGCATCAATGTCCGCCTGTAGACTTCGATATTGGCTTTGGAGATCGACAAGAGGAATTTTCATGGCGCATCTCCGGCAGACGACAATCGAGAACGTAGGAGGCGAGCTGGAACACCGGCGACAACTTCTCCCTCGGATACATCGCGGGTGACAACCGCGCCGGCACCGATTACCGCGGCCACGCCGATTTTCACGCCGGCCATAACAATCGCGCCCGTACCGATGCTTGCGTTGCGACAGACGTATATGGATTCCATTTTCCAGGTAGCATTCTCCGCCGATTCCACGTTCGGGTGTCGGTCGTTAATAAACATCACACCGTGGCCGACAAACACTTCATCCTCGATTATCACCCCGGAACAAATAAATGTATGGCTCTGAATGCGGCACCGCCGGCCTACGATCGCATCGCGTTGGATCTCGACAAAGGTGCCGATGCGCGTATCGTCTCCAATGGTGCATCCATATAGATTCACGAATTCATATACGGATACATTACGTCCTAGCTTAACGTCAGCGGCTACCTTGACGAACTGTCGATCGGGAATGGCGAGAAATCCCACGATTCGTCCTCCTTTCCTCGATATGTCCGCGTTTGTCGAGCGAATGGTGTAGCATTTCCAGAGTTTGAACAACGTCGCGAGCAAATGCCCCGTCGGTCAGAGGTTGACTTCGATGAAGGACACAATCGAGAAAATGTCTATCTTGTGCCTTTAATGGCTCTTCCAATCTTAATTTCGGGATCAACACATCGGCGTCGCGCAATTGGAATTGGAACTGGCCGAACGAATCGTAGTAAGGCTCCTGCATCAACCCCTTGTCGTAAAGTCGGATCGGTTCGAGGGGTGAGGTATCGTCCCACACGGCCATCTTTTTGTCGCCCACGACGACAATCGTGCGTTCCTTGCGCGGATTGAGCCAACTAACGTGCATGTGACACAGGGTCTTATTTGGAAAGCGGAGACAAGCGAAGCAGACATCCTCAATGTCGAGTTGTAAGAATTTTTCCCCCCAAGCGCTGGCCTCAATGGGTTTATCGCCGAGCAGATAATGGAAGATCGAAACATCGTGGCTGCCGAGATCGTAGAGTGCATTCACATCTCGACGCACCGGGCCGAGATTGGTCCGAGTCGCGGTCATGTAGTAGACTCGGCCCATCGTGCCGTCGTCGATATATTGGCGCAACCGACGGATACCCGCGTTATAGAGAAATACATGCCCGCACATTAAGATTCGATGCTTTTTCTCGGCCAGGGCAATGAGATGGTCCGCTTCCATCGTGCTATAGGTGATCGGTTTTTCCACCAGCACATCTTTACCTGCTAGAAGCGAGTCCTCTACCAGACTATAATGAGTCGATACTGGCGTGGCGACGACGACGGCGTCCACGTCGGGCCGGCGCAGCAATTCCTTATAATCGTCGGTCAACTCGATCTCGGGAGACTGTTGCCGGATGGCTTTCAATCGATCCGAGTCGGTGTCCGCGACGATGCGCACGCGCGAATCGTGAAATTGATTGAAGATCCGGACGTGATTCGGACCCCAATGGCCGTATCCGATTAAGCCGAGACCTATCATGGGATTCATCCGAGTGAAACATTGGGAGATGGTAACGAATGTCGATGGGGAACCAATCGATCCAGGTTCGCTCTCGCTTGGAGATTCTCCGCGTCGAGACGGAGCGCGTTTTGAAACGCGTCGATCGATTCTTGGGTTTTGCCGAGGGCGGACAGGGCGACGCCGCGACTGTTGTGATAGCCGGCAACGTCGGGCCGGCAATCGACGGCGCGGGTCAAGAGAGTCAGTGCCTCCTCTTTTTGTCCGAATTGATGCGCGGCCAGACCGAGCAGGTGTAAAGCATCGGCGTGGTCCGGAACCGCGTCGAGGATTCGTCCGTAGATCGATACCGCCTGCGGAAGACGACCGGCTCGTTGATGCGCGATCCCTTCATCTAATAGGCTTACAAAATCGGGACTGGGGATATTCATTGTAGACTCTTTCATTCGCTCACCGCGCCGACTTGGTGTATCGTTGTATTCGCGGCTTTCGACCGGGGTTGTACGTTTAGGAAGAACTGCTCCAGATCGCGAAGGATGCCGGGATTCTCAAAAAGCACGTCCTTCTTCTCAAGGATGCGCGAGGACATCTCGGCGCGCCACTCGACGTCGTTTGCCAGACGGAGTGCCAGGCGCACATAATCGTCACCGTCGGTGGCCACGAGGTCGAGCAGGCCCATACGCCGATAGAATCCGTAGGTCAGCCGACTGCGTAGAAAATTACCCGGCAAGGTCACCAGCGGCGCTCCGACCGCGAACGTCTCAAGGCTCGTGTTGCCCCCGCCGAAATGAATCGTGTCTAATACGACTTCGGAGATTGCTAAAAGGCTAAAAAATTCCGCTGCGTCCAAGCGAGACAAAAAGACGACGCGTCGGGCGGCATCGCCGAGCGTGGACTCGAATCGCCTCTTAAGAAGCTGGGACCAATAGTCCTTCTGACCGGCGATCAGGACGAGACGACCTTTGGGGTCGGCGTCCAAAATGCGCGCCAGTAGTACATCAAATTCGGGATGAAATTTGAATAGACTTTGTGGACAGGCGTACAAATGATCCGAGTCGAGCAAACCGAAATGCGAGCGAGGGTGCCACGTCTTGGGCAACACGGGACGATAATAGTATGTTGTCATATTCTCCAGACGGACCAACTCTTCAGTATATTGCTCTTGGCCATCGGCGGGATCGAGATCGCGCGCGGAAAGGAAATAGTCCATCGTTGGAATACCGGTCGTGTCCGGATGACCCCAGGTGACACACTGAACGGGTGCCAGACGGGAAAATCCTAGATAATACGTCCACGGGTCCATGCCAATGTCGGTGTAAAACAGAATGTCCAATTCTTGTTCGGCAACCATGCGTCGCGTTTGTTCGAGATGATTGGGAAGCAGGATGAAGCGATCGGCGCTACGACGAATCTCACTGCGCCATTCATCGTCCGGGCGATGGAAGGTAAAGACGCTGACCTCGAATTCTTCGCGCGACAAATGGCGGATGAGGCCGGCGTTTAATTTTCCTATGGTATGATTAAAAAACAGGCGCGAAATGAAGCCGATTCGGATGCGTCCCTCGCGACGTTTTGGAGAATCGGGTCGGCAATGTGGCGCGGTCCATGTCAACGAGGGGGTGGCGCGACAATGAATGGTGGCGAGATCGGTCATCACCTGGCGATCGTTCTTGCCCTGATAGGCTAGATAAAACGAGAGATTTCCCACCCGCGCGAGAGGATCTTCAATGCTCAAATTCTCGTTGCGCAAACGTGCCAGTCCGCTTTCGATACGTCGGCGATGAAGTTCCCCTTCGGAGAGCGAGCCGGGAATCACGGGAAGCAAAAGCGTGGACAGTAATTTCAGAGCATCGTTCGGAGACCGTACCATCGCACGCTCGATGCCCACCGCGGCTTCGCCATAGCGGCCCTCTTCGGCGAGAAGGAGACAGAGATTGGCTCTGGCTTCCGGGTGATTCGGCGCGCGCTCGAGCGCTTGCTGATAAAAGTGCATCGCATCCGCCCGGCGTTCGGCAATGCGATGCACATTGGCCAAATTGTTATAGGGGTCGGCCGGTTTGGTATCGCACTCGATGGCAGACTGGAAACAGCGCTCCGCCTCATCCATTTGCCCTTGAGTATGATGGTAAATGCCGAGGTTGTTATGAGCCGGCGCGAAGCGAGGATCGATGCGTATCGCTTCGTGAAAATAATGAGCAGCCTCCGCGTTCGCGCCTTTTAATAAATGAACCAAGCCGAGATTGTTCATGGGCGCGGCATAATGGGGATCGAGACGACTCGCCTTACGGAAAAAGTCGGCGGCTTCCTCGACTTGACGCATCTCGTAGGCTACAAGCCCCGCATGATTGAACGGCTCTGCAAAGTCGGGACGCAGCATGATCGCTCGAAGAAAGCAGCGGAGCGCGGGATTGTGCTTTCCGTGAGCTTGAAACACTAATCCCAAATTATTGTAGGCTTCGGCGTAATTGGGGCGCAGTCGTAGTGCTTCCTCAAAGCAACTTTGCGCTTCGCTCAGACGCTCCTGCGCCGCCAAGACTTCGCCGAGATCGTGATGAAATTCGGGGCGGTGGGGGTCGAGTTGGATGGCCCGGCGCAACGTATCGGCAGCTTCGTCGCGCCGACCACTCTGCAGGAGGGCCACTCCATAGAGATGCAACGCCTCCGCGTTGGATGGGTCCGCCGCCAGGATGCGTCCGTAGAGTCCACGCGCCTCGCTCAGCGCACCCGCTCGATGACGGCCGAGCGCGTGTTCCAAGGTTCCCTTCGTGGAAGACATGGACGGAATCCTTTCGAGCGGATCGAACGCCACTTCACCAGACCCATGTATTTCGACCCTCGTCGCACCAATCGATCACGCCATCGCTTGGAGAGTCGTTTGAGTATTGATCGGCGGAATGGCTCCTCGTCGCTCCAGCTCAACGGCTTCGGGTCGAATCTTTTGGAAGCCTTCGCGTAGGATGCGCAGCACATTCAGCGCCGACCGCATATCGGCTTCTCCTCCCTTTTCCAATTGGTGAAGGCAAAATTCAAACAGGCGTAGAATGTCCGTCGTCACGGGATCGCCGTCGGCCACGACGCCAGATGCGAGACCCATGACGATCAGCCGCGCCTTAACCAGTCGTGCTTTCGCTGCTACTGTGTCGCCCCCGGCTAGGGCGGACAAGGCTTGCTCGCATCGGTCGACCGCGCCATCGTACAGTGCTAATAGCATGTCGATGCGCGTCCAACTCGGTGAGGTCTGTTCCTGATATTTGTTATACGGGTTCATGGGGAGCTCTCATTATGGATCGATTGCGGCGTACTCGATGCAATTCTCCTTTGCTCGCGCCGCGAACCGGAAGGCGAGGGCTGTCCTTTCCCTAGCCGAGGGTGGTACTGCTCGAACTGGTACTGGTCGGCGTCGCACTGCTCAGTGAAGCACCCAGCGCGTTACCCGCCGATTGTAACTGCGCCAAGACCGATTCCATGTTGTTGAACTCCAATAACAGGGCTTGCTGTTGTTGTTGGAGGTTCTGTTGCTGTTGCGTGATATTTTTCGTGAGGCTCGTGGATTGGTTTTGAAGTCCTTGCGTGGCGACGGTGAGCTGTCCCGTAACCGGATCGAGCATCTGCGTGAGAACATTGTTCAATTGCGAGGCGATGCCTTGGGTGACGGCGATATTCCCTTCGGGGGTGCTTGTGACTTGCGTGGGTGTTAGCGTGGATAAAACCGCCAAGCCCCCCGTGTATTTGTTGCCCGTATTGCTGGTCAGCACCTGACCGCTGCCGGTCGCCGACTCGACGATGCCATTATAAATGTAATTTCCGGCTACGTCTTGCCCGCTGCCCGATTCCGTCCCTGTATATCCCAACGAGGTTAACGCCGTGCCCGCGAGATTGGCGAGCGAGGAATGCGAACCGTAGCTGTTCGAAGTCAGAACCAGTTGCCCGCTGCCGTTAACGCCGGCCGTGATAGAGGCTCCGCCGAGAGAGCTGCTCGCATCAATTGCCGATTGTACTTGTTGGGCAAGTTGTTCTTGTGTGTAGGTTCCGCTCGCGAGTGTGACCGTGCCGGAATTCTGGCCGTCGACGGCAAGGCTGAGGGTATCGTTACTGCTGCCGATGGTGACGGTACTTGCCAGGGCCGTGGTGGCCGAGGCTGCGGCTTGGGTTGCCGCTTGGGTGATTTGAACCTGAATCGGCGCGTTGGTTCCTTGTATATCGGATGGAGCAAAAACGTAGGAGACGGCGGGGTTGCTCGATGTCGCGTCCTGAACGAAGAGGCGGCGAACATCGTTGGCGGAGATACCGCTCAACTGCCCGTTGAGCGCCTGGTTCAAGGTGGTGTCGTTGACCGACAGGGTTCCGTCGGAATTGACGCTGATGCCGACGGAGGCCAAATCGCTGGCCATTTTGTTGACGCCGGTGACCGCCGACGTAACCGTTTCACTCAACCGATTGGGGATGGACGTGGCATTATAATCGCCGAGGAAGATCCCGGCCTGACTCGTTTGCGAATTGAACGAGTCGTTTTGATTGATATATCCGATGAGACTGTTATACGCGCTGACAAATCCATCAATGCTGGTGGCTGTGGTCTGAGTATTGTTGGCCACCGATACCGTGACGGGAGACGAACTCGTTCCCGTAAGATTCAAGGTTACTCCGTTGAATAGATTCTGTATTTGATTGCTAGAATTGGTAATGGTCGCCGCGCCGGGTCCGGAGCCGATCGTTAAGGACGCATCGCTGGCCGCTTGGGTATTCGGTGTGAAGGCGTCGATGGAAAACGACTGTCCCGTCGTTACCGTGCCGCTGCTGAATTGGACGGTTAATCCCTCGGCCACGGCGGCGGGGGAACTCAGCAACGTCGAACTGCCATTAATCGTTCCTTTGATCGTGCCGCTGCTGTTGGTATAGGCAATACTCGTGGCTGAGTTCGTGATGTCGCCGCCGTTTGTTACCGTAAAGGTAAAGGTATCGTTGTTCGCTCCCGTATAGGTACCACTGCCAGCGTTAGAAGTCGGTGTCGCGGTGCCATTCCAGCCGGAGGATGGTACGGCTTGACCGATGTACGTCGCGTTCAATTCCGGCTTCATAGCACCGTTGGAACTGGCAGCCAAATTGTTGGTAATCGTTATGGCATTGGCGGTGCCGCTGTTATTCGAAGTCAGCATCAAGCGATTGCCCTGCGACGAGCTGCCATCGTTGACGATGGTGGCGGTTACGCCGGCGTTGGTGCCGTTAATGGCATTGGCCAGACCTTGCAGGGTGTCGTTGCTGCCGTCGATGGTGACGGTGGTTGCCGGGCCGCTGCCGACCTGAAATTGAAAAGTCCCTTGTGTGATGGAGCTTGTGGCCGAATTGAAACCTTGCGAAGAGGTTTCTTGTGCTTGAGCCAAGCTGTTGACGGTGAAACTGTATTGTCCCGGAGTGGCTCCGCTCGATGCCGAAGCCGAGACGACGGCGGGATTGCTGGAAGTAGCGGTTCTGCCGTCGAATACACTATTCGTGGCGGGGGACAGATTGCTCAGCGAGGATTGCAGCGCGGTCAAATACGACTGTATGGTGTTATAGGCCGCCTCGCGCTGTTGAATTTGTGCTTGCTGAGTTTGCAGATTGGTGATAACAGCCTGTTCGGGGGCCAACAATCCTTGAATGAGTTGATTCGTATTTAACCCGCTGACCAAACCTTGGAACGAAATACCGCTGGTACTCAGTCCGGTTATTCCCGTTGTGCTGGACGGACTACTCGTCGTAGTGGGAGGGGTACTGGAGACGGAAGACAAAGCGGACATGAGCGTGGTTCTCTTCGATGGCCAATCACCGCAGGTTCACCGTCACATACATCGTCCAAACGGGCGAAAATCTTCTGTGCCAGTAATGGTTCCGAGCCGCGACCTTGACGAGTCGATTCCAAGAATCGCGGCTCGGAAGATGGACCGTTACTGGAGGAGCGTCAGTGCCAATTGCGAAAGCTGATTGGCATTCTTGAGGACCATCGTGCCCGCTTGCACCAAGACTTGGCTCTGCGTGTAATTGGCCGTCTCGGAGGCAAAGTTGGTATCGCGGATCGTCGAGTTGGCCGCCGTGGTGTTCTGCAACGACGTTTGCAGATTGGCCGCCGTCGCTTGCAGCGTGTTGTCCTGAAACGCACCGAGCGTACCCGCCGTGTTGGCCACGTCGCTGATCGCTTTGTCGATGATGGCGAGAACATTCGCGGAATTGGAAGGATTCATCACGTTAATCTGCGACAGGTTAACCATCGTAGTCGAGGAGTTGCCCGTGGCATTGAGGCCCAGGTTGTCCGCGGTCATCGACTGAATGGACAGACTCGCGCTTTGACCGCTATTGGCCCCGATCTGGAATAACAGCGCGTTGTTGGCGTTGACTTCGATCGTCGTGCCGTTTGTCAGGGTTTGATTGGCATATGTACCGCTGTTGGTAGCCACGGTGACGCTGAGTCCAGATGCCGCGCCAGCGGTGGCGTAGAGCGTGTTACCGACGCCTTCGGCGACCTGGCCGTTGATGGTGCCCTGGATGTTTGTGCCGTCGGCATTCGTCGTAGCGGAAGTGAGGCCGGTGGCATCGGTGCCGGCACTCGCGCTGACGCTGATCGTGTGGCCGCTGCCGAAGGTGGTCGAATAGAGGACAAGATTCGTCGTACCGTTCGCGGTGGCCGTAACGCCGGTCTGGCTGGTGTAGGCGTTAATGTCGTTGGCCATTGAGCCAAGGCTGGAGTTGGCGGCGATGGCGATTTGCACGCCGTTGAGGGTCAGCGTCTCAGCATTGCCGGTGTTCGAGGCCGTTCCACCTATCACGGTCGCGGCTGAGCCGGCGCTGGTGATGGCCACGGTGTAATTGCCGGTGGTCAAAGAACCGGGATTGGTAGCGGTGTAGCCGGTGTTCGAGCTGGTCGTGGCGGCGGCGTGGCTGCCGTCGATCAATTTCTGGTTGCCGAACTGGGTCGAGGTGGCGATGCGGGTGATCGTTTGCAGAGCATTGGCGATCTGCGATTGATCCGCGGCCAAGGTGTTCGGATCGTTGGCACCCGAGTTGGCGGCATCGACGGCCAAGGCGCGAATCTGGAGCAACAGTGTGTTCGACTCGTTGAGCGCGCCGTCGGCGATCTGGACCACGTTGGTGGCTTTCGAGGTGTTGGTGATAGCCGTTTGGAGGCCGCTCATCTGCGCCATTTGTTCTTGGCTGATGACCAGGCCGGCGGGGTTGTCCGCACCGCTGTTGATCGCCAAGCCGGACGACAGCCGTTGCAGCGACACGTTCAACGAATTGTTAGCGTTGTTCAGGTTGTTCTGGGCGACTTGCGATGCGATGTTGTTCACGAGGGACAGCATACCGGCACGATCTCCTGCTATGGGATGTAGAACGCAGACTGCGTAACCCGCCACAACAGCGTGGTTGTCCCGACTTATCGAACTCCGCTCCAAAAACTTGCTCGATAAAGTGAGTCGTCGAAGTCACGAGCGGCGGGACAAATTGCGAAATCGGTAGAATCGACACAATCGGAAGTAGGCAAGGCAATTCAATAGTTGATCTTGGCTTGAAGTCGGCTCGGCGGTAAAGCGGAGAAGCCCAAACCCAAGCTGGGGACTTTGCCATGTCTTCCCCTCTTTCCCTTCTCGATGTCCTCGCCGAAATCCCCGATCCCCCACACCGAAGCGGCATCCCCTCTCCGCCGTTCTCGGACTCGCGGTCGTCACCATGAATACCGGCTGTAAATCCTATCGGGCCATCGCACAATTCGGACGCGACAAGGGCTTGTCCCTCGTCTCTATCTCAGATACGTTGTCTATCAGAAATGCTCCGATCACCAAGGGAAAAGCCCTAACTCTCTTGCGAGAACATAAGGCGCGGCGAGAATCGAGGGGTTAACATGAGTCGAGTTTTTCGTCTTTTTTTCGTCGATCTGTTTGAAGGCGATCCCGTAGCGCTTGTCTCGGCGGGAGCGATTGCCCTGGTCGCTTTGGCTCTCGGCTTGTTCTGGTGGAAGACGGCGCGAGACCTGCGCCGTGAAGATGAGGCGCGGAAAATTCGTTATAAGAGCGGAAAGAAGAGTTGACGTTCGCTCGATCTTGCCGAATGCGATTCATCGTCCAGTCAAGGCCGGAGAAGCACATTCCGAAGTTGCGTCCGTATCGCGCCCGTGGTGTGCTGACGCAATAACTCTTCCTTCTGAACCGCGAGAACAGCAGGGTCGCAGCCGATGAGGGTTTGTCGCGCGGCGGCGAGCCGATTGACCGGCACGCTGAGCGAATCGACGCCCAGCGCGGCGAGGGCGAGCGCCCCAAGGGGATCGGCGGCGATCTCGCCGCACACCGAGACGGGACGACCCGCGGCATGGGCGGCTGCGGTGACGTCGTAGATCAGTCGAATCATCCCCGGATGCAAGGCGTCGGCTTGTTTGGCTAACAACGGATCGTCGCGATCGAGACCGAGAGCCGACGCGGTGAGATCGTTCGTGCCCAGCGCGAAGAAATCGACTCGTTCGGCCCACATCCGAACCATCGGCACAGCGGCCGCCACTTCGATCATCGCGCCGAACGATACGTCGTGGGCGAACGGCAATCCCTCGGCTGCAAGGCCAGCCCGCGCCTTGGCCGCTGCCTCCAACACGAAATCGAGCAGTTCCGTACTGGTGACGAGCGGCACCAAGATGCGAACGGGTCCGACCGTCGAAGCGCGAAGGATGGCCCGGACCTGATCTTGAAAGAGTTGCTGCAGCGGCGGCGAATCGAGGACGAGACGCCAATCGAAAGGCCGCGCCGCGGTAGAGCCGAATTGCGAATACGCCGCCAGTTTGTCCGGTCGAAGATCGAAGGTACGGATGGTGACGGGGCGGCCGGCCATGATTTGCAGCAGTTTGCGATAGATCTCGACTTGCTCTTCTTCGGTGGGCAACGTGCGGCGGGCCAGGAAGAGAAATTCGCTGCGATACAGACCGACGCCGCTTGCCCCTTGACCGACTGCGGATCGCGCTTCGTAGAGCAGATTGACGTTGACCTCGACGTGCGGCAGCCCCGGTGTCATTGAGGTGGTCGTTCCGCGCGCGCGTTCCGAATCGCTCCGCGCCTCGGCCAGGATGCCAACTTGGCTCGACGGCATGACGCACAGCGGGGCGGGATCGAGAACCACCGTACCCGCCGCGCCGTCGACGAGCAACAATCGGCCCGAATGTGCCAGCGGCTCGAAGTCGGCGAATTGCCCAACCATCGGAATGCCCAGACTGCGGGCCAGAATCGCCGCATGACTCTGCGGCCCGCCTTTTTCGACGATGACGGCGGCCAGACGGTCGAGATCGACGGCGAACAACTCCATCACAGACGCCTCGCGCGCCACCAGAACGAGTCGATCGCCGGTGGGGTCGGCCGGCTGGCGCGGGCGCAATTGCCATAAAATGCGATGAAACACATCCTTGATGTCGTAGATGCGTTCGTGAAAGAACGGCGTGGCCACTTTTTGGAGCGCGGCGACATATTTATCGAGGGTGGCCAAGAGCGCGCCCTCGGCGGACGAGCCGCCCTCCAAACAGGCGTCCAGATCGCGCTCGATGCTGCGATCTTGCATAATCATCAGCTGCGCTTGCAAGATCGCGCCGTGATCCTCGCCCACCAGTTCGGAGATACGCTGGCTCAGGCGCGCGATCTCCTCGCGCGCCCGCTGCATGGCTTCGATGAGGCGGCGGCGCTCTTCGACGACGCCTCGCCCTTCGGTGGGCACGTCGCGCCGCCAGTCTTCGATGGCATCGACGACATACGCTTGTCCCAGGCCGACACCGGGGCTGAGCGGCGTTCCCGCTAGTTGTACGAACGAGCCGTCGCCGATGGGCAGGTCTTTCGCCTGTCCGTCCGCCGGTTCCAAGGGATGGATGACGGCGGACACTTGATCGAGCAGCAGGGCATCGCCAACGAGAGCGGCCAACTGAGCGGCCACCGTCACCAACATGCGCACTTCGCTGGGAGAGAACTGGCGCGGTTCGTGCGTCTGCACCACCAAGACGCCTTGCAGCGAGCCGCCTTCGACCAACGGGACGCCGAGGAACGAGTGATACGGATCTTCGCCGGCTTCGGGGAAATACTTGAAGCGCGGATGCTGAAAGGCATCGGCGACGGCAACGGGGGCCATCCGTTCGGCGACCAATCCCGTCAGCCCTTCCTCAAGCCTCATGCGGACGTTCCCGATCGCTTCCTTCTGAAGACCGACCGTCGCGCCCAAAACCAACTCGCCGTTGGCGGCGTCGTAGAAGTATACCGAGCAAACGGCGGTATGAAATCGACCTTGGATGAGACGGACGATGTTCGTCAATGTCTCGCTCGAATGGTGGCTGTGAGCCACCAGTTGGCTGATCTCTTCGAGCGTGAGCAGCAAGGAACCTTCGTAAGTGGTGCCGGCCTCACTCATGTACGTTGTAGTCCTTCGTTCAATCGGGATGGACGCAATACGATTATCGGTTCCCCGGCGCGCGAAGGGAAGAGCGAAGTCTGTTCCCTTCGACGAAGCGGCGAACGAACGGGAGTCGCTCACTTCGTCGCCGGCAACACGCCGCAATGAATCGAAGTCAGAATGCGCGTCCCCGGCGTCAGCCCCACCTCGTGCAACCAGCCGCGATATTCGGCGGCGCTGTAGGCGCGTCCCTCGGTGAGACAAAATAACGCCGCCGAATACAGGGCAAGGGACAACGGCCCATCCAGCGCGTCGTTGAGAAAGACATCGTGGACGAGCAACCGTCCCCCCGTCGGCAAAGCGGCGGCACAACGGGAGAGCAACTGTCTACACTCTGGCACATCCCAATCGTGCAGCACGTTGGAGAGTAGCACGACATCCGCGCTCGGCACGATGTCGGCGAACATATCGCCCGGAAGGCATTCCAAGCGGTCGGCCACTCCATGCGTCTCGGCCAACTCACCGGCCACCTTCAACACTTCGGGACGATCCCAGACGATGGCGCGCAGGTTCGGATTGGCACGCAGAAAGGCGATGCTGAACAGCCCCGTGCCGCCGCCGACATCGAGCAACACGCGCGCTTCGCTCAATCGCACTCGTTTGGCCAACACCGGAGCGACGATCCGGGCGCGTCCCGCCAAGGCCAAGGTCAACCGCCGCGCCTCCGCTTCGCGTTCCATCGCCGACGCAACGCCCTCGCGGTAGATGAAAGCCGTTCCCGCGTCCTCCGGCCTCGTGCCCAGCGGTCGATTGGTTCGCAACCTCTCGACCATGCTCCGTACGCCGGGCGCGTCGGCGTCGAGTCCAATGTAGCCGCCGATGTCGAAGGGGGGGCCAGAAAGAAACTCGCGGCTCAATGGCGTGAGTCCGATCCGCCCTTCGTCGTCGCCCGTCAGCAAACCCATCGCCCGCAAGGCCGTCAATAAAACGACCGAGGGCCGTTCCGCCAAGCCGAGATCGACGCGCAGCGACTCGACCCGCCGAGCGCCTTGCGCCAGTCGCTCGAAGAGGCGAAAGTGGGCGACGGCCGCGGTCAATAATTCAGAGCCGTAATGTCCTCGAAACAAATCGAAGATCGGCGTGGGGTCCAGCGGTGGGACGCTCAACGGAGGCAAAGTCACGAGGATATAGTTCCCGAATGGAAAACATCGGTTCGTTGCATCGAAACCTTATCGAAGATACCTTATGCGTGTTTCCCGCGATTGTCGAGACCGACGAACCTCCCGACGACATGGCACTCCACCGATTAGCGGGGCCGTTCGTCGCGCGCCGCGCGGCGGGCGATGAGGGCGGCTACATATCCGCCCTTGAATCCGCTGTCGATATTCACCACGACGACATTGGCCGAGCAGGCGTTGAGCATGGTCAGCAGCGGAGCCACGCCCTGAAAGGCCGCACCGTAGCCGATGCTGGTAGGCACGGCGATCACGGGGCAATCGACGAGTCCCCCCACGACGCTGGGCAGCGCCCCGTCCATGCCGGCGACCACCACAATGGCGTCGGCGTCGGCGAACTTTTCACGGTGTCGCAGAAGTCGATGAATCCCGGCGACGCCCACATCGGCCAACAGACCCACCTCGCAGCCGAGCGCGGAGGCGGTGACGACCGCTTCGCGCGCCACCGGCAAATCGCTGGTGCCGGCCGTTAGCACAACGACGCGCCCGTGCATGTTTCTCGGCGTCGAATGGGGAACGGGGAGCCAAAAGGTGCGAGCAACGCGGTCCTGCTCGGCCTGGGGAAAGTGCGCGGCGAGATGGGCGGCCTGCTCGGCGTTGACGCGCGTGGCCAAACAATCTTGCTGGGCATCGACCAGCTGGCGAACCACGCCCTCGACCCACGGAGGAGTTTTCCCTTCGCAAAAGATCACTTCGGGAAAGCCGCATCGCTGTCGGCGTTGCAGATCGACTTGGGCGTACCCGAGATCGGCCACCGGCGCTGGTTCGCCCAATCGTTGCTGGGCCGAATCCACATCGAGCCGTCCGTCTCGAACCTGCTCCAAAAGCCCCCGCAGAGTGTCGCCAGTCATGTTCACCTCGAAAGAGTATGTCCGCTTGAGTCCGCAATCATTGTAGAACGCGGTAGCGCGACGCGAAGTGAGACGTTCAACTTGACGACGTGCCATCGTCTTCCTACGATACGAAGGTTGCACTCTCCAGCGACGTGGCCCCGTCGTCTAGAGGCCCAGGACACGGCCCTTTCACGGCCGCGACAGGGGTTCGAATCCCCTCGGGGTCACTCTTACTATGCCCTGTTGTTCGTGATTCACACCACGAATTACGCGAGTCACACGAAGTGAGTATGGGGAAGCCATTTCCTCTCCTCTCATTCGTGTCCTTCGTGCAATTCGTGGGTTTTTGTCTGTATTACCCTCAATGGTTTGAACCGAGGTCAACAATCATCATCGGCAAATAAGGGTTATTGGAGAGGTGCCAGAGCGGCCGAATGGGCCGGTCTCGAAAACCGGTGTGGGAGCAATCCTACCGAGGGTTCGAATCCCTCCCTCTCCGCTTAATCGGCAGATAGGTTTTGACCTATCTGCCGATTAACATTTCAGTTGTGTCATTCTTCCAGATCGTCCAGCAGAGAAAAACCACCGATTTGTCGGATGGTTGCGCCGATTTATCGGATTTCGGCCTTTTTCTGATAACGACTCCGACCTCTACAATTGCAATGGTCCTACATGTCGTTTTCGCCCCGATTTTCGAGGCGTATCAGGTCGGTTCAAGAGGATCGGCAACGGCGAAGAACATTCTGGCTTGGAGCGAGGCGGCGAGACAATTCTGCCGGGAGATCGGCAAGAAGCCGAACGGCAAGGCGATTCGCTTCTACCTCGGTGATGATGAGAAGAAGGCCACGGCGGACGTGCTTCGCCTCGAAGCCCTGTGGGACGATGTGGAAACTCGATGGAGCGACCTCGCCGGCGCACGCGCTGCCAGCAGCGAGTTTGCTTGTTGGGACGATGGGACCGTCGCTCTCGGTCGGGCCATCGCCAAGGGAGAATGGTCGATCACGCTCGATCCGCCCAAGCCCGCACATCCGCGCCAACCAGTTGTCGGCGATTAAAAAGATCCGCGACCGTAGAGGCGGAGAGTGAAGAAAGATCGGTGGGAGTATTAGCTTTCGGTTTGGTGCGCAGGTAAGATAAATGGTTGTTGTTTAGGCCTGACGCCGTCCCTTCTCGAAGCACCTTTTCGGGACCGGGCAGCAATCAGCCATCCAAACAACTCGGAGCCGATCCTTATTCTCAAACGACGCTCGATTGCCCCCTCAATGGAGAGTGCGGCCATGAACGAGGCTAAGCACATCCTGTCCGCCATAGCGCAAGGCGATCCGAGCGCCGCCAGTCAACTCTTGCCGCTCGTCTACGATGAGCTGCGTAAGCTCGCCGCCCTCCGCCTCGCCCACGAATTTCCCGGGCAGTCGCTCCAGCCCACCGCCCTAGTCCACGAAGCCTATCTGCGGCTGGTCGGCGAAGGAGAAGAACCCCACTGGGACAGCCGCGGGCACTTCTTCGCGGCCGCTGCCGAGGCCATGCGCCGCATCCTGGTCGAAAACGCCCGCCGCAAGGGCAGTCAGAAGCGCGGCGGTGGCGTGGCCCGCACGAGAATAGACCTGAACCAGTTAGCCGTCCCCGAAGTCCGCGAAGACTTGCTGGCCCTGGACGAAGCCCTCGACCTGTTGGCCGCAGCCGACGCCGACGCGGCGCGACTGGTGCAGCTCCGCTATTTCGCGGGACTGACGCTCAGCGAAGCGGCCCAGGTTCTTGGAGTTTCCCCGCGGACGGCCGACCGTTTGTGGGTCTACGCTCGGGCCTGGCTGCTCCAGGCTCTCGAAGGCGGCGAGTAATTGCGCGGCAATTCCGAAAATCTTTGGCGTGAATCCATGCCGGACTGCGCATTGAGAGGGGGGTGCGCCCGGGGCCGCGTGGTGATAAGCGGCCCTTCCCCAACGTACTCTGGGCTATGGAGTGTTCCGCGATGAACGAACGGACGATTTTCTTCGAGGCGCTGGAGCGAGACGATCCCGCCGAGCGGTCGGCCTTCCTCGACCAGGCTTGCTGCGGCGATGCTGCCTTGCGTCAGCGAATTGAAGCGCTGCTACGCTGCCACACCAACGCGGGCGACTTCCTCGCCAGCCCGGCACCCCAGCAGCTCGCGTTGGGGGCGAGTACGCCGGAAAGGAACGCCGAGTTCTCGCGCCACGGGACACAGACCGGACAGGTTGGCGGCGCTTTTCCGCCCGATTTCCTGGCCCCCTCCCAACGGCCAGGTGCGCTCGGCCGGTTGGAGCATTACGAGATACTGGAGATCGTCGGCCAGGGCGGCATGGGCATTGTGCTGCGGGCCTTCGACGACAAGCTACATCGTGTCGTCGCCATCAAGGTGCTGGCTCCGGCGCTGGCGGCCAGCGGTTCCGCCCGGCAGCGCTTCGTGCGCGAGGCGCAAGCCGCGGCCGCCATCACCCACGACAATGTCATCGCCATCCACGCCGTCGAGGACGCCGGCCCCGTCCCCTACCTGGTGATGCCGTTCATCGACGGCCTGACGCTGCAAGCCAAGATCGACCGCACGGGGCCGCTGCCGCCCCGGGAGATCCTGCGTATCGGCCTGCAAATCGCCGACGGGCTGGCGGCGGCCCACCGACTCGGTCTGGTCCACCGCGACATCAAACCGGCCAACATCCTTTTGGAGAACAGCATCCAGCGCGTCAAGATCACCGACTTCGGCCTGGCCCGAGCGGTCGATGACGCCAGCCTCACGCAGTCGGGGCTCATCGGTGGCACGCCTGCCTACATGTCCCCGGAGCAGGCCAGCGGCGATAAGATCGATCACCGCTCGGATTTGTTCAGTCTTGGCAGCGTGCTGTACACTCTCTGCGCCGGCCACGCGCCGTTCCGGGCCAATACGTCGATGGCCGTACTCAAGCGAGTCTGCGACGACACACCGCGCCCGCTTCGCGAGGTCAACCCGGACATCCCTGAAGCACTGTGCCGGGCGATCGAGAGGCTGCACGCCAAGAAGCCAGCCGATCGCTTCCAGACGTCGGCCGAAGTCGCCGATGTGCTGGGCTGGCACCTGGCCCGCCTCCAGCACCCAGAGACGGGGGAGACCACTCTCGACCGGCCTGGTTCCCAGACCCGCGGGAAGCGCGCGCCACGACCTGCCCTCACCGTACTTCTTCTGCTCGGTGTTGCCCTGGTGGGGGCCGGCATTACCGCCTATCGGTCCCTCCGGCCAAGTGACAGTGCCGGAGTGCCGAACGACGCTGTCCCGGTTGCCGCGCCGAAAGACTTACTGTGGCAACCTCGCCCGCCGCTGACGCCCCAGGAGCGGGCGAAGCTCCCCAGCCCGCTCGACGCACTGAAACGCGAAGGGATGGATCTGCCGCCACACTCGCCACCGGAGGTACTCGCCGCCCTCGGTGAACCGCCGTACTTCCGGGTGTCGCCCAACTGTTCCCGGGGCTGGATGGCCCAGAGCCCTGAAGGCCGACTCCTCGCCGTCCCCGATCTCCTCCGTGTCCTTATCTTCGACACCACCACCGGAGTACTGGTCCGATCGCTCGACGGAATCAGCACCACTACCAGTCGTTGCGCCTTCAGCCCGGACGGTAAATGGTTAACGACCTGCGGCGCAAAGTCGCTGTGCTTCTGGAACGTGGCGACCGGGACGTGTTCAATGGACAACGGCCCGCAGCCGTTCCTTGCCGTCGCCTACACCCACGACGGCAAGTCGCTGGTCAGCGGCGACGCGGCCGGGACGGTCTGGATGAGTACGCTGCCGCGGGGCGTTCGAGTGCTCAACTTCGCATGGCACACCAGGGACGTCGCCCAGATCGCGTTCAGCCCAGACTATCGGCGGCTGGCCACTGCCTCCTTGGACGGCACCTGCAAGGTCCGGGACTGCACGGCCCGCAACCCGAACGACTGGAAGGAAATCCGCACACTCCGGGGTAACGGCACCGGTTTCGAGGCCATCGCCTGGAGCGCGGACGGCAAGGTGCTGGCCGTGGGCAACGATGCCGAGGTTCTCGTCTGGAGCGCCGAAACCGACCGGATCCTACACATCCTCGACACCCCAGGCAAGGGTCTGCTGGCGTTCACCCCCGATGGGCGCACCCTGTTGACCGCGCGGCACGATAATCCGGAGGGGGAGGCCCCCGAATTCACGCGCTGGGATGTGAAGACGGGGGCGCGGCAAAAGACCTACTCGCTGTCCATCTGGGGCAGGGGAGCTGCGTTCTTCCACCTCAGCCGGGACGGCAGGACGATTTACTTCGCCGAGAGCCTGTCCCCATGCGACCGCGTCTGGGCGGTCGATGCGGAGACGGGCTTGCCTCGGTTCCCGCCGTCCGGCCATACCGGGCCGATACAGTGCATCGCCTTCAGCCCCGACGGCCGCACCCTCGCCAGCGGCGGCGGTGACCGATCCGTCTGGCTATGGGATCTGGCCGGCTGGGAAGCCGGGAAGTCGCAGCCACCGTTCCGCGTCCTAACGGGCCACACGGACGCCGTCGGCTGCCTGACCTTCAGCCCCGACGGCCACCTGCTCGCCACGGCGGGCGCTACCGACGGCTCGCTGCTGGTGTGGGACACGGCCTCCGGCCGTCCGGTCCACGACCTGAGCGTTCACGCGCACGGGCGCTCCTTGGTGGCGTTCAGCTACGACGGCACCAGACTGGCCGTCGGGGGCGAGGGACGGGTCCACCTCTGGGACGTGCGCACGGGCAAGCGGGACGAGCCGCTGTGTGGGAACGATGGGCCGGTTCGGGCGGTGGCCTTCAGCCCCGATGGGCGGCAGCTGGCCTCCCTCGACCCTCGGAGCATTCAGGTGATCGACTGGAAGGGCAACCGGTGCTTGCACGCCTTCCGTGCGGAGCAGGCTCTCCGGAACGTGACGTTCAGCGCCGACGGCGAAGCTCTGGCCGCGATCGCGGAGGGTTTTCCCCCCGTGCTGCACTTGTGGGACGTGGATACGGGAAAGCGGCAGGCGGCGCGGCCTGCTGGGCTTAACGGCCCCTTCTTCGGCCTGGCTTTCCACCCCGGCAGGCCCCTGGCGGCCACGGCCTCATGGAACGGTCGGATACACCTCTGGGACATCACGGCGCTCGACAAGGAGGCCCGGACCTTGAACCTCCAGGGCGGACATGCCTATTGTTTGGCCTTCAGCCCGGAGGGGCGCTACGCGGCAGTCGGCCTAGAGAATGGCACGATCGCCCTGCTGCGCCTGGTGCCGTGACAGGGCCGCGCGCCGCGCCCGGCGCTACGGCTCACGCGCTTTCGTGGCATCGGCAAGCCCTGGTGGGTGCGCATCACCCGAACGACAAGACTCTGGCTGCACAAGCTGCGCCTCTTCCCTTCATAAGCCCCTGTCAACTTTGTAGCTGGTCGGCACGGTTTGAATTTTTTTCATTTCGTGGCGAAGTTTGCGCGCCGTTTTCGCATTGGAGGTAACCCCGAGCCGTTGACTCCACTGCGTGGGCGGCTCCTGGCTGGAACAGCAACCGATGAGGCAGCCATCAGGCAACCCTCACCGGCCCGATCGAACCCGGTCGCTCGGTTTCGCGCCCGGCTCGCTGTCTCTTCCTTGTACCGCAGACCACGGCTCTCTACGCGGAGAATTCCCATGACCCTTCGCTACTGGATTCGCAAACTGTTCGTTCGCAAACCTCGCACCATTCGCAAGGAGCCGATTCGAATCCGGCCGCGTCTGGAAGCATTGGAGGACCGCACGCTGCTCTCCGGCGACCTATTTACCACCGGCGATTTGATCGCCGCCATCCAGAACGCCAACACGTCCGGCAGTGCGACCACGCTCTATCTGGCCAGCAACAATGCCATTTTCGATTTCACATCGGCGTACAACTCCACCCCGAACGCCTTGCCGATCATCACGGGCAATATCACGATCGTCGGCAACGGTCAGACCATCGAGCGAACCGGCGGGCCGGCCTTTCGGCTGTTCGATGTGGCTTCGGGCGGCTCGTTGACTCTGGAGAATATGACACTGACGGGCGGTTTAGCGCAGGGCTCGGGTTCCGCGGCGGACGGCGGTGCCATCTACAATTCGGGAAACTTGGCGCTCAGCGGCGTGGCGGTCAAGAGCAATAAGGCCGTGGGTAACAGCGGCGGCCGCACGCCGGGATCTCTTAACGGCAATGTAGGCGCGAGTGCCGGCGGGGGTGGCTTGTATGTGGCGGGAGGCACCGTCACACTGAGCAACGATACGCTCAGCGGCAACGGCGCTCAGGGCGGCAACGGCGGTAACGGCAACTTCGACAGCCAGCATGTCGGAGGTTACGGTGGCACCGGTGGTTTTGGTTCCGGCGGCGGCTTGTTCGTGGCAGGCGGATTCGTCGCATTAAACAACGATACGTTTAGTAGCAATATGGCTCAAGGCGGCGCAGGCGGCCACGGTGGCATCGGCCTGCCTACCGGCCCTCCCGGCGGTCCCGGCTTCAAAATCGGCCGCGGCGGCGGCGGCGGGACCGGCGGCACGGGGGCGGGCGGCGGCGTGTACGTCACCGCAGGTACCGTCACACTGAGCGACGGTACGCTTAGCGCCAATCAGGCCAAGGGTGGCAACGGCGGCAGCGGCGGCAGCGGTTCACCCGTTGGCCTAGCCGGCGTAGGCGGTTTGGGCGCGGGCGGCGGCCTGTATGTGGCTGGGGGCAGTGCCACGCTGAGCAACGACACCCTCAACGGTGATAACGCCGACGGTGGCAGCGGCGGTACCGGCGGCAGCGCCGCTGGCGTCTCCGCTACCGGCGGCACCGGCGGTTTAGGCGCGGGCGGCGGCTTGGTGATGGCCAGCAAATACTTTGAGACCGGGGCAGGCACCCTCCTACTTGGCAATGATACCGTCAGCGGCAATTACGTTGTCGGCGGCTATGGCGGCAACGGCGGCGGAGCCACTTACGGCGGCGAGGGCGGCAACGGTGGCGGAGCCGTTGGCGGCGGATTGGACATCCTCGGTGGTAGCACGGCCATCCTGGCCAACACGATAATCGCCCAAGACAACCTCTTCCTCCGTCCCGGAGGAGCGGGAGGATTTGGCTTCACAGGCTCTGGTGCATCCGGTTCCTATGGAAGCGCCTCAAATCCTGACGTCTCCGGCACTGTGCAATCCAGCGATCACGATCTCATCGGCGATGGTGCCGGCTTCCGCGCCACCACGAGCAACGGGGATCAGGTGGGCACCGCTTCCAATCCCATCAATCCGCTGCTCGGATCGCTGCAAAACAACGGTGGTCCCACCCAGAGCATGGCTCTATTGGCCGGTAGTCCGGCCATCGACGCCGGCGACAACAGCGCCGTCCCGGACGCCATCGACCAGCGCGGCTACGCCCGCATCGTCGGCAACGCCGTGGACATTGGCGCTTACGAATACGCAGCGACTGCCGCCACCACGGACTTGTCCGTCCGCGGCAAAGCCCCCTCAACCGCCGCGTTCGGCGGACAGATCACCTACACGCTGACCGTGACCAACGACAATTCCAGCGCCCAGAGCAACATCACACTGGCCGATGTGCTGCCGGCCAACACCGCGCTGGTGTCGTGGACCGTGCCCAGCGGCTGGAGCAGCAGCGCTCCGGCCGCTGGCTCCAGCGGCACGGTGTCGGCCTGGATCACCTCGCTGACCACCAACACTTCGGCCACCTTCTCCTTGGTCGTCCAACTCAACAGCAGCGCGGCTGCCGGCACGGTCATCAGCAACAAGGCTTCCGTCGGACCCATCACCGGAGATCCGACTCCCAGCAACAACAGCGCCAGCTTCCAGACCACGGTCACCCAGGCCACGCCGACGGTCACTGTCAAGCCGGTCAACATCACCTACGGAACGGCCCTGGCCAACACCCAGCTCAGCGGCTCCGCTACCTCGACCGTCGATGGCAATACCGTGACCGTGGCGGGCACCTTCACTTACACCAGCGCCGCGGAGACCGTCCTCGGTGCCGGCAACGACCAAAGCGAGGCCGTATCCTTCACGCCCAGCGACACAACTGACTACGCGACGGTGCAGACGACGGCGACCATCAACGTCGTCCCGGCGAGCTTGACGGTGATGGCCGACAACCTGTCCATGACCTACGGCGGCAGTGTGCCGCCGCTGACTTACCACTACTCCGGCTTGGTCAACGGCGATACCAGCGCCGCTTTCGCCGGTGCCCTGGCGACCAGTGCGACCTCGTCGAGCAACGTCAGTGGCTACGCGATCAGCCAAGGGAACCTGGCGGCGACCGGCAATTACACCATCGCTACCTTTAACGCCGGCACTCTGACTGTCAACCCGGCACAACTGACGATCGACCCGACCTCTAGTGCCCCTTCAAGGCTGAGAATTGGGGTTGCATCTGTTGTAGTTTTTCGGGAAACTTTCGACCACAAGGAGGTTTCCCATGAACAAGAAATTCATTGTCCGCCTGACGGATGAAGAGCGTGGT